>JBAUFO010000230.1:0-33296 GCA_049679185.1 Candidatus Zixiibacteriota bacterium
GTATGGATTAGCTTCATCAGGCGCGAGGGATATGTATTCGTTTATAGCCCAGATGGCTTTCTCAAAATTCCCGACGTCGTTATAAGCGTAGGCAAGCAGGTTGTATGCTATTTTGTAGAGGGGATCAATCTCGATGGCCTTGCTGAGATAACGAATCCCCTCCTCAGGCTGTCGCAGAGTCTGAGCGTAGATATATCCCATCGTCCAGAACGCCTCTTTTTCGTCGGGATGCCGTTGGATAATGTTCTGAAGTTCTTCAATGGCTTGAGCGTAGTCCCCGGAATGAAATGCATACGCGCCTTTGACGTAGTGCCTTTCCTTCCAGCTTACCTTATCCAGGTATGTCATGGCTTTGGCCAAAAGCCCCCGTGCCTCAGATCTCCTAACCCCGGCCAGACGATAGTATGCCATGACGAAGGTGGAGTCCAGTTCGATAGCCTTCTCCAGGCTCTCTTGCGCCTCCGCCCAGTAGAACTTCCACCCGTAGTCGACTCCCTCCAGGTAGTGACGGTATGCCTCCGGAGAATGGGTTGTCACATCTGCCACCGGCCGGTCCTGCTCGTTCCGCGCAGCGGCGGGCAGGGAAAGGTCGCTCTTGATTTCGACCGTCAGTCTATCCACCATGGCGAATATCTTCTCTCCGGCTTCTCCGTCGATGCGCTGGGACGCAGCAACCTTGCCACTGGCCACATCGACCAACTGAGAAGTTAAGATGACCTCAGGATCGACCTGGAGGATATTGCCTAACAGCATCCATTTGGCTCTGGCCTTGGTCGCCACTTCCGTGGCAACGCTTCTGTCTATAACCTTCTCCCCTTCCCTGCCTAGCAGCTTGAGGATATCATAGAGCCTCTGACTGGATACCACGTTCATATATTGCGATTCGGAAAGATCGGTTATCAGGAGATTGGTCACGATCTCGCCCAGTCTTTCCGGGTCGTCCCTGTCCACCATGTTCTCAAAGTACATGATTGCCAGTGAGTTCTCCTCGGCCACTGCCGCCTTCTCCGGTGCAATCTCCACCTGGAAGGGTTTGAGAATCAGAAGAAGCAAAACCACTCCGAAGATGATTGACGCGGGAACGACAAAGGGAAGGAATCTCCGTTTCGGCTTCGCCGTTACTGCGTCTGATGGAACTTGCACTGTCTTCGACTGTTCTAAGCTCCTCTTCTCACGCTTCAAATCCGCCAGAAGGTCATCCGCATGCTGATACCGCTCACCTTTGTCTTTTGCCAGCGCTTTGTCAACCATCCTCTGCAACCCCTCTGGAACATCTGCCTTGTATCTCGCCAGCGGTTCAGGTGAATCGTTTACAATAGAATGAATCAGTGCGGCGTCATGTTCACCCTTGAAAGGAAGCTGATTTGTGATCATCTCGTACAGAACCACACCAAAGGAAAAGATGTCGCTTCGATGGTCTGCCTCCTTACCCTGTGCCTGCTCGGGCGACATGTACGCCACCGTACCAAGCGTTGATCCGGCCTGGGTCAGCGTCGCGTCTCTCTTCGCCTTCGCCAGACCAAAATCGCATATCCTCACCCGGCCGTCTTTGCCCATCAGGATATTCTGCGGCTTGATGTCGCGATGAACGATCCCTGCCTGATGAGCCACAGCCAGGCCGTCGGAAATCTGCAAGGCCACATCAAGCACTTCACCGATAGAGAGACCCTTCTTGCCAATGAGATCCTTCAGTGGCTCACCCTTCACGTACTCCATGGCGATAAATGGCCTGTTCTCGTATTCAGCGACTTCATGAATGGTTATGATATTGGGATGGTTTAGTGCCGCCGCCGACTGTGCTTCGCGCTTGAAGCGCTCTTTTAGCTCTCCATCCGAAGCTAACTGCACGGGCAAGAACTTCAGTGCCACCTTGCGGTTCAGCTTGGTGTCCTGGGCAAGATAGACTTCCCCCATCCCGCCTTCGCCAAGCTTCTTCAGGATTTTGTAATGTGAAATCGTTTTGCCAATCACTTTTCTAATCCCATTCTTTTCAACAACTCAGTGAACCTCGGGTCCGAACGCACACTATCGAGCATTGGGTCTACTTTGAGAGTTTCCAGCGCGTGATCGTGCTCGTCATACGCTTTTTCAAGCCATTCGAACGCCTGGTCCTTCTGACCAATTCCCACATAAATCAATGCTATATAAAACGGTGAAACATACCTCTGTTTTGATAGCTCGTGCAACTGGTCGAGTACCTTCTCAGCTTCATCTCTCTTTCCCGAATACGAATATATAGTTCCGAGTTGCGCTACAAATAGTGGAATGCGCCCTCCTGCAAGGTCCATCGCCTTTTGAGCTTCTGCAATGGCTTCATCATACATTGCCTTTTGGGCATACGGAAACGCGAGGAGAAAATGAGCCACGACAAAGCTCGGGTCCATCTCGATCACCCTCTGCGACGCTTCTATGGCTTGGTCGTACTGGCGGGCGAAGTAATATACCTCTCCCACGACTGCGTTTATGATGAGCGAGAGCGGATCAAGCTCTGTGGCTCGTTTAACCTCTGCGATGGATTCTTCATGCCTCCCCATATACGATAAATACTCAGCATACCTGTGGTGAGCTGGTGCATAGCTGGGGTTTCGCTCAATGGCTCGCTTGTATTCTCTCTCGGCAGCCAACCAGTCCCAATCGTAAAACTCTCTGACAGTAGCTAAAGAGGTGTGAGCTTCTGCAAGGGTGTCATCCATCTCCAGTGACTTCTCTGCTGCAGCCTTTGCTCTTGGGAAGGCTTTTTTGGGAGGGAGATAACCATACCAACCAAGGATATTGTAGCAGTCGGCTAATCCCGTGTAAGGCAAAACATAACTCGGGTCTTTTCCGATTGCCTGTTTGAGGTACTCGATGGCCTTTTTCAGTCCCGCTTCTGTCCTCCTGTTCCAGAACCAGCGGCCCTTCAAATACAGGTTATAGGCTTCCAGATCATCTGTATGACGCCTCACGAGTTTTGCCTTCTCTCCCACCAAAAGTTTCAGCTTGTTTACGATCGCCAGAGAGATTTCGTCCTGGATGGCGAACACATCCTCCATCTCGCGGTCATATCGCTCTGACCAGAGGTGATAACCATCTGTGACATTGACAAGTTGTGCGGTTATCCGGAGCCTGCTGCCCGCTTTCCTTACACTCCCTTCAAGCAGAGTTTCCACATTCAGCTTTCTTCCAATCTCTCGAATATCCTCATGTTTACTCTTGAATGCAAAAGCAGAGGTTCTGGCAACTACACGCAAACCTTCAATATGTGTCAGAGCATTAATGATATCCTCAGCCATGCCGTCGCAGAAGTATTCCTGCTCCTTGTCGGCACTTAAATTGGTAAAAGGCAACACGGCGATAGAGGGCATAATCTTTACTGAAGTCTCAAGTGTCTTCGTTACCCCCGTCTCCAATTCAGTCTTAAGCCTTCCTAAATCAGCGCGCAGGTCGTCAGAATGCTGGTAGCGCATCTCCCGGTTTTTCTCCATCGCTTTGCCAACGATTCTCTGAAGTTCCCCAGATACATCCGATTTATATCGGGCCAATGGCTCGGGTGTGTCATTCACAATGGAGTGGACTACGGCGGCCTCATGCTCGCCCCTGAAGGGAAGCTGGCCTGTAACCGTCTCATATAACACTACTCCAAAAGAAAAGATGTCGCTTCGATGATCAGCCTCTTTACCCTGTGCCTGCTCGGGCGACATATACGCAATGGTCCCGAGCGTGGAACCGGCCTGGGTTAAGGTCGCGTCCCTTTTTGCCTTGGCCAAACCGAAATCACAAATCCTTACCCGGCCATCTTTGCCCATCAGAATGTTCTGCGGCTTTATGTCTCGATGCACGATCTGTGCCCCATGTGCAACGGCTAAGCCCTCAGAAATCTGCAGGGCCATATCGAGCACCTCACCGATGGAGAGTTCTTTTCTTGCGATCAAATCCTTCAACGACTCGCCCTCCACGTACTCCATGGCGATGAAAGGCCTGGCTTCGTACTCAGCGACCTCATGAATGGTTATGATATTAGGATGATTCAGGGCAGCCGCCGCCCGTGCTTCTCGCATGAACCTTGTCTTCAACTCCAATTGTGAGGTGTACTCGGACGGGAGGAACTTGAGAGCGACTTTGCGACCAAGCTTTGTGTCCTGAGCCAGGTAGACTTCACCCATGCCGCCTTCGCCAAGTTTTTCGAGGATTTTGTAGTTGGAGATGGTTTTGCCGATCATGTTCACACTTCGAAATTTTCCCATTCGTGCTTCACTCTTTCCATGAGTTTCTTGAACCGATCTTCACTGCGGACGTTTTCGAGAAAAGGATCATGTTCAGACAGGAAGGGGTAATTGATAAAACCTCTATTTACAGCATTTTCAAGCCAATCTAGTGCTTCTTTTTTATGACCAAGCAGCGCATAAAAATCAGCAAAAAGGCTTGAATACTGAAAATCTCTTTTAGCAGTAGTGATGAACTCATCGGTCAACAATTCGGATACGTCATTCTCACCAAGCAATGCCTTTTTCAAGAATATACTCACCCGCAAAAAGAAATTTCTCGAAGTTTTATCTACATTATTATCGATAAAAGATATGGCATCTTCAACACGATGCTGGCTTGCAAGCGTCAGAGCGCGGCAATATATAGATCCAGGATTTTCAGGTTCCATTTGATGACCCTTTAATGCAGATTCAATCGCAAGATCAAATCGCCCTTCATAATAGTGCTGCATTGATTTAATAATATAACTACTGGAATTCAGTGGATCAATTTCCAACGCCTTGTTAATAAATGGAGACGCGGGGACTGGCTTTCCGATAATCCCATATAAAACACTAAGCCAAAACAAAGCATCGAGATCATTGGCATTTACAGTTAGCACCTTTTTTAGATGCCGGACGCTTTGCTGCATATTTCCATGAGACACCATTTGAATTAATCCAAGAAGAAGATGTCCTTGGGGTGATTCTGGCTCCAGTTCAAAAACCTTTCCCGCGCATTCTTCTGCTTTCTGCACATAGTCTTCCTGCTTAATCCCCATATTAACGTATTGCCAATACACATATCCCATACCCGCATAGAGAAGTGCATTCTCACCAACAATGTCCAGGCCATTTTGGAGATATTGAAGTGCACGTTCCAGCGCATCCTCAGTAAAACGCCAAATTTCTTGTCTCGCTCTGAGATAGCATTCGTACGCATGAACATTATCAATGGGTCGCTGAGCTATTCTTTGATCCTCTTCTGGACTTAACTTTAGTTTTAGTGCATCCACAATAGATCGAGACACTTTCTCTTGTATGTCAAACACATCCTCTAAAGTCCCCCTATACTTCTCAGCCCAGATATGCGAGTCGGTGGTGGCATCAATCAACTGAGCGGTGATCCGAAGGTTATTTCCTGCTTTTCGCACACTGCCTTCCAAAACATACCGCACATTTAATTCTTTCCCTATTCTGGTGACGTCCTTTCCAGTGCCTTTAAGCCGCATGGCTGAGGTGCGAGAAATCACCCGTAGTGTATGAATCTTGGAAAGGTCGGTGATGATCTCTTCGGTCAGGCCATCGCTGAAGTACTCGTTGTCTTTACCGGGGCTAATATCATCGAACGGCAGAACGACTATTGACTCTTCCTGTTGGGGCGATGTTAAAATTGAAGCAGGGGAGGTTTTCAAATCTTGCAGAATCTCTTGAATGTTTTGATATCGTCGGGTCTGGTCTTTTTCCAGCGCTTTGCTGACAACCTGTTCAACGTATCTGGGAATATCCGTGCGGAAAGAGGTAAGAAGTTCCGGGTCTTCATTGATAATGGAACACATCACAGCCTGCTCATGCTCACCTTTGAACGGCATCTGCCCGGTGAGCATTTCGTAAACAACAACACCCAAAGCCCAGATGTCGGTTCGGTGATCGACCTCTTCTCCGCGTGCCTGCTCGGGCGACATGTAGGCAACCGTGCCGAGCGTTGATCCCGTTTGAGTCAGGGTCACGTCTCTTTTGGCCTTGGCCAGACCAAAATCACAAATTCTCACCCGGCCGTCCCTGCCCATCAGGATATTCTGCGGCTTGACGTCTCGATGCACGATCTGTGCCCCATGTGCAACGGCTAAGCCCTCAGAAATCTGCAGGGCCATATCGAGCACCTCACCGATGGAGAGTTCTTTTCTGACGATCAAATCCTTCAGCGACTCCCCTTCCACATACTCCATGGCAATGTACAATCTGCCCTCATGTTCCGCCACCTCATGCACCGTGACCACATTAGGATGATTCAAGGCTGCTGCCGCCTGCGCTTCCCGCATGAACCTGGTTCTCAACTCCGACTCGGAGCTATACTCAGAGGGCAGGAACTTGAGGGCCACTTTGCGGCGGAGCTTGGTATCTTGAGCCAAATAGACCTCGCCCATGCCGCCGCTGCCTATCTTTTTGAGGATTTTATAGTGCGATATCACATCGTCGATCAATTCGATAATCTCCCTCCAGTAATGATCGCGAAAACACTCATGTGTTCTTGCTGAATTCTTTTTCGATCTCCTCGGCTGTGAGTGACTCGTCCAGATACTTCCTGTGATCAATGCTCATCCAGCGCTGGTTGACCCGACGTCGACATATCCGATGGATGTTCAGCAAATGGCGTGTGGAGATATTGTCGGTGGTGCTGTTTTTCCCGCCGGAACCGCAACTCAAGGTGAAAGAAGGCGGCAGGGTATTGAACATTCCCCCCAATGCTCCCTGCGTGGATGGAGTGTTGACCAGAATCCGGGCGACGTCCAGGTTTTTGGAAAAGTATTCTATCCGCTCGGGGGCGTTGGAATAGATCACGGCTGTGTGGCCGATCCCTCCAAAACGAGTGATCTCCATGCAGCGAGCAATGGAGGATTCAAAGGTTTCTTCACTATAGAAGGCAAGAATCGGCGCCAGAATCTCAGCGGAGAGCGGCTGGCTGCGCGAAACCTCATCCAGCTTGGCAATAAGAACCGAGGCATCCACAGGGACCTCGATGCCAGCCATCTCGGCAATCCGCTGAACCGGCTGACCTACCACCGCAGCCAACATCACACCTCTTTCCTTGTCATAAGCAATGCGGCCAACTTTTTCGATTTCCTCCGGCGACAAGAAGTAAGCCTTTTGTATTTTAAACTCCGCGGTCACCTTCTCGGCAATCTCCTTTTTAACCACGATGGCCTGTTCGCTGGCACATATGGAGCCGTTGTCAAACGTTTTGGACATCAGGATATTCCCAACGGCGAACGGGACATCGGCGGTGGCGCCGATGTACACCGGGACATTGCCGGATCCAACTCCTATTGTCGGCGTGCCGGAGCTATAACTTGCCTTGACCAACTCACCCGCACCGGTGGCCAAAATGAGCGCCAGCCCCCGATGGCTCATCAGCTCCTTGGTCGTCTTCGGGTTGGGCTTGGCCAACCACTGGACGCAGTGCTCGGGTGCGCCCGCCTTCAGTGCTGATTGGTAACAGACCCGAGCCGTTTCCGCCACACAATTTTTGGCTATGGCATTGCCGCTGAGAATCAGCGGATTGCGGGTTTTCATGGTGATGAGAATCTTAAAGATGGTGGTGGATGTGGGATTTATGGCCGGAATCAGTGCCAGAACCGGTCCCAACGGCTGAGCCATTTCGATGATGCCCGAGAATGAATCCTCAGAGATTACACCCACCGTCTTATGATTCTTGATGTGCTCGTATACCAATTGGCTGGCGATGACGTTCTTTATGACCTTGTGTGGCCCAATGCCCATGCCGGTCTCCTCCGCCGCCATTATTGCGAGACGAACACGGTTATCCATGGCTGCCAGATAGACTGCCCGTACAATGCGGTCCGTCCTCGGTTGGTCCAAATCTCTGAAGGCGGTTGCCGCTTCTTGGGCTCGCTGGATGATCTCATCGGTAAAAGCCATTGCCACTTCTCCTATAATTGGTAAGGTACACCCGACCCGTTACCTTTATTCAATTCAGCGTCACGGAGATCGAAAATCCGTCCGGGAGGTATCTCTGACGAACAGGAGCTGCATTTGGTTTTTTTGACCTGGCCCGTGTGGATTGAGGATTCCCTTCCTACCTTGTCCGTCTCATGAATGGCGGTGATGCCGGTGCGATCCCATATCGATGCCGCTTTGGCTCCGTGAGGCAATCGGCGCCTGACCACCTTGTCCAACAGAAGATGCCCGGTCAGAAACTTCAACCTCACCGGCCGATCCAGCATCATCTTTCCGGCCTTGCAGAAGATATCCATTCCGCCTCCGTCGAGTTCTACGGGGACGTTATAATGTGACATGGCCCTGTCGATCATCTCGATGAGATTTGCTGCGAGCTCTCAGATTCTCGTGAAACGCATCTTGAAAAATCCATGCCCGCTTCCTGCCACGAGCCACGATAACTTGACATATTAATATAATGAATTCCCTTCCGCCTGTCATTACCGATTTGGAGTTAGGCAGGCGGATATCTGCGAGGTGGTTTGTTGTAGAACCCGAACAAGTGTCAAGCCGATGGTGCTCTATTCAACATCCAGCAAATTCGGTTCCTGCAAAAAGAGAGACTGCAAGGTGCGTGCTCTGATCCTGCATTCGCAGCCGTCGTGGGTCAATGCCCCCCGGCCTCAGATCTTTGCAGGAGGGATTGGGGGTTCGGCATGAGACAGATATACCATCATCGCATCAGTATCGTCGACGTGGCCCGGATTCGACGAAGGATTTCCCGGGTTTCCCTCGTTCTTGGGACCATATACTTTACTCAGCAGCAAATCGAAGAGGACATCAGGCATTCCAGCGAACGCCACGCCATAATCATCGCGTAGCTTCACCCAATCTTGCCTAGTCAACATAGGCATTCGGATCACCTCCTTTCTTCGATTCTTCTTTGCAGTAACCTGCAAGCAGGAACCGAATTGATGGACTTTCTACAGTGTTTCTAGTTGCTTCTTTGCGACTTTCAGCTGAGGCAGATGCTCGTCGGCCTCTTTCCAGATTTCCACAAACCTTTGAAAATGATGCCTTGCCTTTTCTAACTCGCCTTTTTTCTGGTGAATCCGGCCAAGCAGGTGGTGGGACTGCGCGTAGTTGGGATTCATCTCCAGCACAGCCTGGAGTTTTTCGACCGCCAAATCCAATTCGCCGATCCTGAAATAAGCTTCTCCCAGGGCATTCACAAACAAAGTGCGATCCAGTGACCTAATCTCGGCTGCCTGGCTGAAGTTCTCCACTGCCTCCCGGTAAAAGCCCCTGCCCAGCAACAGCTCGCCCAGAAGATGGTGATAGTATATTTTTGAATCCCTGCTCCCGGTTTTCTCCGCCAGTCCCCCGAGGGCCGAAACCTGGCTTTCAGCCTGACTGAACATCTGTTTCTTGGCAAAGGCTAGACCCAAGATCCAGCGCGCCTCTATCAAGGTCGGATTCAGTTTCAAGGCCAGTTGACACTCTTCTATAGCCGTTGCGTAATTGTCCTTCAAGTAATGAAGTCTGCCCAACAGGAAATGACCCTTTGCCTTGGTGACTTCTGTGGGGGCGAGGGCAAGGTATCTCTCACAAGAACGTTGTGCTTGGCCATACATCCCTTTCGCCAGGTATGTCGCACCCAGAAGCTCTGAGGTAAGAAGATAGTTGGGGTCCACCTCCAAAGACCTCTTGAAGGCGTCTATGGCTTGATCATAATTGCCGACAATCAGATGGAAGTCTCCCAGACAGACCAAGGGATAAGCCTGGTTGGGAAGGAGAGCAACGTACTTCTCAAAAGCCGCGCCCGCCTTCTTCAATTCGCCTTTCCGCAGGTAGGCCCAGCCCAGCAGGTTGTGAGTGAGACTTGTCCAATGTGTGATTCCTGCAGGATCAAGCTTCAATATCTTTTCAAACTCGGCTATGCCCTCGTCATACATCAGTTTCCGCTGGTAATAGAGTGTTCCCAGGTCGCCGTGGGCGTTGACGTTGTCCGGATCTATGCTTATCAAACCCCTATAATAGGAAATCGCAAGATCCCAATCGTGTCTGAAATAGGCTTCCAGTGCGAGGATCTCAAGCAGCTCTTCCTCAGTTAATCTGCCAGAGAGTGTTTTCACCTCTTCAATGATCTCCAAGGCCTTGGATTTGTCGCCAGTGATATAGTACTGGCGTGCCAGAATGTCGTAAGCCTCGATGAAAACCGAGTCCAGAGCCACCGCTTTCTCCAAATGCTCGATGGCCTCCTGGCTATACATCCGAAATGCGGCCTCTCGTCCGGCGAAGTAGTGTCTGTATGCTTCCAGGGAGGTGGTCGTGAGTTCCGCGATGTTCCTCTGCTCCCGCTGAATCTCTCTGGTGGAGATTTCCATCCCGCTTTTGATCTCATCGGTGAGATCGTCCACTAAAAGCCCCAGGATGCTGTCTTCGCCCTTGCCTGTAACCCTGTAAGCTGCAACCTGCTCTTTAGTATCTACATCGAGCAACTGGGCACTCATCGCAAATGTATCACCGGTCTTGGTTAGACTTCCCACCACCATCAGGCGAACACCAGCGGACTTGCACAACTCGAACCCAAGCGTGGCATCAATGTCTTCTACACCTTCGTAGGCCTGGGAACGCAAAAGTTCGTACATTCGGGGAAAGGTCATCACCTGGAGAAACCTGGACTGACCCAGGTCGGTTATGAGCATGTCCGCCAGGACCTTGCGCAGGTAGTCGTACTTGTCTTCGCCGGTCTGATTGTCAAAGAACATCACACCGATGGGAACCTTGGAGATCACCGGTGGAACTTGTTTCCTGGCGTGATCCAAGAGCAAAGCTATTGCCAGCAGAGCAGCGACCACAAGCGCGGATACAACAACCACACGCCTCTTTTTTCTTGTCCTCTTACTTTCCGGGAATGGTCCTCTACCGGTCGCAAGATCCTTCTTGGCTTCCAGCAGGTCGATCAGCATCTCGTCCACGCTCTGATACCTTCGAGCGGGGTCTTTGTTCAGCGATTTCGTAATCGTCTTTTTCAGACTTCCTGGAATCTTCTTTCTCAGGCTGGTGATCGGCGTCGGCTCTCGGTTCAGAATGGAGTAAATCACCGCCTGCTCATGCTCGCCTTGAAAGGGAATCTTACCCGTTACCATCTCGTATAGCACCACGCCCAACGACCAGATGTCGGCTCGGTGGTCCACGGGTTCACCTCGAGCCTGCTCCGGCGACATATAGGCCGGCGTGCCCATGGCGGTTCCGCTCTTGGTGATGGTGGTACCGCTCTGAGATTTGGCCAGACCGAAGTCCATGATCTTGGCCTGCCCCTTGGGCGTAATCCTCACGTTGCCGCTCTTCAGGTCACGATGAAAGACCCCTTTCTCATGGGCCGCCTGCAAGCCCAAAGCCACCTGGAAGGCGATGTCTAATGCGTCGGCCAGCTCTAACCGACCGGACTGAATCTTGTCTCTGAGGTCTTGACCTTCGATGCAGGCCATGGATATGAAGGTATGCCCTTCAGCCTCATCGATTTCGTAGACGGTGCAGACGTTGGGATGGTCCAATGCCGAAGCGGCCCGTGCCTCGCGCACGAAACGTTCCTTGGCCTCAGCGTCACGGGTCAACTCGGGTGGCAGGAACTTGAGCGCGACGGTACGCTTGAGTTTGGTATCCTCGGCTTTGTACACTATCCCCATGCCGCCCTCGCCCAGCTTTTCGAGGACCCGGTAGTGGGATATGGTTTGACCGATCATCTACGAAAAGGTTCCCTTCTCAAGGCTATTCGTAGTATACCTATACAAGATAAGCCCCAACTCTCTGTTTGGCAAAGGAATTATGAAGATTTATCGGAGTCGATTGGCTAATCCGCGATGTCCGTGTTGGGATAGAAGGTGCTCCATGCAAACCAGAAAGCCGGGGTGACGGTGAAACGCGCTTTCGACACAACAAGGCTAAGCTTCACGCCGTGTCAACGTATGATCGACGCGGAGTCTGACCGTAAAAAAAACAGACTTATCAGCCTTTCAAGAAGGCTGAGTCCCCTTGGCTCAGCCGACCCGTCTGAGGATCTGGTGATGAGGTATTCTGCTACCCATCCCCTACTCGTTTAATTCCGACCACTGAGTCGAATCACACACGCCTTTTGGATGGGAGTGGTCACCACCCGATTGTCGAATTCCAGGCGCAGTCCGCAAGCTGCCACAATGTCCATCTTGATGACGCTCCCACCCAGGGTACAGCCCCGGATGGCAGTTCTCACCGGTGACATGCCCTTTCGATCGAACCACCCACCTGATACCAGATAGACACCTCTGTCCAGGACGTGAACCGAATACAGCGAATTTCGGGTGGTGATGAGCACCAAGTCCCCGAATTGCAGATCTTTCTTGCAGACCTGCTCCAGGTGGACGGTCTCAGCCACGATTCTTTCCAGGCTGGGAGCCAATCCAAAGAAGCCCGTGGACTGCCCGGTGTTCCTTTTAGCCTTTGCTCTCAACTTTTCGCTCTCAACTCCTTTAATCTCTCCTTTGCATCCTCGATTTCAGCAAATCCCGGGTCGGCGTTCTTCCACCACGTGAGGAATTCTTCGTACTGGCCGATTGCATCTTGCATTCGGCCCAGTCGCTCGTAAGCCTGGCCCAAAGAGTAGTGTGCCTTGACCGACCAAATCGGGGCTTCGGCTCTGTGCTTATCGTATCTTAATAGCGCCTTTTCCAGCACCTCCGCAGCCTGCTCGACTTGACCTGACTCCAGATACGCCTGAGCGAGAAAATAGCGAACCTCAAAAAGCGGCGCAAACCCGTCATACAGTCCATCCCGCAAATGAGCGATTGCCGCCTGCGGGTTTCCCTTGATCAGCTCAACGATTCCCGCGATCCGTGAATAGCCCCTCATCTGCTCCTCATTATTCTGATCAATATCCGCTCGCCAGGTCTTTAGCAGCTCGTCGGCTTGTCCGTACTCCCCCTGCAGCGCGGAGAAAATAGCAGACAGGTCCCTCGTTCTGCTCGGATCTTCCGGGAGGTGTTTCTCCTGTAATCCTTTTACGATCTCGAGTTCCCTCCGGGCAAGGTCAAGACGCTCTGTCTCCATGTAGATGAAGAACTTGACCAGGTGTTTAAAAGCCAGGCTCCACCCCGGTTCTTGACCCGACCGGTCGGCAGCGATTCCTTCATCTAAGACTCCAAGGGCTAAGTCGAGCTTCCCCTGAAACATGGGGATAAAGGCCAGGTAGGTTCTTGCTCCTGCCCGCGCATTCTGGTCATCACTTGACAGGGCTTCCCTGATAATGGCATCGGCTTTATCATACTCTCTCTTGAAGAGGTAGGCTGCCACCAAGTTCTGCAAGCTGGCCCCGAAGCCCGGATTCACTTCCAGCGCCTTTCTGTAGTTCTCGATCGCCTGATCCAGCTTGCCGTTGTAAGCGTAGATATCGCCCCTGGTATCATATGCGTCCGGCTCGTCCGGAAGTGACCTTACGTAGTTGTTGGCTGCGTCAAGCGCCTTGTCGAGATTCCCCATCTGGTTGTAAGTGTAGCACAGTCGGCTGTACGCATGGGCATATGTGGAATCAATTTGAATTGCCTCCTGGTAGATCCTCACGGCGTCCTCTAACCGCCCTGATGCGCGCAGACCGCTGCCGTATACCGAGTAGGTGGCCATCCTGGTGGGCTCGATCTCCAGGGCGCGTTGTATCAGCTCCAAGGCTTGAAGTGAGTCTCCGGATTCCCACCTGGTGCTTGCCAGATAAACCAGTATGACCACAGATAGCGGATCCAGCTCGAAGGCTCTCTCCAACTCCCTTAGGCCCTCTTCGCGTTTGCCCATTTCGCCTAACAGCATCGCATACCAGTAGTGGGCATAGGCATAGGCGGGATTCAGCTGGATGGCCTGAAGATACTCTTTTTCCGCCCCCTCCAAGTCTCCCTCCAGTTTTAAAGCCAGGCCCATTGATGCATGAGCTTCGCCCAGCTTGTCGTCCAACTCAAGTGCCTTTCCTGCGGCCTCTTTGGCCTGAGGGAGGACTTCTTCGACCGGCGTGCCCACGTTGCTGGGAAGGACGTTGTAGGCATCGGCCAGCCCTGCGTAGGCCAAGGCGTAGTCGGGATCGAGCTGCACCGCCCTCTCGAAATACCCGATGGCCCTGGTCAGATTCTCTTCGGTACGCTTGTTCCACAGGAAGCGGCCCTGGGCATACGCGTTATACGCCTCCAGGTTATCCGTGTGCCGCTTGGCAAATGCCGTCCGATCATCTCCCAAAAGCCTGATTCTCAGCACATTTACGATAGCCTGAGAAATCTCATCCTGGATGGCGAAAACGCTCTCAAGCTCCCGGTCGTACGTTTCGGACCACAGGTGTGCACCGTTGGCTGCGTTGACCAACTGGGAACTGAGTCTGATGGTGCTGTCTTCCTTCTGAATGCTTCCCTCCAGAACAGCTGCCACACCCAGTTCCCGGCCAATCTCCTTTATGTCTCGTTCCGGGTCCCTGAAACGCATCACCGAAGACATGGAGATGACCTTCAGGTTCTCCAGTCCGCTGAGCTTGCCAATGATGGCGTCGGTCATTCCGTCGCAGAAGTACTCCTGATCTTTGTCGGGGCTGAAGTCCCTGAAGGGAAGTACGGCGATCGAGTTCTTCCAGCTGGTCCTGGCTGTCATCTCGCCCCCCGGAACTACCGGCATGTCTCTCCGTCCGGACCACAGGAAGGCCACAACGGCGACTATGGCAACCAGAAGGATGACACCGACGATCGGGACTGCCCAGGAACGCTTTCCCTTGCCAAGCCCCAGTGCGCTCCTGCTCGAAAGGGTGGCCGCGGTCGTGGACTGTCTTCGCAGTTCCCTCAAGTCAGCAGTCAGGTCAGCCGAACTCTGGTACCTGGTTTCGGCATCCTTTCTCAAAGCCTTCTCCACTATCTTCTGCAACTCCTCCGGGACACCGGCTTTGTATCTGGCCAATGGCTCAGGCGTGTCATTCACGATGGAGTAAACTATGGCGGCCTCGTGCTCGCCCTTAAAGGGGAGTTGACCTGTAACCATCTCGTACAGGACCACCCCCAGGGAGAAGATGTCGGAACGCTGGTCAACTTCTTTTCCCTGGCCCTGTTCGGGGGACATGTAGGCGACGGTGCCGACCGTAGTGCCGGTCCTGGTCAACATGACTTCCCGTCTCAACTTGGCCAGACCGAAGTCGCATATCCTTGCCCGTCCGTCCTTGTCTATCAGGATGTTTTGCGGCTTGACGTCCCGGTGGATAATCCCTGCTTGATGAGCCTTGGCCAGTCCCTGGGAAATCTGGATGCCGAGATCGGTGACCCTGTCGATGGATAGGTCTTTTCTCTCTATCAATTCCTTGAGGGATTCCCCTTCCACGAGCTCCATGGCGATAAAAGGCCTGTCCTGGTGTTCAGCCACTTCGTGGATGGTGATGATATTGGGATGATTCAGAGCTGCCGCGGCCTGGGCTTCACGTTTGAAGCGCGCCTTGAAGCTCTGGTCAGAGGCGAACTGCTCGGAGAGAAACTTCAACGCTACCTGGCGGTTGAGTTTCGTATCCTGGGCCAGGTAAACCTCACCCATGCCTCCTTCACCCAGCTTTCTGACGACCCTATAGTGCGAAATGGTTTTGCCGATCATCCTTTTTGTCCTCCAAAGGTTCACGCACGCTTTAGGTGCGGAAACGAGCGTCGATCATGGGGGCTCCTGACTGGTTAATTCCTCGTAGGGAGGATAGCCCTCGAGCTTTTTGTACACAGGGTGCAATCTTAGGATCGCCAGAGAGGTGAGATTGTTCTCCAGCAGGAACCGGATGAGTTCGACCGCCTCCGCTTTTTGGTCCAGCAGGATGTGCGTGAGAGAAAGAAGAGTCACCGCCTGGGACCACTCCATCGTCAAAAGCGAATCACCCAGGCTCTCCGTTATGATCTTCACCTCTTCCAATGCTTTTTCTCGTTCCTCCTTCATAGACAGAACCAGGGCCATTGCCGAGCGTATCTGGTACTCTCCGGGAGTACCTTCAAGCTCTTGGAGCATGGGCTCAAGCAGCCCCACAGACGAGTCCAGATAGGAGTGGGCCACCCTCTCATCTTCCCGCATGAAAGCAAGAACCGCCATGTTAATGTAGAAATCCGGGCCAGGATTTCTCTGGCGCGTCGACTGCAGATAGAAAGCGGCGCTGTCGACCTCCTCGGTGAGACTGAAAATCGCGAAAAGCATCGTCTCGCCGCTACCTGACTGAGGATTCAATTCCAGAGCTTTGTGCGCCATCTGCTTTGCCCGCTGAAGGTCACCTCGCGAGATCAAAACCCCACTCATTGCGGTGTATATCGCATCGTTAGTGGGCTGAACCTCCACCCCTCTTCGGAAATACTCATCCGCCTTCTCATGTTTGCCCCACAGGTGGTAGAGTTGAATTAAGCCCGTGAAAAGCCCGCTCTCGGTTGGCTTGACTTCCATTGCCTTGAGCAGAGCTTCCTCAGCCTCGGCGTACCTTTTTGCCCCCATGTACCAGTTCCCTAAAAGCCTCCAGGCTTCGGCATAGTGCGGATTGGCTTCAACCGCCCTCTCGGCCGCGCCAATGGCCTCTTCCGTTTTGCCCTGAACCGAGTAGAGCCGAGACAGGGCGCGATGCGCCTCGGCCAGGTCAGGGTCCAGGCTCAGCGCTTTGTTGGCTGCTCTCTCTGCCTCCTCCAGCCAGGACATTTTGACGTCGATGGCAAACATGACATAGCTGGAGTAACAGTCGGACAGCCCGGCATAGGCTAAAGCAAAAGTGGAGTCTACCTCAAGCGCCCTTTCGAACATGCCGATGGCCAGCTCCAGGTACTCCCTTTTGCTTGCATGCCCGAAATAGTACTCCCTGCCCTGCAAGTAATAGTTGTAGGCCCGCACATCTAAAGTCGGCTTTTTCCCGATCTCCTCCAACTCCGCAGGTGCCAAAGCAACTTCCAGCGCACTCGCCACCTCTTTGGCCACGTCCGCCTGTATGTCAAACAGGTCCTCCATGTCTCGGTCATAGCTGTCGGCCCAGACGTGGAAACCATCGTCAGCTTGGATCAGCTGGCAGGTGATCCTCAGCTTGTTGCCGTGCTTGCGCACCGATCCCTCCATTACATAATCTACTCCCAGCTTGTCAGCCACGGTCTTCATGCTCACCGGCTCATTCCTGAACTGTTCCATCTCGGTCCGCGAGACCACCCGCAGTCCGCTGATCTTGGAGAGTTGGGTGATGATGTCCTCTGTCATCCCCGCGGCGAAGTATTCGTCCTCCGGGCTATCGGACATGTTCTGCAGGTAGAGTACCGCTATGGAGGGCCTGTCCACGCGCAGGTCGGAAGGTTGCTTCTGACCCAAGAATGCCAAATAGACCAGCACCACGACGATGACACCCAGTCCCGCCAGGATGAAGGGAAGTGTTGTTGTCTTCTTCGATTTTTCCACCTCAGCAGGACGCACCACGGACGCGGTCTTGGCGTATTCCAAGCTCTTGCTCTCTACCTTCAGATCAGCTCGCAGGTCGTCTGCATGCTGATATCTCTCCTCTTTATCCTTGGCCAGAGCCTTGAACACGATGCGCTCCAGTTCAAGTGAAACGCGGTTGTTGAAACGGGCAGGCGGCTGGGGCTGTTCATTGATTATGGCATGGAAGATGGCCGCCTCATGTTCGCCCTTGAAGGGGAGCTGCCGGGTAAACATCTCATAAAGGATGACCCCCAGCGAGAAGATGTCCGAACGCTGGTCGGCCTCTCCGCCGCGCGCCTGTTCAGGGGACATGTAGGCCACCGTACCTACGGTGGTGCCGGTCTGGGTCAGCATGACGTCCGTCTTCGCCTTGGCCAGTCCGAAGTCGCAGACTCTGGCTCGACCCTCTCTGTCGATCAATACGTTGTGTGGTTTTATGTCTCGATGCACGATCCCTGCCTGATGGGCTTTGGTCAGACCGTCAGAGATCTGCAAGCCGATATCCAGTATCTCCTCAACGCTCAAATCCTTGCCGGCAATCACCTCTTTGAGTGACTGACCCTCCACGTACTCCATGGCGATGAACGGTTGGTTCTCATACTCGGCCACCTCGTGGACGGTGATGATGTTGGGGTGATTCAGACCGGCTGCGGCCCGAGCCTCACGCTTGAATCGCGCCTTGAAACTCTCGTCTGAGGCCAGCCGGTTGGGCAAAAACTTCAGTGCCACCTGGCGATTGAGCTTGGTGTCCTCCGCTAAGTACACCTCGCCCATCCCTCCCTCGCCCAACTTCTCGATCACCTTATAGTGTGATATGGTTTTGCCTATCATTTTTCCAACCCGACTTTCTTTAGCAACTCTTTGAACCTCGGATCCGACCGCACGCCGTCAAACGCCGGGTCTACCTTTATTTCGAGCAGCGTGCTGTCCCGCTCCTCGCAGGCTCTATTCAACAATCTGAAACCTTCGTCGTCCTCTCGAAACGCGAAATAAAGACTTGCCAGCCGCGTAGGTGCCACATAGGCCCGCTTCGCCTGTTCCAGCAAATCATCTAAGACCTCGTGTGCCTCACGCCTGCTGCCCGCCTTCAGGTAGGCGATTCCTCTCCACGCCTGTTCATGCTGATTCAAGCCTCCTTGAATATCGGCCTCTTTTTGGAACTCCCTCAGGGCTTCCTGATGCATTGATTTTTGCAGATACACCCCTCCCAGGGCGGCGTGCACCATGCTAAAGGTCGGGTCCATCTCAAGTGTCTTCTGGAGCTGTTCCACCGCCTGGTCGTAACGGCGGGCGTAGTATAACGCCAGACCGAGATTTCTATTTATGATAAGAGACAGAGGGTCCAGCTGCCAGGCTTTTTTCATCTCAGCGATGGCCTCGTCGAACCGAGCCGCGTAGGTCAGGAGGAGCGCGTACCAGTGGTGAGCACTGGCATAATTGGGATTCAACTCAATAGCTCGCCTGTGCTCTCTCTCGCCGCCCTCCCAATCCCATTCCCGGAACATGACCTGTGCCATGGAATTATGAGCTTCGGCCAGCATCGGGTCGATGTCGAGGGCCTTCTTCACCGCCTCACCTGCCTTCGTAAGAAGCTCCTTCGGCGAAAGAAAACTGTAGTCTCCGAGGGTGATATAGGAGTCTGCCAATCCAGCGTAAGCCAGCGAGTACTCCGGATCCTTTTCCACTGCCTGGTTGAAGTACTCTATGCTTTTTTTCAAGCTCTCCTCAGTTCTCTTGTCCCAGAAATAGCGACCTTTCAAATAGAGGTTGTAGGCGTCGAGGTCATGCGTATGTCGCTTGAGAATCTTTGTCTTCTCTCCACCCAGGAGTTTCACCTTCAGCTTGCTCACGATGGCCAGTGAAATCTCGTCCTGGATGTAGAAGATGTCTTCGGGACAACACGAACCTCCTATGTCGCGATCATACCTCTCAGACCAGAGATGATAACCGTCGGCTACATTCACCAACTGCGCAGTGATCCGCAGCCGACTCCCCGCTTTCCGTACGCTCCCTTCCAGCACCGCTCCCACGTTCAACCTTCTGCCGATCTCTCTAACGTCCGCTTTCTTGCCTCTGAACGAGAAGGCTGACGTTCGGGCCACCACGTGCAACCCCTCCACCTGCGCCAGGGCGTTGATGATCTCCTCGGCCATCCCGTCACAGAAGTACTCCTGTTCTTTGTCTGCACTCAGATTGGCAAACGGCAATACGGCGATAGAAGGCAAAGCTTGAGTCCTTGCCACGAGCGTACTGCTCGTCCCGGAATCGAATCCCTCCTTCATCAGCCTTAGATCGTCAAGGACCTCGCTCACCGTCTGGTAGCGTTCCCCCGGATTCTTAGCCAATGCCTTGTTTACCACCTGTTCCAATTCAATCGCGGAACCGGTCATGGGCTGCGGCTCTGCATTCAGAATCGCATATATCACCGCCTGCTCATGCTCTCCCTTGAATGGCATCTCGCCGGTAAGCATCTCATGAAGAACCACGCCCAAAGCCCAGATGTCTGTGCGGTGATCCACATCCTCTCCCCTCGCCTGCTCCGGTGACATGTAAGCCACCGTGCCCACGGTGGTGCCGAGTTGAGTCAGCATCGCCTCCTTTTTCACCTTGGCCAGGCCGAAATCGAGTATCCTGAGTCGACTATCCCGGTCTACCAGAATATTCTGGGGCTTAACATCCCGGTGGACGATTCCTGAACTGTGAGCTTGGGCCAGCGCCTCGCAAATCTGCCCCGTGATGTCGATTATTCTGTCTATGGAGAGTCCTCCCCTGGCAATCAGTTCCTTCAACGATACGCCTTCTATATACTCCATGGAGATGTATGGTCTGCTCTCGTGTTCCGCAACTTCGTGAATGGTTATGATATTGGGGTGATTCAGAACGGCTGCCGCCTGTGCCTCGCGTTTGAAACGCTCCTTGAACTCCCTGTCCGACGCGTACTGAGCAGGTAGGAACTTCAACGCCACCTGTCGATTAAGCTTGGTATCCCGGGCCAGGTAGACCTCCCCCATGCCGCCTGCTCCGATCTTGCGAATGATTTTGTAATGAGATATTACCTTGTCTGGCGCAAACATTGTAAACATTCTACCTTATGTTCGACCCGCTTTCTTTCTGCTCCGAAAACCGCAAAAACCCGTTCTCAAAGATGCCAAGACAAGTCAAGAAATTGACTTAGATTCAAGATAGAGTCTCTATCTGAAAAATCAAGCGGTTTATCTGTCAGCGATCCCTCCGCAGTACCATCATGGTAATGTCGTCGCTCTGCGGAGCGCCCCCGGTAAAACCATTGACCTCGTCCACTACCGATTCGGTCAGCTCTTCTGGAGAGATATCTTTAGAATCGAGAAGGAACCGCTTCAACCTGTCCTCTTCATACATTTCGCCCTGGTCATTGGTCGCCTCGGAGACACCGTCGGTAAACATGAAGAGGAGGTCTCCCACTCCAAACTCGACGGTGTCTTCCCTCCACCCGGGGATGTCAAACGTTCCGATCGGAATGCCGGATGCCTCCAGATCCTCCATCCTTCCGTTGCTTCTCACCACAATTGGGGGGTTGTGGCCGGCGTTAATGTACCGCAGAGTATTGGTCTTGGGGCACAACACGCAGATAAACAAAGTGGCGAAATCTCCCGGGCGACTGAACTTGAGAAGCTGCCGGGAGACCAGAGAAACGGCATCCAGCAGGCGGAAATCCCGCGCGGCGTACATGATGCGGAAAGCGGCCAGCACATTCGACATCAGCAGGGCCGCACCCATCCCCTTGCCCGAAACGTCGGCCAATAAAAGAAGGATTCGTCCATCCTTGAGTTCAGCTACGTCGTAGAGGTCTCCTCCAACCGTTTTGCATTGAGCCTGAAATGCACTCAGGCTGTAGCCTTCAATGTCCAGAAGCTTTGCCGGCAAGAGCTGATTTTGAATCTGGGAGGCGACCTTCAATTCGGCCTCCAGGACCTCTTTGGCCTGCCGCTCTTTTAGGAGATTATGATTGGTGATCTTGGCTGCCAGGATATTTCCAAAAGTCGCCGTTACCCTCAGGAAATCCTCGGTGTAGCGATGCAGGGGACTGGTGGTGTCGGCGTACAGCACTCCCAGAACTTCCTCCTGGTCGAACAACGGGACCGCCATGGCCGATTTTATGCCTGAACCCACGATTGATTTTTGCTCCGCGAATCTGGAATCGGCCTCGGGATTCGAGATTAAGATGGCGTTTTTCTGATTCAGAAGCTCTCGCAGGATGGTGCGCGATATGGTAAACGAACCCGCAGGGCGTCTTCCGGAGAGACGACTGGCAGCTAAGGAAAGCTCCTGGCCTCCCGGTTTGGATAGAAGCAGAGCCACCCGTTCAGTGGGAATGGCCCCCTGCAGCAGCTCCAACGCCTTGTGAAACATCTCCTCACCCGACCCCGGCAGAATCAGCATCCTTCCCATCTCAGAGATGGCCTGGAATACCCGGGGATTGTCTATAATTTCGGCGGGAAGCGGCTGGAGCGCCTCCTTTATCGGCAGGACGGTGGCGTTCTGCATGTCGTCATCAGATTCCGCCACACTGAAGGTTCCACTCGCGGGTTGCTCCTCTTCGCCGACAGTGATCTTGAATTCGACCCGTCCAAAGGAGATGATGTCGCCATTGTGTAATTCTGCGGAATCGGAGATGGCATAGCCGTTGACCGTGGTCCCGTTGTGACTTCCCAGATCGGCCAGGTTGATAATGTTCTCATCGACGATCTCGATTTCGGCGTGCCGTCGTGACACGGTACTGTCACTTATCACCAGGTCACCCTGGGTGCTTCGGCCGACGGTGAACTTCCCCTTCTCCAGGGTCCAATCGTAGAGCTTGTTACCCTCTAAGCTGAAGAGTTTGATCATATTACTCCTCCGCCATCATCTGCGAATCGGCGATACAATAGATATTACGGCACTTTCGGGGAGAATGTTCAGAGAATCTAATGAGGGTGGGCGGACTCGAACCGCCGGCCACCTGCTTAAAAGGCAGATGCTCTACCAACTGAGCTACACCCCCAACTTGGGCCGAACACAAACTCATACGAAACAAATCACATGAACTCTAACCGGGATTCTGGCCGACCTAAAAATAAACGGAAAAGTCCGCATGTCAAGAAATATCTGGGATCAGCTTTGCAGGCACCGTCTGTGTCCGATGGTTGACCGATACCTTTTACGGGGAAGGACCTTCAGACATCTACGTCCAGACCATCAAGACCTGGAGTGTCCCCGCCACGGGCGGGAACACTCCAAACGGGTCGCATGAATGCGACCCCCTACAGAATCCCATCCAAGGGGTAAGAGAAGGCAGTTTGGAGTGTTTGCCCCTACGGGTCGTATGACTTCGGGCAGACTGATGGTCCCCGCCAAAGGCGGGGACACTCCACCTTTGGATCCACACTAAAGAACGGATTGATGAGTCAAAGAGTGAGGCTCAGACGAGCATGGCCGTCTTAAACTGCCAGGTTGTGATGAAAAAACATGGGACTACGCCATCCCGATTCTATTTCATCAGAGTCATCTTCTTAGTCTCTCTATAATCATCTACTTCCAATACATAGAAATATATTCCACTGGAAACGTCCTCTGCCTTGTCGTCTTTCCCATCCCAGACGGATCGGTGATTGCCAGGATTCCTCAGTTCGTCGACCAGAGTTCTCACCTTCCGTCCCAGGACATTGTAAATTCTCAGCGTCGTGTGGGCCGGATTTCCTCCACCGGGGACTGAAAACTTAATCGAGGTTGTGGGATTGAAGGGATTCGGAAAGTTCTGAGAAAGCTGGAAAGACCGGATGCCAGACTGAGCATCGTCATCATCCACGTCTGCCGACAATGTGATGGTGATGGAGTCCTGGTAGGGAATGAAATTCGGCCTGGTCACCACCAGGCCCATCTCCCCGACATCGTCTAAGTTCACCTCGCAGGTCAGTTGACCGTGTTGATCGGTCTCCCCCAGGAACATCCTTCTGCCTCTCAGAGTCAGAGAGACCGAAGCTTGGCCGACGCCGGTCCCCTCGGAAGTGACCAGGAAGCTCAAGTTTGTCCGGCCCATAGTCACCTCTTGAGGATGAATCACCACCAGACTCGACGGATCATCCGTCCACACAGGCATCTCCGGATCTCCAAACAGATTGTGCCCGTAATTTATGTCCCGATAGGAGGGATAAGCGCATCGGGAGAGCGCTTCCGCCACCCCGATGTGATATCCCGGGTCGCCGGCAAAGAGATTCTGCAGGAACTTTTCAAAAAGCTTCTGAGAAATGCTCACCCAACCCCATCTGGAGTAACCCAAAAATGCCACCCCGGCCTTCTGGGAGACCAGGGGGTAGAATTCGCCCACACTGGGTTCGCCTCCCAGGTAAGGATATTTGTCCACGTCTATGGCACTCTGACTGCAGGATATCGAGTACATTATCCCGTACTTCGATTCGTTTTGCAGATTGGGCATATGCCCGGCACCGTCGTTTTGTCCCGCAAAAGTCGTGACCCAGGACTTGGGAGTGCCATTGGTCAGATGAGATTTTGCCACGAAGCCGCTCGATTTCCCGTGAGCTAAAACCCCGATGATCCCCCAACCCTGGTTCATCACCTCTATACACGTCTCCCCATCCGGACCTGCCGGATTCGGAGCATCCCCCGTGGGCGATTCTATCAGGGTGGTCAGGTCCTGATAAAAATGGGACGGAATGGATTGGGATAGTATGCTCTCTTGCCCGTCTCCCCCATCCCAGTCCGTCATCTGGTCGGAACTCATCCACAGCGCCCGGGTAAGATAACCGGACTCCCCGTCCCCGGGTTTCTGCTCGTAGGTAAGTAGTTTCTCCACGAAGGCGTTTGCCTCCGCAGTGTTGTCACACGGAACTCTTCCCACAAAAAGATCCGGATAGATGTCAGGGGTATCCTGATTCGGCTCACCCCAGATGCCGTCATCGTCTAAATCCCACTCCCCGTCTACGTCGGAGAAGTAAAGATCGCAAATCTGTTGATCTGTCACCGACGGGGTGGTGGTGGTATTGCTGGGATAAGCATATCTGACCGGGACGACGTCTTCATCTCCGCCCAGAAGCACCCAGCTGGTCCCGTTCTGATAAGCCTCGATTAGGAAATTCCTGAGTTTCTCCGCATCATCTCTTCCAGGGTAACCCAAGAGAATGCTGTCGATACTCACCACGGATGCCTCTATCCCTTTTTTGATCTTCCACGTCACCAGGGGTAGAAATGCCGACCGAAGTTCCGGGGAGGTGACAACCAGGTACTCCGGATAACTAAAGCTGCCGGAATCTGCTCCGGATAGTGCAGGACCGAGTAGCCTGCCCATACAGTTGGATACGTCGTCCTGGTTGTCTACGAACCGGAAGAGAATCTTCTCACGTAGGTCCTGCGCCCTGGCTGACCTTCTGTGCACTCGCGAGGAGAGATCAACTTCCTCCGAGCTCCCCAGTTCCACTCTGATCTCTAAATGGGTATGCAAGACAAGCTTCTGCGACTTAGGCCGATACTGCAGGGGACTCAATGCCAGGCTGATCACGTGACTCCCACTCATCATGCCGTCGTGGACCAGTTCCACAAGTTGAGAAGGATACGGAGAATCTGAACCGTAGACAGTCGGATCGGGGCCTATCTGGTCTTTCACCGGAAGGCCATCTGTTCTGATGTCCGGCTGAACGGGACCAATTGAGAACTCTCCTTCCAGAATTGCGGGCTGTGCCTCGGCAACAAAAACCCCGGTCACCTCACTGCCGTCGGGGAGCACCAGATGGATCATCCGGATGGGAAGATCCGGAGAACCGATCTTTTGTGATCCGGTGCACCCTCTCAAACTGACTAAGTCAAAGCCGTCTCTCTGCTCAAAGAGCAAGTCGCTCTCTGAGAAGGAGACCTGATAGGTGACCTGGGTCTCTCCCCTATCTGAAAAACCAAAAAAGAGAATAATCAGAAGCAAAAGAGTTGTTAAGTTTCTGCTCACAATTGCCCCCTTGCAAGACCAGTTTCGGGACGAAATCAAATCCACGCCATGAGACTTTGCAACGGGCGTGCCAGTGGGAGAAGTTTTTGGCGGAACAAGTGATTCTGTTCCAATCTAACTTTCGTCAATGGGTTAGATTGACAAACTTCAATGGCGACACGCAGCTGGACCATGCTTCTCTCTTTTTTCAGGATTCAGAGTATGGGGACTATCCCATAGATTGTGGCAAGCAGTCGACAGCACCACAAGAGCCCAAGAATATTCGAAAAAAGAGAATTTTTTACTTGACAAGGGTAACGTTTGGCTCTATCATAGGCAGGAAGTGGGCGGAGGAGGATTGAAATGGGTGGAAGTGGGCAGATGCTCAGGTTCGCAGCGTTTTCTGGGGAGTGATCATCGTCGCAAAGGAATGACTCAACACCTGAAGTAATACCACGACTTACAAAGACTTTTCCAGAAGATAACCTGACTTGCAGTCTGCGAGCACAAACGAGATGCAGAGGGTGTTCTCTCCATGACCTCCTTCAAAGGTACCTACACATCGGCCATAGACGGCAAGCGGCGGCTCAAACTGCCAAAGAAACTTAGGGAGGTCATTCCCCCCACGTCCAACGACAACTTTGTGATGGGACCGGGGTATGACGGCTGCATTTTTCTCTACCCTTCAGAGGAATGGACCAAGCAGGAAGAGAAGCTCAGGAACTTGAAGGTGGACTTAGGTGAGCACAGGTTCTTAGAGAGGGTGTTCGTTCCGGTATCGGAGGACGCGAGACTGGACCGGGTGGGGCGACTCACCATCTCCCAGCGGCTCCTGGATCTTGCCGGGATCAAGAAGGAGGTCTTGATCCTGGGAATCCTGTCCCGGATCGAGCTGTGGGCGCCTGAGGTTTATAAGAAATATAGAGAGCAGTACAAGCAGAGCTTTGAGGAAGTGGCGGAGAAGATATTCAGATCTTAAAGCTTCCTTGAGGCTAAAATTCGCTTCGCTTTTTTACCATAGGATTTCGCTTTTTTGATAGAGGCAGAGCCTGCCTAAAGCTTTGATGGCTTGGCCAGCATGATGCAGCTCTTCTAAAAGGTGATGAGGGGTCCGCCTTGAAACGAAATCAGTTGAGTCTGAACGTTGCATTTTTGCGAGGACGCTCTACCTGCATCAAACGCTCCGCGAACCTGATAGGAGCAACAGGCGCAAAACAAGAGTTGCCGGGAGTTTTGCCCCGGCATCACAGAGCAAATTAAGGGATCCATGGGAACAAGAGAACCATGCACCAACCGGTTCTGGTGAAGGAGGTCTTGGAAAGTCTTATACCTGAGAGGCGTGACATCATAGTTGACTCCACGGTGGGAACCGGCGGACACGCAGAGGCGATTGTCTCAAAGCTAAAGGGAAAAGCGAAATTGATCTGTACGGACAGAGATGAAAATGCCTTAGAGATTGCCAGAGGGCGGTTAGCCAAATATGAAAAGAGAATCCGCTTTGCCCATGTTCGCTTCAGCCAGATAGAGGAGTTCCTCGCGGATCTGAACGTAAGGTCGGTTTCAGGATTCCTTTTTGATTTGGGTGTGTGCGCGCTTCATCTGCAGAATGCTAAGAGAGGCTTCAGTTTTCAATTGGATGGACCGTTAGACATGCGAATGGATCGATCGCAATCCAAGAATGCTTATGAGGTGGTCAACCTTTATTCTCCTTCCAAACTGGCCCGGATTCTCTGGGAGTTTGGCCAGGAAAAATTCTCCAGAAAGATCGCCAGAGCCATCGTGAACCGGAGAAGAAGGTCTCCCATCCTGACCACCTTTCAGTTGAGAGATATCGTGGAATCGGCAATAGACAAGAGATACCGGATCAAATCGTTGGCCCGGGTATTCCAGGCCATACGAATAGAGGTCAACGATGAGTTGAACCAGTTGAAAGAGGGATTGAACCAGGCAATAGGTCTGCTGGCGCCCGGCGGAAGATTGGCCCTGATCTCCTATCACTCCCTGGAACATCGGCTCATCCGGGAGAAGATAAGACAAGAGAGCAGGGGCTGCATCTGTCCGCTCGACCTACCGGTGTGCGGTTGCGGGGCCAAAGCCACTCTGAGAGTGATTACCCGCAAGCCCATAGTGCCAACGCCGGAGGAGATCGAAGCTAATCCCAGCGCAAGAAGCGCAAAGCTGTGGGTGGCAGAGAAGCTGGGTGCCGGGTGGGGTAAAGAATAAGGAGAATCGGACAAGAAGAAGCGCGCATATCAGGGGTTCATATCCACCCGTTCGAAGGCGAAGAGAGGATCGATTGGACCAAGGCCAAGAGTAACCCAACCTAACAGCAGCCAAGGAGAGGAAGTGTGAGGAGAAGAAAATCAACAAGGGGTCGTTTAACTGCGAAAAGGAAAAGGCGCTCCAGGCTCCGCCTCCTTTTCATTGTTCTCGCGTTGATTTTCCTATCCTGCGTGTATATCTGGCAAAGGGTGACGGTCATCACCCTCTCTGCCCAGGCCAAGGAGTTGAGGCTGGAAACCAAGAGAATGCAGGAGATTCACAAGTACCTGGAAGTCGAAGTGGCCAATCTCAGTTCTATCCCTAGAATAGAAAAGAAGGGCATGCAGATGGGACTTGCCTATCCCGGCCTGGATCAGATAGGCCTCATTCGTGAACTGCCCGACTCCACTTACCTGGAGACTCAGGGCTTTGCCAAAAACGTCTGGGCCAGGTTGAGAGCGCTTCGCAAGACTCTCCTCCCCGGAGATGAAGCCCTGGCAAAAGAGATCAAAAATGAGCCGTGAAGCACAAGCAAGAAAGTGGCATCGCCCGAACCGTCGAAGGCGCGTCCGGTCAGGATGGACTAAGCTTTCCAGAAGAAGGTCAGTCACCATCTTTGCGTTAGGAAGCCTCATCTGGGCTCTGATTCTTTCCCGACTCTTCTTCATCCAGGTACTAAAGGGGGAGGAATACAAAAAGATCGCCCAAGGGCAGCAACGGCTGCACATCAAGTTGGAGGCAAAAAGGGGGACCATCTACGATCGAAACGGAAGGGCTCTGGTGATCAATCTGCCGGTGGAATCCTTCTTTGCCATCCCGGAGAGCGTGACAAACATAGATCAGGTAGCGAAAACATTTGGCTGTTCCAAGTCCCGTTCCAGCCGGATAAAAGAGAAGCTGAGAACAAAAAAGAACTTCGTGTGGCTTCAGAGAAAGGTTGAGAAAAAGGAAAGCCAGAGGGTCAAACAGAAGAAGCTGGATGGGGTGTGGGCCAAATACGAAACCAAAAGGTATAATCTGTATGGAGACTTAGCTGAGGAGGTGCTGGGATTCACCGACGTTGACAACCGGGGGCTGGCTGGGGTCGAGTTTCGATATGATCAATACCTGCGGGGCAAAGAGGGGGAGGGTATTTTTCAGCGGGACGGACACAGGAACTCCTACCGGATCTCCGAATATCCGCTGCAGAAACCGGAGGATGGCAAAGGTCTTCTTCTCACCATCGACATCGAGCTGCAGGGCATCGTGGAACAAGAGTTGGAGGAAGGGATAGAGCTGACCGGAGCGAGGGGGGGAAGCGCCATCTTTATGAATCCCGGAACCGGCGAGATTCTGGCAATGGCCTATTGCGGAAAGGATGATGGACTCCCGGTGAAGAACAGGACCATAAGCGACAACTTCGAGCCGGGCTCGACTTTTAAAATCATCACGGCCGCCGCCGCCTTAGAGGAGCAAATCTTGAGCCCCGAGGATAGCATTTTCGCAGAGGAGGGTAGCTTTAGAATCGGCAGAAGAACCATCCACGACATCAAGGAGCGTGGATGGCTCACCTTCAAAGAGGGCGTGATGTACTCCTCCAACATCGCTCTTTCCAAGGCGGCCATCATGGTGGGGAAGGAGAAGATACACCAATACGCCCGTGCCTTCGGAATGGGCCAGAAGACAGGAATCGATCTCCCCGGCGAAGCAAGCGGTTTCGTCTCTTCTCCTAAGAGATGGTCCGACTTTGTTCTCTCCTGTTTCAGTTTCGGGCAGGGAGTTTCGCTTACCCCCCTGCAACTGGCCTGCGCCTACTGCGCCGTAGCCAACGAGGGCGTGCTGATGAAGCCCTTCGTGGTCAAGGCCATCCTGGATCAGAACGGGGATACACTAAAAACAGTCCGGCCCACTCCGGTCAGAAGGGTGATCAGCAGAGAGACGGCCGGTCTTTTAGTCGACTTCATGACGGGAGTGGTTTCCTGCGGAAGCGGACAGAGAGCAAAGATGGAGGGGATTACCATCGGAGGGAAAACCGGCACCGCCCAGAAGGCCAAGCCCGGCGGCAGAGGATATGAGGAGGATAACTACATCGCCTCCTTCATAGGCTTCTTTCCCGCCGAGGATCCCAAGGTGGTGGGGCTGATCACGCTGGATAGTCCCCAGAAGGAACACCTGGGTGGATTGACCGCCGCGCCGGTATTTAAGAACACCGCCCATCGAATCGTCTCTTTATCGAGGGAATCCCTGCTGATGTCCACGGCCAAGACCGTCTTGAGCACTGCCACGGAGACGACGCAGTCAGGCCTACTCGAGAATGAGCTGTATCGATACAAACCCGAATCCACCGACATCTTCTCAGATCTGGACACAACCGCAACAGACCGAAATCTGATTCCGGACGTGCGCGGGCTGACCGCCAGGGAGGCAGTGAGGGTGTTTGCTGCAAGAGACTTAGAGGTTACGCTCAAAGGGAGTGGCATAGTGGTCGATCAGGTTCCCGGGCCAAACGCTCCGGTGAGCCAGGACAGAAGATGTGTAATAGAATGCAAGCCCAGATGACGTTTTAAGATAATCGGGTGAGGCAATTCATGAGCAAGAGAAACGCACGGAATCTGAAAGAACTCTTAGACGTCCTTCCTTCCAAAAAAGTCTCCGGGGACCTTGACCTGGCCATAAAAAAGATCGAGTGTGATTCCCGCCAGGTGAAGTCGGGTGACCTGTTTGTGGCGATGGAGGGCTTCACAGTAGATGGTCACAAGTATATCCAGTCCGCCATAAAAAACGGCGCCGTGGTCGTGGTCGCCCAGACAAATGGTAACTACAAGCCCAAAGCCAAGGTGATAGTCCCCGACTCCAGAGAAGCTCTGGCGCTTTTGGCCGGCCGGTTCTATGGTTTCCCCTTCAGGAAGCTGAAGATGGTCGGCATAACCGGGACCAACGGAAAAACGACCACTTCCTACCTGATCAGGTCCATCCTGGAACATAACAAGAGCAAGGTCGGCTTGATCGGCACCATCGCCTACTGGTTGGGGGAGGAGGAATCAAAGGCGATAAACACAACTCCAGAGTCGCTGGAACTACAGAGGATGTTTTCCGAGATGCTAAAGCAAGGTATCTCTGCGGCGGTGATGGAGGTCTCCTCCCATGCTCTGGTTATGCATCGCGTCGACGGGATCGAGTTCGACGTGGCCATATTCACCAACTTGAATCACGAGCACCTCGATTTTCACAAGACCATGGATGCGTACCGGCAGGCCAAGGGACTGTTGTTCCAGAAGCTGAAAGCTAAAGGGGGCAGCGGCGTGATAAACATGGATGATCCCAACTGGAGATATTTCGGTCAACAGGCCGGCAGGGAATGTTCGACCTACTCCTTAAACGACCCCAGCGCTGATTTCTTCACCACCGGCTTCACCTGCACCCCGGAGAACACGCTCATCACCATGGCAACTCCAGCCGGAGAGATGAAGTTAGACTTCAAACTGATTGGCGAGTCAAACGTCTATAACGCCTTAGCCAGCGTGGCAGCAGGGTTTGCCATGAAGATAGATCCGCAGATAATAAGGTCGGGCTTGGAGGCGGTGACCGGAGTCGCCGGGCGCATGGAGCGAGTTCAGGCCGGGCAGGATTTCAATATCTGGATCGATTATGCCCACACCCCTCACGCCTTTGAGAGACTCCTCAAGTCCGCGCGCCGGATAACCAAGAGAAGATTGCTCTTCCTTTTCGGATGCGGCGGGGATCGGGATCAGGAGAAAAGACCGTTGATGGGGAAGGTAGCCGCCAAATACGCGGATCGCATCATCCTCACAGAAGACAACCCGCGCGGTGAAGATCCGGAAGCGATCGTGAAGCACATTATGGAGGGGATAGAAGAGAAAAACAAGGTCGAGATAATAATAGACAGAAAAGAGGGAATAAAACGTGCCCTGGAAATCGCGCAGCCCGGGGATACCCTGGTGTTAGCGGGAAAAGGGCACGAGGACTATCAAATAGTTGGAGATAAGAAAACCCACTTCTCGGATAAGGAAACGATGCTGGAGCTGTTGTCTGCAGACTCCGCAAAAGATACATCCGCGACTGTTGATTCTCCTGGGGAAGAGAAGTAGGCTGACCAGTGTACGCAGTGTGACAGAAACAACCAAAGGAAAAGCGGACGCGGTAGCCGCACCCTTTCCGCCAGAGGCGGATCTGCCTATGGCAGATAGGGTGCGCTGAACACGGATCGCACGAGTTCTGATTAAGCCCGTTATTAACGACCGAAGTTCAAATCTTATGTTTCAGATAAGCTTAGATGAGTTGGCCAAGGTGACAGGCGGAGAGATTCTGCCGGATCCCTCTGCCGGGGATCAGGTGATAAGAGGAATAAGTATCGATTCCCGGAACATAGACAAGGGAAGTCTCTTCGTTGCCATCCCCGGAGAGAGGTTCGACGGTCATCAATTTGTCAGACAGGCCGTGGACAAAGGCGCCCGAGCTGTGGTCATGGCCAAAGACAAAAGGGAGGCAGCAGGTCAGGAAGTACTCAAAAAAGCAGCTCTCGTTCTGGTGGAGGATACCAAAAAGGCGCTGAGGGATACGGCCGCATGGTACAAAAGGAAGTTTGACATTCCCACGGTGGCGGTGACCGGAACAAACGGGAAGACCACCACCAAGGACATGATAGCGGAGGTGCTTTCCTCCCGGTACCAGGTGCATAAGTCACCGCAGAGCTATAACAATCTGGTGGGTGTGCCGCTTACCTTATTTCAACTCAATTCCCATTCCGAAGCTCTGGTGCTGGAGTTGGGCATGAGCAGTCAAAATGAGATTGGAATCTTGACCAAGATAGCAAATCCGGATGTGGGAGTGATCACCAATATCGGACCGGCTCATCTGGAATCGATGGGGAGCGTCGAAAGGATCGCCCGGGCCAAGTTTGAGCTTCCGGAAAACATGTCTTCCCCCAAGACCCTCATTCTGAATGCGGATGATCTCATTCTGGCGGACAGAATAAACCAAAAGAAAAAGGATGAGCAAATAATAAGCTTCGGCATCGAAAGCCAAGCAGATTTCGCCGCAGACAAGATTGGACTTAACGGAGACGGAAATATCACTTTCCGGGTGAACAAGGATTTATGCATCAGTTTGAGACTCCTGGGAAGGCACAACGTTTACAATGCCTTAGCCGCATTTGCGGTGGGCAAACTGAAAGAGATAGACCCACAAGAGATCAAAGGCAGCCTGGAGAGATACAACCCCTCAAGGCTGAGGATGGAACTGGTTCGAATCGGCAACATAAGGGTGATAAACGACAGTTACAATGCCAACCCCATCTCAATGGAGAGAGCACTGGAGACGCTGGGCAGCATGGAAACGACGGGAAGAAAGATCGCCGTTTTGGGCGACATGCTGGAGCTGGGAGACAGAGCGTCTGATTTTCATCTGGAGGTGGGTAGAAAGGTAGCCCGATCGGGGGTTGACCGACTGGTGGTCGTGGGAGCACTTGCTCGGTTCATAGGAGAGGGCGCAAGAGAAGCGGGAATGAGTTCTGATCAGGTTCTCACTTTTGACGGCAACGAGCAGGTCAGCCTCTATCTATTGGAAAACCTGCGAGATGGAGACCTGCTTTTGGTCAAGGGTTCCAGAAAGATGAAAACCGAAGAGGTGGTTTTGAGTCTGAAGACCCACTACGCGCGACAGAACTGAACCGAGGAGTCGATTGTTGAGCGTCGGTGGTGAATTGCAGGGTTGACACTCACTAAAAA
>JBAUFO010000231.1:0-45464 GCA_049679185.1 Candidatus Zixiibacteriota bacterium
CAAGGTTCGCCCCTGCGCGCCTCTATTGGGGGTCCCTGTGCGAGGTTTTATTCACAGCAGATGAAGCTGATTAAACGGATTTTTGCAGCAGATTGTCTGCCCGCAAGATCTTTGGAGAGATACTTGAATCTGCTTAATCCTGATAATCAGCTGTGAGGGAAAAACGAAAGCCGCAGAGACTTGCGGGTCTGAACAAGAGCTGTCCATAGATCCGTTTCAATTTCGGTGGTATCAGACAACGCGATAGAATTATCGAATGCATAACAAAAAGAACAATTCACAAGGCAATCTTCAAGAAGAGTTCCAGCCGTACATTCCCTCAAGCAAGATCATTCCGGAGTTCACGCTCAAGGTGTTGATCTCCGGGGCCATCTTCGGGATACTGTTCGGCGCAGCTAACGCATACCTGGGCCTGAAAGCCGGTCTGACCGTCTCCACCTCCATTCCGGTGGCGGTGATGACCGTGGCCTTCTTCCGTTTCTCCAAAGCCCTCTTCGGCAAGGGCACCACCATCCTGGAAAACAACATGTCCCAAACCATCGGCTCTGCCAGTTCGTCTTTAGCGTCTGGAGTGATCTTTACCATCCCCGCACTTTTCTTATGGGGTCTAAGTCCCTCACTCGTTCAGATGGCCAGCTTGGCTATGCTGGGCGGTCTTCTGGGCATTCTGTTTATGATACCCTTGCGAAGATTCTTAATCGTCCAGGAGCACGGCAAGCTGCCGTATCCTGAAGGAACCGCATGTGCCAAGGTCCTGATCGCCAGCGAGAGCGGCGGGGCCAAAGCAGGCAACGTCTTTCTCGGCCTGGGAATTGGAGCGTTCTACAAGTTTTTCATTGGCTTCTTGCACCTTTGGAAAGATAAGGTAACTTCCCTCATTCCGGGACTGCCCAAGGCCCAAATAGGCATCGAGACCACTCCGGCGCTTTTGGGCGTGGGCTACATCCTCGGATTCCGCATATCCTTAATCATGGTGGCAGGCGGGATGATCTCCTGGGTGATATTGATTCCCCTGATCAACTATCTCTGCCAGGGGATGACCACCCCGCTCTTCCCTGAGACCACCAAGCTGATTGTCGAAATGACGCCCTCGGAGATATGGAACAGGTACATACGATACGTGGGGGCGGGTGCAGTGGCCTTCGGGGGCATAATCACCATCATCAGGTCCATTCCGGTCATGGTCAAATCCTTCAAGCTGAGCGTGAGTGAGGTGAGAGGGAGGATGAACAGAGGCCCGGCCTTGACCGCTCCGCCGAAAATAAAAAGAACCCAGGCTGATTTGCCCCTCACCTACGTGGCAGCAGGTGTCGGCATAATAGTCCTGATACTTGCTTTCGTGCCTCACATACTCGGCACCGGGGAGTCGTTGACTATCAGGTTAGTGGCCGCTCCGTGCATAGCGATATTTGCTTTCTTCTTCGTCACGGTATCCTCCCGCATAGTCGGGCTGGTGGGTGTCTCGTCCAATCCCACCTCGGGAATGACCATCATGACCCTTTTGGGCACCAGCTTGATCTTCGTGCTTTTGGGCTGGACCGACGAGGTGGGCATGGTGACGGCTCTGACCGTGGGCACCGTGGTTTGCGTGGGCGCATCCATAGCCGGCGACACCTCCCAGGATTTGAAGACCGGATTCTTGGTCGGCGCCACCCCGAACAAGCAGCAGATAGGAGAGCTTATCGGCGCGGTGACTTCCGCCTTTGCCGTTTGCGGCGCAGTGGTGATCCTAAACAGCGCTTACGAATTCGGTTCCACCGATTTGCCCGCGCCTCAGGCAACCCTGATGAAGACCGTGATCGAGGGAGTCCTTCAGGCCAAGATTCCCTGGAGCTTTGTCATAGCCGGGGCAGGCTTGGGCGCCGTTGTGGAGCTTCTCCGTTTACCCTCCCTTCCCTTTGCAGTAGGACTCTACCTCCCCGTCTCCACCATGACCCCCATATTCGTGGGAGGAAGCATAAGGCGTTTCATAGAGAAAAGACACCAGCACAACGAAGCCGAGCTAACCCGAAGAAGAGAAAAGGGAATTCTGTTCGGCTCCGGGCTGATAGCGGGCGAAGGCTTGCTGGGCGTGGGCATAGCCTTGTATGCATTCTTCTTAGGGAAACCAAAAGGCGTGGGCAACCTCCTGCCGGGCGCACTCGGCGATATCCTCTCTTTAGCCATCTTCGCACTCTTGGGCTACGCTCTCCTGCGCAGGACCAGAAGCAGATAGTCTTGCCACACCACGACAAGGTTTGCAGTATCCTTCACACGGACGCGGCAGGACGCCCTCAAGGAAGTGGTTGACAAATAACTGGTCTTCTGGTATACTGTGCAAGCAGACGTTGAGGAATTCACACTGTAGGGGACTGGGCGGGATTATCGCCTCGGCTCAGGTGAGCCGGACGGCTGCTCGCACTTCTGCAAAGCTGGATAGCACATGAGTTCTTACGAGAATACCGTTGGGTTCTTCTTAGAAGATCATCCGAGAACGCTTTTTCCCCTTGACACGAACCGCATTCTGGTGGAGAAGGCGGCCAAGGAGGTTGGGGATTTTGTGTATCAAAAAATCACCCCCGGGAAAAAAGCAGACTGTTCGTTCCTTTCCCAAACCAGAGCCTACGCCTCAAAGCCCGGATTTCATGTCAGACGAACCCTCAAACTCGACCCGGTGGCTGAGTTCTTTCTCTACGACCTGATATACAGATATCGAAATTGCTTCCGCAAGAACGCCAAGGACACTAGGCTTAGTTTCGGATATCGTTTCGAACAGGGCGGAGTCATTTCGCCGACTGAAAGCTATCGTCTCTTCAAGGCAGGAGTTCATGATGCGTCCAAGCAATACCAATATGGTGCGAAGTTTGATATCTCGTGTTACTTCAATTCCGTATACCACCACGATCTTGTCAAATGGTTCAGAGATGCAGGCGCGGCAGAAGACGATGTCATGTTCTTCGACAAGTTTCTGAAACAGATCAATGCAGGCCGCTCGGTTGACTGTTTGCCTCACGGTCTCATGCCGGCTAAGCTTGTCGGAAGCCACTTCCTAACCTTCGTGGACAACTCGAACAGAGTAAACTGTGAGCTTCTCCTTCGGTTCATGGATGACTTCTACCTTTACTCAGACGATGTCAACACGGTCATTTCAGATTTCGTCCAGATTCAGAAGATGCTGGGGGAGAAAGGACTGTCAATAAATCCATCGAAGACTCAGTTGGGGGCAATTAAGGATTTGGACATCAGAAAGGAAGTTGACCAGATTAAGGTTGGATTGCTTAGGAAGCGTAGGAAGATTATCCTTGTATCTGGCGAGCAGATTGAGGAGGAAGAAGAGGTGAAGGAGAAGCTTAGCGAGGAAGAAGAGAAATACTTGTTTTCGCTGTTACAGGGGGGCGATATTGAGGAGGAAGATGCTGAGCTCGTTTTGTCCCTAATGCGGGATCACGGCTCGGATATCCTTCAGTATATTCCTATGTTCCTTTATAGATTTCCCAATCTCAACAGAAACATATACTACTTCTGTGGCCACGTGCCCGACAAAGAAGGTTTGGGGGGGCTAGTCTACGATTTCCTCAGGAAATTCAAGAATCTGACAGACTATCAATTGTTCTGGATAGGCATGATAGCGGAGAAGCAACTGCAAAAAACAGCTCGTTTCGGAGACATACTCAGTTGCCTTTTCGAGCATCCAAACGCCTCAACTCTTTCACGAGCAAAGATACTCGAAGTGCCGGAGAAGCGGTTCGGAATGGGTGATCTGCGCGAGGAACACCTTCGTACCGGTGCGTCCGACTGGTTGTCCTGGGCGTCAGCTGTAGGGAGTCGGGTGGAAAAGAAGGCTAACAGGAATCACCTGCTCGGATATTTCTCCAATTGCTCCCCCATGAACAAGCTAGTGGCTGACTGTGTCATGAAGCTCTGAAGAACCTGTGGTATAAACTTGGCTTGTCAGGTGGCTAGCAGTCCGACCATTCCAAGGAGTGTTCGCCGGCAGCGGGATACGACATGAAGATATCCGAGTCAACACGCCGAGATATTATGGACGCCTTGAGCGTCGAAAAGGTGCTCTGGAGCGGCCGCTTGGAAGAACCGGAGTTCTTGGGTAGACTCTTCGATCTGAAAAGCATGTGCTCGTATGACGGCCGATTCTCAAATGCTTATGGTGATATCTGGCAACACCGCGTAAACAACTACGACTGGGACGATGATTGGGTGTTTCGCGACTCTCGCTTTAATTTGTTGCGGGCCGACGACGAAGTGTTCCTAAGGTTTCTTTGCGAAATGCTTCACCCAGTAGTCCGGGCCGATCCCGAAGAGGTCGAGCGCCTAAAGCAGCTTTTTAACGAATACCTCAGAAAGGACGGGTACAAACTCGTCGAGCGGACCCAAATGTCGGGTCGCCCCGTGTTTGCAGCCCGTCTGATTTCGGCACCTGGTGCCGGAATATTGGATACCGCGAGGGACACATTAAGAGGTATTGACGCCAGCTATGTTCTTCAACAGATCACCCGTATGGAAACGGCTGTGGATGAAGATCCCGGCTTGGCAATTGGGACAGCAAAAGAGCTAGTTGAGACATGCTGTAAGACTATTCTGCGAGAACACGGCGCGGGAGCTGAGAACAAGTCTGATCTTCCCCAGCTGGTCAAAAGCACCGCACGCGTACTGGCTCTCACGCCCGACGATATCCCCGAGAAGGCAAAAGCGGCAGATACCATTCGACGGTTACTCAGTAACCTGGCCGCCATAACCCAGGGATGCGCCGAGTTGCGGAATTACTATGGTACCGGCCATGGGAAGGAGGCTGGGGTCAAGGGATTGCAGCCGAGGCATGCTAAACTAGCGGTAGGGGCTGCCTCTACATTAGCGGTCTTCCTTTTTAGACACACCAAGAGAGAGGTAAATCAGGATAGCACACTACCTTGCATTGCGTGTCCGCCGCCACATCTGGGCGAACGCAAGGTTCGCCCCTGCGCGCAAAATGCTTTGCCCTCCCTTTTATTCCCTCCCACCTGTGGTGAGCCTGCCTGCAGTGAGCGAAGTCGAACTGTCGAACCATTCCGCCATAGGCGGACAAGCCCGCCCGAGGCGCACAAGAAAGGGAGGGAAGGGTTCCCTTAATTGAAAACTTAAAGAGCAAAATGCAAAATTGCAGAGCAAAATTCAAAACTTGACATTCAGGGAAAGCATCGAGCTACTTTTGGATTTTTGAACTGCAACTTTTAACTTTTCATTTTGAATTTTGATCTTTTATCTCGCCCTCCCTTTTATTCCCTCCCACCTGTGGTGAGCCTGCCTGCAGTGAGCGAAGTCGAACTGTCGAACCATTCCGCCATAGGCGGGTTCGCCTCGGGCGAACAAGGGAGGAGAAAGTCAGTTCCGTCCTTTGATGAGGACTACCCCTCTACAAGCACGCTACGGTCGCGGGGAACGTATCCTGGAGGAGGGAAACGAATCTTCGAGTTGGTCTGCTTTTTGAGCTTGCCCTCGGAGTGGACATGAGCTTATATTACGATCAGGGAGGTATGGCGTGAGTGATTTTCTGACACATGCGAGCAGTCCTATTCGCATCCTGATAATCGTCGGGGTGGTTTTGGGTGGCCACCTGGTGGTTGTGGGGCTGCGTCGGCTCAGCCGAAAACTGATGGCTTCCCGGGTCGGTTCGGCCTTCTCCAAGGCAAGAACGGTAGTCAGCATAGCCGGCAGCGTTGCCGTCTTCGCGGTCTATTTCGGCGCTTTGGGCCTGGTACTGAAGGAGTTCGGCGTTTCGCTGACGGCTTATCTGGCCAGCGCTTCCATCATCGGCCTGGCCCTCGGATTCGGATCCCAGGGCTTGGTTCAAGACGTCGTCACCGGGCTCACCCTTGTGTTTTCGAATCTTCTGGACGTCGGCGACATGGTGGAGATTGCGGCCCAGACCGGCATTGTGCGAGAGATAGGAATGCGTTTCACCGTGCTGGAGAATTCCTTCGGCGCTGAGGTATTCATACCCAACCGCACCATAACCAACGTGGTGAACTATCCCCGCGGTTACATTCGCTGCTTAGTCGACGTTACCCTCTCGGGCGATGCGAACACAGCGGAACAGATGGAGAAGAAGACGACTTCCATCGTGTCTTCGACTTTGGAGCAGTATCCCGGGATATTGCTCTCGGCGCCTTCAATAGCGGGGCGGTCAAAGACCAGCTCGGGGAAAGAGTTCCTACGCGTGAAATTCCGCCTGTGGCCTGGTCGGGGCAGCACCATCGAGACGTCTTTTAAGCAGGAAATCGCTCAATCCTTGAAACTCATCGATCCTTCCTATGCGGATTGGATGGTGACCGTCAACTACGAAGTCGAAAAGAAGTCTGCGCGGTTGGGGGCGAAACCAGCTGTTGTTCCGCCGCAGAAGAAATGATGTCGGCCCGCCCTTTCGGGCGAAGACGGTCGCCACGTTTCAGAACCCTCAGGAACTGCCGCGAAACCGACCGAACCAGAGAGAACTCTCTTTCTTGAAAAGATCATAAGCCAAGCCGTAAAGGTTTGGCTACGCGATTAGGGAGGGGCGAGGACTATTCTTTCAGAGTGATGAAAAACCACCCGTGGGCGGAGTTCATTTCCGCCCCTGCGCGCAAAATGCTTTGTCCTCCCTTTAATTCCCTCTGTACAGACCGAAGAGAAAGGTAAGAGGTGTTCGGAGACCTGGATAGTCTTCATAAGGGCTGTTACCTAATTATATTTCGACGCGCTGCAAAATACCGAAACTTCTCAATCCGTAGATAAAGATGAAGGATAATTAATGTCATTTAGAGTCACTAATAGTGTCCTGCAAGAGGAGGATTATCATGCAATACACCAAAAACATTTTTTCTTGTATCCTGGTTATGATTTTGGCCTTAGCGGCACTGGTGGTTCCTGCGCAAGCAGCCGACTGGGATTCCACCAGGGTCTACACCGGACCGGTTCAAACGTACGATCTCACTGTGGGAAGCAAGCTAAAGGGTGCTTCTGATGACACTGTCCGGATTTTCACCACCCAATACCACTCACCTTACCAAGTACTGCTCTTCACGGATCGTTCAACAGCATTGCCAATGAACTGGGTCACGGATATCGTCTTTACCGACGCCTCCGGGAATATAGGCGTCGCAATAGGTGATCCGGATAGAGACGGCCAAAATGAGCTTCTTTTTGGACGTTGTGATTTGCCTTGCCAGCTTAGAATGTCCAAATGGAACGGAAGCGCGTGGACAACCTCACTCATCGCTACATTACCGTATCCGATATATGACATTGCGGTGGGTGATGCCAATAATGATGGAAGCGATGATGACATTATTGCTGCTACCGCATACGCCGTGTTCCGGGTCCACTGGAACGGAGCTTCGTGGGACACAACCACGTTGAAATCAAGCATAGGCACTTATGGTGTCGCAATTGGCAACTTCGATGCTGAGTATGCAGGAAATGAGATTGTCGCTGTGACCATGATGTCACAAGCATTTCGGATCAGGTGGACGGGTGCAGCTTGGGATACACTCACCATATATTACGACAGCTCGCCATCTGTCTATGACGTAACGGTAGGGGACTTCGATGCTTCTAACCCCGGCGATGAGATCGCTCTTAGCAGTAGCCATTACTCAACATCTACGCATGGTGCGGTGATTGAACTATACGGTTCCGGCACTAACTGGAGTAGTAGAGATCTCTATAGCCCCTCTGACTGGGGTACCTTCGCTGAGATAGCGGCTGGAGATTTCTATGCCGGTAATACTGGAGCAGAAATCGCGGCAATTAGCGGCAGTGGCGATTCCAATCAAGTCAGACTGATATACGGATCTGGAACTTCTTGGCACAATGAAAAGATAATGGGCACCGGCGGTATGTATAACTATGGTGTGGCCGTTGGCAACGTGAACCGATACCGCCCTGGCGACGAGCTGGCGGTCGGCGGTAACCGCAACATCTGGGAAGTACAAGAGAGCGCCGTCATAGCCAACAACATGCAGACTTTGTCCATTGACAACCCCGCCGCTGGTTGCACTCTCATTGGAAATAGCTCAATTACTATAAGAGCTACCGTTATGAACGCTGCCACCAACACCCAAAGCAATGTTCCGGTGAATCTGACCATATCAGACGGGGTTAGCTACACCTATACCGATGCGGAGACCACAGGTACTCTGGTTCAGGGTCAAACTCAGCAGATGATATTTGCTCCTGACTGGACAGTTCCTAACAGTTTTGCCAGCTACACCATCAACGTAAAAACTGCTTTGGCAGGCGATGAGTATCCTGCCGATGACTCTCTGGTTATCACTGTTACCGGTATCCACTCGGGTTACACCACGGAAGGCTTCGAGGGCACTTTTCCGCCAGCGGACTGGACACTCCAGTCTAAAGGAACCTACACGGCCCCATGGACGAAAAGTTCAACGCATGCACATACCGGCACCTACTCCGCGTGCGGTAATTATTCATCTTCAGGATACACCAATGAGTGGTTGATTACGCCCAGATTGGATCTTTCGGCCAAGCCCGGCGGCATTCTACAGTTCTGGAAGAGATTCTACGCTGCATCGGCGTCTTTTCCTGACACGTTGGAGATTCTAATGTCGGAGGACGGTGGTTCCACCTGGCCCACGCAATTAGCCCAATGGACACCCGATTCCACGTCGGATGACGATTTTGTGGTTCGAGCCTTTAGTCTCTCCAGCTCCAGTGATAATGTCAAGATCGCTTTTAGGTATGCCTCGAAGATCGGTTATTCTTCTTACATTGACGATGTGCTTCTCCCACCGGTCTACGTGCCACCAGTGAAATGCGGCGATGCTAATGGGGACGGCGTAGTCACCGTCGGTGACCTGGTCTACCTGGTCAACTATCTGTATCGGGGAGGAGATCCTCCAGACCCACTCTCAGCAGGTGAAGTTACCTGTGACGGCACGGTGAACATCTCGGATTTAATCTATCTGATTAACTGGCTGTACAGAGGAGGGATTGACCCGTGTGATCCTAATGGCGACGGCATTCCAGATTGCTGATCCTGCACTCAAGCTAATGAAACTTAAAGGCCTTGGCCCCTCCGGCTGGGCATGGGGAAAACCTCAAAATCAAAAAAGGATGAGTTGTCTATCTCGCCCTCCCTTTTATTCCCTCCCACCTGTGGTGAGCTTGTCGAACCATCAAGGTGCGAACCGTATGGTTCACACCAAGGGAGGGAGGGAGGAGTTCCCTCTTATGGGAGAGAGCGATTTTGACAACATGGGGACAGGACTTGTCCTGAACCGTACGGTTTAGGACTTGTTGAGCTTGCGAAATCCCGCCATGGCGGGGTCTCTGTCCATATCATTTCTTTCTTGACACACTGGGCTCGGCCAGTATATTTGATTAGCGAGATAACTTCATAACACAATAGGAGGTAGCATGAGGTCCAAATCATCATTCCTTGTGGTTCTGGCGGTCTTCGTATGTCTATCATCCACTGCGGCGGCTCAGGAGCTCTCCGTTAAGCGCCACTGGTTTACGGGCACTTATAAATACTCCACTGACGGAGTCAATTACCACGAGTTCGGCAAGGGATGGAGTAGCCTGAAAGGTGTGGTAGAGGAGAACCAGGAAGCGTTGGGGTTGGTTAATTCAGCTCGCTCTCTCAATATAATTTCGCAGATATGTGGCGGCGCAGGGGGCGCTTTGCTGGGGTGGAATCTTGGGACAGAATTGGGGGGCAGGGAAGCTGAGCCAAGCCTATGGGTAGCTGGTGGGGTTTTGTTCGTAACCGGGCTGACCATGGATATCGTGGGCAATTCCAAAGTACACAAGGCGGCGAAGGTGTACAACTCCGCGGGCACAAAGGACCCACACGGCTCGGGAAAAGGCAAAGGGTTTCAGATAGCCCTCTCTCCTAAGTCTATCAAGGCTGTCTATGTGTTTTTCTAGGATGTCTTATCGTGTGCTACGCCCTGACACAAGGAACCCCGGCCTGTTTGCCGCCGTGCCCTATCTGAATTTGGAGTGACAGGAGCGGGCAGGGGTGGAAATCACCCTGCGCCCACCTTCGGGGCAACGCAAGGTTCGCCCCTGCGCGCAAAATGCGCTCACCCTCCCTTGTATTCCCTCCCATTCCGCCATAGGCGGCTTCCTTACCTTTCGGGTTGCCAATGCATCGAAAAATGGTTAGATTCGACCAGGGAGGATACCTTGACTCAGGATAAGGAGAAAATAGACTGGTCGGATGAGTGCTGGAAGGAGTCTTTGGTCTACCAGCGCAAATGCATGTGGCTGGAGGATACGGTAGCCAAACTGGCCGGCTGGTTGGGTCTGAAACCCGGAATGACCGCGGTCGACGTGGGCTGCGGATTGGGTTACTTGGGTTACACCTACTGGCCATATATCGGCCAACGCGGGCGTTACCTCGGTGTGGACATATCGCCGGAACTGGTGAACGATGCCCAGAAGGCCTCGGAAGAGTGGGCCAAAGGTGGGGAAGCCTCTTTCAAGGTGGGCGACGCATACAAGCTGCCTTTTCCGGACGACTTCGCCGATGTGGTGATGAGCCACATCGTGTTTATCCATCTGGAAGAACCTGAAAGAGCTCTGGCCGAGATGATCCGCGTGGCAAAGCCTGGCGGGCTGGTTGTGTCTCATGAACCGGACAATGTCTCCACCCTGCTGACCATACGATATCCCTCCCTGCCGGAATTGGAAATCGATGAACTCCTGTTAATCGCAAAGATTGCTCTGACCTACAACAAGGGCCGAATCAAGCTGGGACTGGGTGACTGGAGCATCGGCCGGAAGGTTGCAGGGATGATGAAGAGACTTGATCTGACGGACATCGGCGTTCGGATAAACGACCGTGCCTATTATATCGAGCCACCGTATGAAGGCCTCCTGCAGCAGTATCATCTGGAACATGTAAAGAAACAGTGGTTGGACGAGAAGCGGCACAAAACATGGCTAGGCCGAATGAAAGCAGGGTTTCTGGCCGGAGGGGGTGAACCAGGAGATTTTGAACGCTACGAGGAGTTGGACGGAAGAATCATGTCCACCATTCGACGGCAAGTTGAGAACGGCGAGTTTTTCCAATGTGGCTCTGGCGACATTTATGTAACTAAGGGGAAAAAGCCGGAGTGATATCTACAGTTGAACGGAGGTGCCCGTCTGGGAACAGGCCGTCCCCGTGATTTCATGCCCATTCTTAGACGAATCGTTAGGCTCAGACAGGGAGGATATTATGAGTCAGGATGAGGAGAGAATAGACTGGTCGGATAAGACGTGGAAAGAGATGCTTGTCTACCAGCGCGAATCCATGTGGCTTGACGATACACTTGACAAACTAGCCGCCTGGCTGGGCCTGAAGCCCGGTATGACCGTTGTCGACGTGGGGTGTGGTTTGGGTTATCTGGGCCACACGTGCTGGCCCTATTTTGGCAAAGGTGGACGTTATTTCGGCGTGGACGAATCATCCGACTTAGTCAGAGACGCGGAGAAAGCAGCCAAGGAGTGGGCCGAAGGAGGGGAGGCCTGCTTCAAAACTGGCGATGCATATAAACTGCCTTTTCCGGACGACTTCGCGGATTTGGTCATGTGTCAAGCCCTGCTGATGCAGTTGGACAATCCGGAGACGGCTCTTTCGGAAATGATCCGCGTGGCCAAACCCGACGGGCTTATCATGTGCACGGAGCCAGATAACCTGTCAGTGCTTTTGGAGAAATGGCACTGGTCTCTCCCGGAACTCAGCATAGACGAGCAACTGTTATTCAAGAAGGTGGCGCTGATCAGCAACCAGGGCGGCATCAAGCTGGGGGCAGGCGATAGCAACATCGGCAACAAGGTTCCGTTCTTGATGAGCAAGCTGGGTCTGCTTGAGATCGGGATCAGACAGAATGATGCGGTCTGCTATATCGAGCCGCCTTACCAAGCTCCCCGCCAGAAGGATCTGCTGGAGAACGTGAAAAAGCAATGGTTGGACGAAGACAGGCGGAAAGCGTGGATGGACCGGGAAAGAAGGCATTTCCTGGCCGGAGGCGGCGATCCGGCCGAGTATGACCGGTATCTGGAGATACACGAAAGAAACATGCAAGCGTTTCGGCAGCAGATCAAGGATGGCAACTACTCTGTATGTGGCTCAGGCCACGTCTACATAATCAAGGGAAGGAAGCCAGCCTAGGCGCGGTGTTTGAGTTGGGCCAGCGACCCGTTTGAACAGGATGCTTGAGCAACTTTTGCCCCAGGGCTGAATATCTTGCTCCATAGGCGCACGGTATTATTTGCCATAGGGGCGGGAACTCATCCCGCCCCGCCGCATGCGGGCAAAGAGAGGCGCGCTCGCTCTCCGAACCGCCGGGTTATGGCCAGTGGCGGAAAAAAGTTGCCCACAAGAAATAATTCAGTTGTCGCGTCTTGGTTCCGATTATACTCGATGGAGACGTTCTAAGGAGGGGTCACTGCGCCCGAAGCATGCAGAATCCCCAAGGAATGACAAAAGTGAAAAAAGCGTCCCTGATTCTTCTGGTAGTCTGCCTGGCGCTTGGATGCGGCTTATTTCGAAAGGCCGAGCGCGTCCAGCCGGAACCTGCCACCCAGCCTGAGGCTCGCACCGGCGAAGGCGAGAAGGGAAGCAGTGCGTCCGCCAGCCTTGTGGCTGGCGAGATGACGGCTGATTGTCTCTCCCGCGCCTGGATACCGGCCTATGTGGGCGTAACCGGCAACAAGCCGGTGGTAACGGTTGGCCCCATTCACAACTGGACAGATGAACAGATTGATACGCAACCCTTCGCAGCAAGCTGTGAACTAGAGCTTTCGCAATCCGACCAGGTAAGGTTTGTTGCCAGCCAGCGCCAGTGGAGCCAGAGCGGTGAAAAAGGCGGCCATCAGAAGGAATTCGTCTCCCCGGAGACCGTCGGGCGGATCAAAACCGAGACCGGCGCGAACTTCATCCTGGCCGGTGCGATCAGGCTGATGAGCGACAAGACCGAAAGAGGCAGTTCACCCTACCACCAGCTTGAGCTGGAGATGATCAATATCAAAACCATGGCAAGAGTGTGGGAGGACAGCAAGCAAATAAAGATAGCGGGCCCGAAGAAATAGACTCAGCGGTGAGCCTCCCTCAGGCGTATCCTATCTGATCTGCTCCAGCTTGTCTACACCCACTTTTTTTCTTGATTTCCCCAAAATCGCATATATTATTCATGAACGCCATTGATCGCGTTCGCGATCTCCGGCGTTTTGGTTCAGCTACAATTATATTTTACGAAAATGTCATTGGCACCATCTGGTGCTTAAGCGTGCAGGGAGGTGTTGTATGAAGACGTTTGTGCTGGTAACCAAGCTTGCCTCAGGCGACGCGTCAATAACTGAGATCGGGGCCAAGCTATCCGACCGGTCCAGAACCGGGCGCGCCTGGCTGAATGAGATCAAGGAGAAGTGCCCGGAGGTGAAGTTCAAGGTCCACTATGCTCTGATGGGTTACTGGGATTCCATGCACATCTACGAGGCTCCGGACGAGGAGATGGCCGCCAAGGTGTCGCTCTTGACCCGGCCCTATGCTGCTCAGGTAGAGAGCTGGCTGGCTCTTCCTTACGAAAAGATCATGAAAATGACCGAGGAGATGGAGTCTCCCAGAGAGGACAAGTAGACATAGGCAAGAGTACGGTCGCCATCGAGGTTAGCCGTCTGGGGTTGCCCTGAGCCATGCCGGGCACCCCAAATGTTACATTGTCCAGATTCGGTTCAGGAGTCTTGTGGAATCGGCTGCAAGACGGCAATCGTGGGGTGGGCTTCAGTCCCACCAGCGGGCTATCGGGCGAATCTGCGGTTCGACTTTGCTCACCGCCCTGAGGAATTCGAAGGGAAGATTCGCCCCTACACCAATCCTCATCTGGATTCTCTCAGGGTGACGTTGCCGTCGGCGGTCCTTATGTGAATTCGCCCTTCACCTTCTCCGATTTTGCCCGATATTCTGTCGCGTCCCTTTTTCACGTCCCGCGCACTGGGCAGGTCCGTCCTTATCCGCCCGTCATGGGTATCGATTGAAAAAAGGGCCGATATTCCAGGCTCGAGATTGACAGTGACGTCCCCGTCGTCAGCTCTTACGTCCAGATCAATCCGGTCAACACTGAGCAGGTCGAGTTCAACGTCGCCGTCCTCGGCGGATACCTCAAGCATTCCGGCACGCACCCGGTCCAAATTGACGTCTCCGTCGTCCACGTCGATCTCGAAATCGCCCTCGGATCGCTTGATTATCACATCACCATCTTCCAGGCGAATCCGGCATTGCCGGGTCTTAGCATCCCTCAGAACAATGTCCCCGTCCTCACCGTCCACCAGCAGGTCGCCCACGAGGTGATCTATGTGCAGGTCTCCATCCTCTATGCTTATTTTGGTTCTATCAGAGATGACTTCCCGCAAATCGACGTCCCCGTCTTCCAGCGTACAGTCTATCCTACCCTGCCAGTTCTCGATCTCAACGTCTCCATCCTCACCTTCCAGATCGAGTTCAAGATACCTGGGGGCACGGATGGTGTAAGTGTACTCGTGCCGCTTGAAATAACGAAAACCAATGCTGCTGGAGCTTTTTACCCTGCCGATCACGTGAATCACATTGTCGCGCTGTCTGAACTGGACATCGAAGTAGTGTTTTCCTCCAATGCCAACCGACTTGAGTTCGGCCCTGTAGCGCACCTTCACGTCCAGAACGTCCTTGTCCCAGGATGTAATGGTGACGTCCCCGTCTCCATGCTCAAGGTGGAGCCTGAAACCTTCCTCAACGTCGAAGCTCTCATGAAAGTCCTTCTTGATTTCCCGTGCGCTGGCTGAACCAGTCAAAGCCATCAGAAGCACAGGAACCAAAAGCGCAAAGACCATTCTTTTCATGCGGCACTACCTCCATTTGTCGTTCGGTAGTTATACCGGTTATTTTTCTTAATCCTCCCTCACTACGGCGCAATCGGCGTTCGGGTTTCATCTTGCCACGCACCGTTCACCGGAAGTCTAATAGCAGCTAAGTGAGTTTCGCAGCAGAAAATTCGGATCAGACAACATTTTTTTCTTGACAACTGCACAGATGGGCAGTATATTATTAATGGACAGTGGTTCGGAAGAGTCAGGATTCAAAATGATGCATCGAAGGTTAGTATCAAAGGAGGTTCCATGGGAAAGGAGTTAACTGCAAGACAGAGGGAGATTCTGGATTTCATCCGGGAGACGATCGAAGGCAAGGGATTCCCGCCCACCATCCGGGAGATAGGGGAAAGGTTCAAGATAACTTCAACCAACGGGGTGAGGGCCATTCTGTCGGCCTTGAGCAGAAAGGGGTACATCCGGCGCAAGCCCTTAGTCTCGCGCGGGATTGAGCTTGCCAAGAAGGCAAGAATCCTGTTCGACTTTGCCCAGCCGAGGGCCTATGTGGCGGTTCCCCTGGTTGGCAGGATCGCCGCCGGCCTGCCCACCCTGGCTGTGGAGAACATCGAGGGCTCGATCGCCGTAGACAGATCTTTTCTCCCCGGTGGAGACGTATTCTCCCTGAGGGTGGAGGGAGAGAGCATGAGAGATTCCGGCATCTTTGACGGCGACTACGTGTTGGCAAGGATGCAGTCCACAGCGGAGAGAGGGGACATCGTGGTGGCGGTCATCGGCGAGGAGGCCACAGTAAAGAAATACGTTCCGCAGAAAAACAAGGTGAGGCTGGAGCCGGCTAATCCAACCTATAAACCGATTGTGGTGGATCGGAAGAGCGAGGAATTTCGCATTGCGGGAAAAGTGATCGGGCTGTTGAGGAAGATGTGAAGGATAGCTTCGGGGGAACCGGAGAGCCTCCTGAATTCCTCCCTACAGCTCGGATCAGTTTTGCGGGATATTTACCTCACCCCCCTGACCCCCTCTCCGCAAAGTGGGCAGACGCCCACCCGTCTGGGTGGAGAGGGGTTCACCCTGAAGGGATTCACCCTGAAGGGATTCACCCTGAAGGGGAAATAGGGGGAGAGGTTTTTGATTTGGCTTTTCTCAACTGAATACCGTTTCTTGGGATTGGTGATCATGGACCAGGAGATAGACCAGCCGATCGAGGTGATCGCGGTATTTGAAAAGGGAAGAATGGTCCCGGTGCGTTTCAGATGGAACGGAAGAGTGATAAAGATAGCCCGCGTGACCGGTCGGTGGAAGACCAGTGAGGGGAAATTCAAGATAAAGCATTTCGCTGTGATAGATAAGAACTCGCAGTTCTGCCAGCTCTCTTATAGAGAGAGGACTGGCGAGTGGTTTCTGGACAAGATTTGGATGGAGTGAAAGCAGGATGATCGTTCCAGAATTGAGAATGCAGGAATCAGGTGGGGTTGATGATGGCTCGTATTGCTCCGGGACGGGCAGGATCCAGCCTGAGAGTTTTCAAAGGGAACGGACGATCCTCCACGTGGACATGGATGCCTTCTACGCTTCGGTAGAGCAAAAGAATCGTCCCTGGCTGACGGGGAAACCGGTGGTGGTGGGAGGGGATCCACAAAAAAGACACGGGGTGGTCACCGCCGCCTCCTACGCGGCAAGAGAATACGGGATAAGTGCGGGAATGCCCATTCTAACCGCCAGACGACTTTGCCCCCATGCGATCTTCATTGTCGGGAACTATGGAGGGAAGTACGAGTATGTCTCCTCGCTTTGCATGGAGATCTTCCATCAGTTTACCCCCAGGGTCGAACCCTATTCCATAGACGAAGCCTTCCTGGATATAACCGGCTGTGACAGGTTGTTTGGACTACCTCACCAACTGGCGACGAAATTGAAGGAGAAGGTCAAAAAAGAGCTCGGGCTTACCTGCTCGGCAGGCATCGCTCCGAACAGGCTTTTAGCCAAGTTGGCCTCCTCCCTGAACAAGCCTGATGGCTTGATGGTCATTTCCAAAGATCAAGTACAAGGGATTCTAAAGCCTCTGAAGGTCACCAGGATTTGCGGCATAGGGGACAAGGCGGCAAATATCCTCTCGGGCTTGGGCATCCATACTCTGGGGGAGTTGGCCTCATATCCGGTAGAGGTTCTGAAGAATAGATTCGGTAAGAACGGAGAATGGCTCCATCTTGTTGCCAGGGGAATTGATTGCTCCCCGGTGTTCTCGCGCGTTGTGGTGGAGAAGTCGATAGGACATGGACGTACCCTGCCACAGGATATATCAGAGCCGGAGCAGATATCCTCCGTGCTTCTAAGCCTCTCCAGCATGGTGGCCAGGAGGCTCCGGGCAAAGGGACTGGTGGGGGGAACCGTCACCCTAAGGGTGCGTTACTCAGACTTCGTGAATCTTACCCGATCGGAGACCATCCATTCACCGACCGACTCCGAGCACGTCATATCGAAGATGGCTCAGAATTTGGCGATAGGCATCACAACACACGGCAGGAAGTTGAGGTTCTTAGAGGTGAGAATCTCCCATCTTGCAAGAGAGGCGTATTCCCTGCAACGCAGCCTTCCCCTGGAGGAATACCGGAACAAGAAGACGGAAGTCTATCCGGTCATGGATCGGATCAGAGACAGATTTGGGGAGAGCTCGATCAGATGGGCCGGGGCTGCCTCTTTTATTTGAAATTGAGTAAGACCTGTAGGGACGGAGCTTTAGCTCTACCTATCATCTTAAGACGATTCACTAAGCGGCTGAACGTTTCTGGGAGGTTATTATGGCGCCAAAGCCGGTGAAGAGGACCAGGAAGTAAATAAGCCAGTCCAGATAGGGGATGTTCAAAGCTAAGGTCAAAACCACCAGCCCGAAAAGCATGGACCAGATCAGGGAAGGCTGCCCCTCTTTTCCCAGGGCCTTTATGATCTTCTCTCCCACGAAAGTAGCAACGGGGATCTTGGCAATGTAGATCAAGACGGCGTACGCGAAGAATGCTATTGCCGCAATGGGTATTCCGATAACGCTTATGATCAGAATTATCACGGCGATGGGAACACAGACCATGACCACAAAGCCCACTGCCAGTGTCTTGAGAAAGGAATCCGAAACTGCCTGCTTGGCCTGGTAGGCGTCCTTCCGGCAGATGAGCGTTAAGACGACGCCGGTGACCATCAGGGCCAGAAGGAAGAGTATCTCTGGAATAATTGGCTTTCCCGTAAATATGCTTTTGGGTTTCTTATCCTTTGTAGTTTTCAGTTCGGTCCAGACGGTCTCTCCGGAAACTTGAGCTCCCGATTCGATCTTGGCTTCTTTTCCGCTTTTGTATTTGAGGTTTCCCAGAACTCTGGCCGTGGGCATGAGCGTGATTTTATCCGCCTCAACCGAGACGTCCTGGTTCACAACTCCCGAGATCACCAATTCACCCACGGACCCTTTCAGGTTTCCCCCCAGCTTACCATCTAAGGTCATTTTTCCGCAGAAGGCGGTGACGTCTTTGTGAATTTGGGCGCCGGGTTTTACGTCCACCGAGTAACCGAAGGCGATTAAGTTTCGATCCACCGTTCCATTAACGTTGATGTTTTGGGCAAATGCTCTTACGCTGCCCTTAACCTCTCCCAGAACGTCCACGTCCTGCGCCACTGCGTTCAAGCTTCCCAGGATCAGCCCGCTTTGAACTAAGGAGCGGGAGGCCGAGATCAAATCTCCCTCGATTATTCCATCCAGCTTGATATTGCCTCCGACCGTCACCAGATCGTCATTAATAATTGCGGTATCCGGAAAGAAAACATTATCAGCAGTCCTGAGTTGAGTTCCAAAAGAGGAGTTGAAGAGAAGCAACAATGCGACGGCGGTTAGGAGAAAAACAAAGGTCTTGGATTTGACCGAACCAAGCATAAATCCTCCGCTTTGACGCGAGCACTTACATTTCTTACGGATCAGATTGCTTTAAGTTTCGAAACGCCGGGAGAACCGCGGCGAGTAATGGGCTCAAAAACGTATGTTTAATGCTTTCCAGATTTCGACCTCTCATTGAACGATTCGGATAGAATATAAAAAACTAAAATACAAAGGCAAGAGATTTTAGGCCTATCGGGTTGTGAGGCGAGAAACGACTTAAGGCACCAAGAACCGGTTTGCGGTTTGCGTTGACACCCCGAAAATAGAAGTTGACAAGCGGAGGAAAAGGCTTAAATTGATTTTTTTGATCGGATCGACCTCAAGGCAAAAGGGAAAATTGGGATGAAGGTGATAATTCCGGTAGCGGGGATCGGGACCAGGCTGAGACCTCATACCTACAGCGTTCCCAAGGCACTTCTCCCGGTGGCCGGAAAGCCGATGCTGGCGCATATCCTGGATATCGTCCAGCGGCTCAAGCCCGAAGAGGTTGTATTTATAATCGGTTTTCTGGGCGATCAGATCGTGCAATACGTCAGGAAGAATTACAAATTCAAATGCAAGTTCATAGAACAGAAACATCTGAAAGGCCTGGGATACGCGATAAACATGGCCGCGCCGGAGTTGGATGACGACCAACCGGTGCTGATAATCTTAGGAGACACGATCTTTGATGCTGATCTTTTGCCGGTGATCAAGGGAAAATACGATGCCCTGGGGGTAAAGAGGGTGGCCGACCCGTGCCGGTTCGGCGTGGCGGAGAAGAGGGGAGGTTTTGTTACCAGGCTGATAGAGAAACCGGAAAAGCCAACCAGCAGCTTGGCCGTGGTGGGGATATACTACATCAAAAGCAGCGGCGTCCTCAAGACGAGCTTGAATGAGATCGTCACGAGGAAGATTGTGACCAAAGGCGAATACCAACTTACCGACGCCCTTCAGTTGATGATCGATGGCGGGGTGAAGTTCAGGACGTTTGAGGTAAAGGGATGGTATGACTGCGGAAAGCCGGAGACATTACTGGAGACCAACCGGCGGCTTCTGGCAAAAGGGAAGCAAGTGCGAAGACTTAAGGATTCGACGATCATTCCTCCGGTTTTCGTTGCCCAATCGGCCCGGGTGGAAGGCTGTGTCCTTGGTCCAGCCGTGTCCGTGGGAGAGAAGGCTCATCTGAGAAACTGCAAGATAGAGAATTCTATAATCGGAGAGCGAGCTATCGTGGAGAATTCGACCTTGGATTCCTCCTTAGTGGGAAGTGGCGCCAGAATCCAAGGGGCTTCCGGCTCGGTCAATGTGGGGGACTCATCCGAGATCGATTTGTCATAGTTTTTCTCTTTTGTAGGGGATTTTAAATATATCAAGTTTATCCGGCCTGATGAAAAGGAGCTATAGATGCCTGCGAGAAATTATTTCTTTACCTCTGAGTCGGTGACCGAGGGACATCCGGACAAGATGTGCGATCAGATCTCCGATGCGGTCTTAGACGAGTTGATAAGGCAAGATCCGCTGGCCAGGGTGGCGTGCGAGACCTTCGTTACCGTGGGTCTGGTGATCGTGGGTGGAGAGATAACCACCCATGGTTACGTGGATCTTCCGATGCTGGTGCGAAGACTGGTGGAGGAGATCGGCTATACCGATGCAAGTTTGGGATTCAGCGCCGAGGGCTGCGCCATCCTCAACGCCATAGGCAGGCAATCCCCGGACATTGCCCAGGGGGTGGATACCGGTGGGGCCGGAGACCAGGGTCTGATGATCGGCTATGCCTGCCGGGAGACCCCTGAGTTCATGCCGGCACCCATCATACTGGCTCACAAGCTCTGCCGGAGGCTGGCCGAGGTGAGAAAAAAGAAAATCCTGCCCTACCTGGGACCCGACGGGAAATCTCAGGTGACGGTGGAGTACGAGGAGGGGCTGCCCAAACGGGTAGACACGGTGATTATAGCCTGCCAGCACACGAAAGACGTCCTGGACTCGTCCGGTAAGCTGATGAGCCGGGAAGCAAGGGAGGAGATAATAGACAAGGTGGTGAAGCCCGCCATCGGAGAAGAGTTTCTGGACGATAGGGTCAAATACTTCATCAACGCCACGGGAAAGTTCGTCGTGGGCGGCCCCCAGTCGGACACTGGAATGACCGGCAGAAAGATCATCGTCGATACCTATGGTGGGACGGTACCACATGGCGGGGGCGCATTTTCCGGAAAGGACCCCACCAAGGTGGATCGCTCTGCCACCTATGTGGCCCGCTATATCGCAAAGAATGTGGTGGCGGCAGGACTGGCAGACAAGCTGATGATTCAACTGTCCTACGTCATCGGAGTGTCCGAACCGGTCTCCATCATGATAAACAGCTTTGGAACCCTGAAGATCCCGCACCAGAGGCTTCAGGATCTGATAAGAAAGCATTTTCAGCTGACACCCAGCGGAATCATGGAGATGTTGAACTTGCGAAGGCCTATTTACAGAGAGACCGCTGCCTATGGTCACTTCGGCAGAAGCGAGCCGAATTTCACCTGGGAGAAGACCGATAAGGTGAAGGACCTAAAAAAAGATGCGTAAGAGTTAACTAACCGAGGCAATCCTTGGTTGCAGCAGCCTCTACGACCAGGTAACACAATCAGTCAGGAGAAGAATGATGAGATATGATATCAAAGACATTAAAATGGCCAAACAGGGTAAGCTGAGAATCGAGTGGGCGGAGAGGAACATGCCGGTCTTGAGATTGATCCGGGAGCGGTTCAGGAAAACAAAACCGCTCAGGGGGGTGAGAATCTCCGCCTGTCTTCACGTGACCACCGAGACCGCGAATCTGGTGCACACTCTAATGGCGGGCGGCGCAGAGGTGGCCTTGTGCGCCTCCAACCCTCTGTCCACCCAGGACGACGTGGCCGCTTCCTTAGTCAAGGACCTGGGCGCACCAATCTTCAGCATCAAGGGAGAAAACAACAGGGTCTATTACCAGCACATCATGAGCGCCCTGGAGATTGAGCCCCACATCACCATGGACGACGGCGCGGATTTGGTCTCGACGTTGCTCTCCAAAAGGAAGAGGCTGCTTCCGAACGTTATCGGGGGTACCGAAGAGACAACCACCGGGGTCATTCGTTTAAGAAGTATGGAGAAGCACGGAGTTTTGAAATACCCATTGATCGCCGTTAACGACTCCAAGACCAAACATTTCTTCGACAATCGTTACGGCACGGGCCAGTCGACCATAGATGGAATCCTTAGAGCCACCAACACCCTCCTGGCGGGCTCGAAGATGGTGGTGGCGGGTTACGGCTGGTGCGGTCGTGGGTTGGCCACCAGGGCCAAGGGCATGGGCGCGGACGTTATCGTCACCGAGGTGGACTCCTTGAAGGCCATCGAGGCGGTTATGGACGGATTCCGGGTTATGCCCATGGCGGAAGCCGCCAGAGTAGGAGACGTTTTCTGTACCGTGACCGGAGATGTCAACGTCATACGGCGGGAGCATTTCCGGGTGATGAAGGACAATGCCGTAGTGTGCAACTCCGGGCATTTCAACGTCGAGATCGACATACGCGGCCTGGGGCGGATGGCAAGAAAGAAAAGGCAGATCAGGGAGTTCGTGACCGAATACACCCTGCCTGGGAGCAGGCGGATCAACCTTTTGGCCGACGGTCGGCTGGTTAATCTCTCCGCGGCTGAGGGGCATCCTGCCTGCGTGATGGACATGTCCTTTGCCAATCAGGCGCTGTCGGCGGAATACCTGGTGAATCATGGCGCTAAGTTGGAAAACAGGGTATATCCTGTGACGGAGAAGATTGACTCCGAAATAGCCCGCCTGAAGTTAAAGTCTCTGGGCGTGAAAATCGACCGCCTTACCCCCGAACAGAAGGAATATCTGGCCGCCTGGGAACTGGGAACCTAAAAATTCACATCTCTCTTCTCTTTTCAAGTAGAGAGTACTACCGGGGAGGGCCAAATGCCCTTCCCTATTACATAGCGAGTTTTCTGATAGCGGCGGGAATTCATTCCGCCGAGATGACTGAAGTAGAGAAGGCTGTTGTTGCAGGGCAAGCCCTACGGCCTGCCCTCAGGGCAAGCTCTTACCGCGCAGCAAGTCAGGTTAGGGGTGAGAGAAACCCGCCTGGGAGGGCACCCCGAATCACTAGCCACAGAGCAACAGCCGACAGCAACAACTCAGCCCAAGAGATGTCAGCCGATCGCGATGGCTTCTTTCAAGTACGGAAGATATTAACTGGGGGATTACTTCTCAAGGTCCTTGAGCTTCTGCTTGGCCAGCTCGGCCTCCTGGGTGCCGGGGTATTTGTCTACAAGCTCTTGCAGGTATTTTTTGGCCTGCTGCACGCTCTTGAGCTCGAGGAGGGACAAACCCAACTTGTAAAGTGCACTGGGGACTTTGGCCCCGGTGGAATAGTCCTCCAGAACCTTATGGAACTCAATCGCAGCCTTGGTATGGTTCTTCTTGGCGTAATAGCATTCTCCCAGCCAGTACTGAGCATTGGAGGCCTGTTCCGTTTCAGGGAAGTATTTGAGGTAATTGACAAAGCCGGTTATGGCCAGATCGTAGCTTCCCTTGGTTAAGTCGAGATAGGCGGCATCGTAGAGCTGTTTAGGATCGACATTGACTATCACGGTGGAGGTGTCGGAGACGGACCCGGTATCCTTCCTGGTGGAGATCTCCCGCTTCACCTGTTCCATCTTCCGGGTAAGCTCGGGAAACCTGTGACCCAAATCTTCCAGCTTGCTCTCCACGATTCCCATTCTCTCATCCATGCCTCCCAGGGTGCTGGCCAGATCGGCTCTCATCCGGCTGGTCAGCTCTATCTGCTCCTCGAGCAGGCTGTCCAGTCTGGCGGTTCGCTCCTCCAGCCTCGTGTTGCTCTGCTCGAGGAAGTCAGCCTGGTTCTTCAGCCGGACTATCTCCCGCCGCGACGCGCAGCCGGAGTAAAGCATCACCAGAAGCAGGAATGAAAAGATAATCGGTATCTTGAGTCTGGTCAATCTTTTCACCTCGCCTACGTTCCCGGCTAACTGCCGGGAAAATACAACTGAGGGCAGATCGATAGATCTGCCCCCTTTTTGTGTTCAAAATCTCAAATCTAACCTATTCGGGCGATACCAGGACAAATTCGGCCCTTCGGTTCTTGGCCCATGCCTTCTCGTTGTGTCCCGGGTCCGCAGGTTTTTCCTCACCGTAGCTGACGATGGATAACCGAGCGGGATCGACCCCCCGGTCTATCAGGAATTGCATGGCCGCCCTCGCTCTCTTTTCGCCCAGAGCCAGATTATACTCCACCGTACCCCGCTCGTCACAGTGCCCCTGGATTCTGATGATCGCCTCCGGATCATCCTTCAGCTGGGCCGTGTTTTCCAAGAGTATCTCAGCGTCACCCGGCCGTATGGCGAATTTGTCGTAATCGAAATAAATGGTCTGCAGAAGTATCTCCTTCTTTGGCGGCGGTGGTGGTGGAGGCGGCGGTGGTGGTGGAGGTTCCGGTTCGATTACCGGCTCGGGTTCCACCCAGGGCTCGGGCATCTGGCAACAGCCAGCAATCAACATGGTCACAAAGAGGACCACGAGTAAAACAATTGCGTTACGCATCTCCCCTCTCCTTTTATTAAGGAATGAAAGCGTCTGTTAACAAAATCGTCATCTTGAATTCCAACATGAACTATAAGTCTATTTGCTACTTCACTGCGACACGATCATGAAATCGTCTCTGCGGTCCTCAGACCAGCAACTCTCACTACTGCAGCGCTCGGCCCTTTCCTTGCCGTAGGTGATGATGCTGATTCTATCCGCGCTGACGCCCAGATTGATCAGGTAGTCCATGGCGGCGCGGGCTCTCTTCTCGCCCAAAGCCAGGTTGTACTCCACGGTGCCTCGCTCGTCGCAGTTACCCTCGATTCTGATCTTAACCACGGGATTCTCTTTCAGCACCCGCGCATTCCGGTTCAAGAGCTCCCGATCCCCCGGTCGGAGAGCATATTTGTCGAAGTCAAAGTGGATGGGCTGAAAATCCGCCTGGGTAATCTCCTCCTTGATCACCTCCTCCTCCGGAATTACTGGCGGCGTGATCGGTGTCTCCGGCTCGGTGACCACCGGAGGCGTTGGCTCCTTAACCGGGGGCGGCTTCTTGCCGCAAAAGCTGAACAGAAGCAAAACCAGAATCCCCACAAGCAGAATGCTTGTTTTACGCATGCTTCACCTCCTTAAAAGTGTATTTTGGTTTTCTTGCTCATTCAGACTGCTCTTTCGCCAATTCTATCCATCTGCCAATTTATTGGTACCTATAGTATGTTGTTTATCAACAAAAAGCAAGCACAAACTATCCAATGTTTAAAAAAATTCGCCCTCTTAAAACCGGGGGGACCAGGAAGGATTGTAGTTCTCCCCCTCTCCTGTTATTCTCCTCTGAGAAGAACCGTCCCAGTGCATGCTGTAGACCTCATATTTTCCCGTGCGGTTGGAACTGAAGACTATGTGTAAGCCATCCGGCGACCAGCGGGGATTCTCGTTCGAGCCCTGGCTGGTTAACCGGCTCATGTTCTCTCCGGTCACGTCCATGGTATGGATATCCAGCCTTCCCCCTCCTCTCAAAACGAAGGCAATTCTATCCCCCCGGGGGGACCAGCAGGGGGAATCGGTTATGTCGCCGGTGTAGGTGAGCCTTCTCAAATTCGAGCCCTCGGTGTCCATCACGTAGATCTGAGGGTAGCCCGATCTGTCGGAGGTGAAGGCGATCTCCTTGCTGTTGGGCGACCAGGTGGGCGACGAATCGATTGCCCGGCCGTAGGTTAAACGGCGCACTATCTCCCCTTGAGGGGTCAACAGATAGATCTCCGGATTTCCGTCCCTGGTCAGGGTGGCCGCCAGATATCTCCCATCCGGAGAAAAAGCCGGAGCGGAGTTAAGGCCGGGATAGGAGGCCAAAATCTCGGTCTGGCTGGTAGCAAGATCAGTCACCCACAGATCCGGGTTGCGCCTCTTGTACGAGGTGTAAACCAGCTTGCCTCCGTCCGGCGACCAGGCCGGGGAGACGTTGATGGAGCGGTCATTGGTTACCGGGTGTGGATTATGGCCGTCGTAATCGCAGATGTAAATCTCCTTGGCTCCATCCTTCCAGTGGACGTAAGCGATCTTGGTGGAGAATATCCCTTTCTGCCCGGTGAAGTTCAAAACCACCTCATCTGAGATGGAATGCGCCAGGGCCCGGTAGCTTTCCGCCTTGGCTTCGAATTTGAAGCTCTTGATCACCTTCTTTCTTATCGCGTCGGCTAAATTGATCTCGACTTTCAGCTTCTCTTCTTCGATACGAACCGAGCCGTCAAGAAGATAGTGCACTCCAAGCTGATACCAGCCATCCATATTATACATGTCGTTTCCTAAAATTGCCAGCACGAATGAGTCGATCTCCGCCACCCGGAAATAAAGCGAATAACTCAGGTCGTCCCGCACCACCTGGGTGATTCGCCCGGCGTATTCCGACTCAGCCGGCGAGAAGTCGACTACCGCGATGTCTAATGCCTCTATGTACTTTACTGCGCCCTTGGTGATCTTGGCTTCGATTTCGGTCTGGGCCAGGCCGACTTCAAATCGATTGAATAATAATAGCGCTAAAGCCAGAAGAAGCAAGGGGAATTTATAAGAAGATTTCCAGCGCCTGAAATGGTTCCCTGATTTGATCATACGGAGTGTGCTCCAATGCATCTGTGGGCGCGATCGCAACCCAAGGGTGAATGTCTCTCTATTGAATATACTCAAACTCCAGATGAATTCCCAAGTATTCGCCGCGATATTAAATAGGGAGCGGCGGAAAGTACTATTGGGAAAAGGATTCTCTGAAAAAGTTTCATGATTCTATAAGTGTCCGTGTCAGAAAGGCATGCCAGGGATTCTCCATAGTGAACGGCGACGGTTATTTGAGAACTAACATCTTCTTTGTGTCAATCAAGCTTCCCGCCCGCACACGGTAAAGATATATCCCGCTCGCTACCTCCTTTCCACACTCGTCTTTTCCATCCCAGGTCACGCGGTAGGTCCCGGGCGCCATCTTTTCAGTCAGCAACGTCCTTACCAATCGGCCGCGAATGTTGTAAACTCTGAGGGTTGTCTGGATTGGGGCTCTATACTCTGAACCTTCCACATCGAACTGAATTGCCGTAACTGAATTGAACGGATTAGGATAGTTCTGATGTAAACGGAAACTCTTGACAACCTGCTCCTCCTCATCTTGGACGACCGAAGTCGGCTCAGAGGTAAATACAAACACCGTTCCCGGCCAGGTAGTATCTCCAACCGTTGACAGTAAAACCTCCTCGTATCCATCCTTATTGATGTCTCCGGCAGCGGCGACTCGGTAGCCCCCCGTGGGCAGGCTAATGTCAGGAAGGGTATCCATGGGGTCGCCCCCGAAAAAAATAGTTCCACTGACCATTATGTCTCCGAATCCGTCTTTGTTCAAGTCGCCAGCCGGGGAAATGGCGTGTGATCCGCCCAGTATCACGTCTGGAACAGTATCCATGGCTGGTCCACCCAGAAATACCTTGAGCCTCTTGTGTTCGTACCCTCCCACGATCATGACATCAGGATCAGTGTCCCCATTCACATCACCAGCACTTGCTATATAAGAACCCACCTGCTTGAAACTGGCCGAGTCACCCCAGAAAGTAACGTCCGCCGTGGTGTCCATCGGGTCGCCTCCAAAGTAAATCGATGCCCTACCCTCAAATCCGGTGTGACCATCACAGGCAGCGCCAATCAAAACATCCTCATAGCCGTCCTGGTTGACGTCACCAATACTGTTAACTGAGTTGCCAAAAAAGTCACCCTCGCCACCCTGGATACAAATGTCATACTCATTATCCATGTTCTGGCCTCCAAAGTAAATATATGCCCTGCCAGAGAGCCAGCCACCCCGGTAGGACGGGCAGCCGATAATTACGTCGTCGTAGCCGTCGTCATTTATGTCCCCTGCGGATGATATAACGCCTCCGAAATACTCGAAGTCGTCAAAGCTTCCCAGGAAAGTGACATCCGGGATCGAGTCCATGTCCTCTCCGCCCAAAAAGAGAAAAGCTTTCCCGGTCCTCCAACCGACCTCGCCGTTCCAACCGAAATCCGCTCCCACCAGCACGTCGTCGTAGCCATCATCATTAACGTCCCCCGCTGAGGCAACCGTCACCCCAAACCTGGAGTAACCTCCTGGCCCAAAAGGTTCACCTATCAATCTCACATCCGGAATAGTATCAAATTCCGTTCCACCAAAATAGATCAGAGCGTACCCTCTATCCATGAGAAGCTGGGTTGCACCCACGATTATGTCGTCGAAACCGTCGTTGTTTACGTCGCCCGCTGAAGCACACTGAACCATGAAGTCATTCTCGTTTTCGCCAACCAGAGTTGCCAGAAGCGTCAAGGAATCCAAGGCCACTGCACACTTCACGGTCAAAGCCACGCAGAGGACTGTTTGTAGGATCAAGAACTTCTTCATAGCAGAAATCATTCTCCGTACGCTTAGTACCTGGCGAACTACTTATTGAATATACTCAAACTCCAGATGAATTCCCAGATATTCCCCCCGATATTCCGTCGGGAGCGGGGGAAAAGGCACGCTGCTTAATATCGCCCTCATGGCCGATTGATCGAACAAGTCTATTCCGGAGGATTTCTCCACCTGCGCATCCAGAATTCGCCCGTCCTTTAATATCTTGAAATATAGGGTTACCCGCAGGACCGCGGACGCCTGTACCGGGTTATCCCACAGGTCCCGGATTCTCCCGAATACCAGGGATAGATAATAGGACGAACCGAAGCCGCCTCCATCCACGGTGGCGGCGCTTATGCCGTTGCCCAGCCCGTATTCAGCGCCAACCTCATCCTCCTGGGTTATCTTTCCCGTCTCCTTGTTCTTGGGGGTATCCTTCTTGGCGTTCACCGTTCCGGTTTTCGCGGGAGTGGTCTTTTCCGTTTGTTTTTTCTTCTTGGGAGGTTTCTTGTTGAGCTCCTTTACCGAGACTCCCTTCTCCTTCTGCTTGGAGATGGTGAGCTTGGCCTTGGTTGCCTCTCCCGGAGAACCCTTCCCTCCTCCACCTCTTCTGGGCATGCTCACCAGACCCACCCGATAGATCGTCGGATAGCCCTGCAGCATGGGCTTCACCGGGGAGGAGAGGAACAATCCCAAGATGACCCCCATGTGCACAATCGTGGATAGAATTAAGCTTCTTTTCATACCGGATCCGGACTCACCCCGCCATCTCTTTATCTGGCCGGCTCGGTCACCAGCCCCAGATTTTCAATCCCCAAGCTTTTTATCTTCCCCACCACGTCTATCACCAGGCCGTAGGGAACGTCCTTATCAGCCCTCAAGAATACCGATCGCGAGCCCTTCTTGCGAGTCACGTCGCCTAAGATTCCCTCGAATCGCTCCAGGTTGCTGACCCTCTCGTCTATGTAGATCTGCTGCGCCTTGGTGATGGTCACCACCACGCCCTCTCCCATATCCTCGGGCGTGGCCTGAGCACGCGGGAGGCTTATGTCGATTCCGCTCTGCATCATGGGCGCGGTGATCATGAAGATGATCAGAAGCACCAATATCACGTCCACCAAGTTGGTGACGTTTATGTCGTGCAGCGAATCGTATATTCTCTTTCGCGGCATTTTGAACCCCCAAAGGCGTCCGCGGTCCGCCGTCCTTCGACTTCGCTCCCTTCGGGTCTGAGCCTCAGGGTCGAAGACAGGACCAGTCGGCAGTCCGCGGCTACTGCACTATCTCTTCTTTCTTTGCGGCAGCAAGAAACTCCAGGGCGAAATTATCCACCTGGGTGGAGATCACCTTCAGCTTGTTATTGAAAAAGTTATAGGCCATCACCGCCGGTATGGCTACCGCCAGTCCCATGATGGTGGCAATCAGCGCCTCGGCTATTCCCGGCGCCACCACGGCCAAGCTGGCCGAGCCTCTTACCCCGATGGAGGCGAAGGAGTGCATGATCCCCCATACCGTTCCCAGAAGACCAAAAAACGGGCTGACGTTTCCGGTGGTCGCCAGAAAGACTATGGACTTCTCCAGACGGTTCATCTCCTCCTGACCGGTTCTCTCCAGTGTCATCCTGATCACGTCGAACTTGTCCTTTCGGATGCCCGGCTCAACCTCCTCCACCGCGGCGATCTCCGGGTTTCCGTGGGGATTCCTCTTCTTTGTGCGAAGCTCATCCAACTCCTTGAAGCCGGCTTCCAACATATTGGACAAAGGCGTATGCCTGTATTTAATGCAGGAGATGTAAACCTCGGGGATAGAGGGTCTCCGCCTGAAGAGGGAGAGAAACTTTTCGGTTTCGGCATTGGTTCTGCGAAAAAGCGCTATCTTCTGAAACGTGATTGCCCACGAGACCAGTGAGAGAAAGAGGAGTATGATCAGCACGATCTGGGCAAAGAGATCCATGTCCCGTATCATTCCCCAGAGGGTGCCCTCGAACGGGCCGGCGGGACTCAAGAAAAGTATCACGGCGGGGCTATACAATTTGAGATCACCTTTCTTCTTTTTTCGGTTCTTTAGCTGCCTTATCCCGGTTCAAAAAAACGTCCGTTCAAAACTCATAAAGAATACGTAACCGCATCCTTCGAGTCAAGAAAAAACGACACAGCAGGCCGAGAAACAGAAAGATCTTTTCCTTATTAGTTATTCTACACAGCTTCCTTTCTCCCTGCCTACTTTTTTTTGCCCTAACCCCTTGACTACGCCGAGAAGCTGGAACGCGGCTCCCCCCGGGGTTGTGGTGGTTCCCTGCTCAAATCCCGGTCCGAGATAGTGAAAAGTCCTCCGGTCAAGGAGGACTCTCCAATCCTGAATCAAGGCGAGTTTGCTTTTTTGGCAATACCTGGTGAGTCTTGGAATAAGTTGTGGCTAAGGAGTGGACGTCTCCGGTGCGGCCTCCTTTTCTTTGACTATCAGACGCGTGATCAGTTCAATTAGAAACCCGTAGATCATCCCCATAATCAAAGTCCCCAGAAAAATCTTGAGACCCTGGAACGAGAGTGCTCCCAAGGCCATGGGGATGGAGACAATAAAACCGAGGATGATTCCATGAATCATGTGGTTGATCTTCCAGGCGCTTATTCCGATCACGAAACCCAACAGTGCGCGGCTGAAGATGATGGACCAGGACATGGCCGCTGGCATCTCCGGCTGCCCGCTGGAGGCCAGAAGCCAGCATACGACCCCGAATACGAACCCTAGGATCGTGGTCACCAAAAGCCTCATACCTCTCATATCCCCTCCTCATTTTAAGAGGTTGACTTATGTCTTCGAGTCAGAGAGCATTTAACAAAGAATATCTTTCCTTGTCAAGAGAATTCTTTTGGTCAGCGTCGTAAATCCCGGATGGCGAAGCCTTTCGGACAAGGGAAGCAGACTTTCATTGCGAGCGGAGTCCTGCACCTCTTGGTGCAGGGCGAAGCGAAGCAATCTCCGTGCGGTGGCAGCCCGAGGAGATTGCTTCGTCGCTCGGCTCCTCGCAATGACGGGGCAATTAGTTGATTTCCCCCCTGTGGCCAGATTTTCAACCTTGCCCTTTTCCGTTAAGGGAGAGGGGGTCCTCATCACATGGAGTGTCCACCTTTAGGTGGACCTGGCGAAGTTCCTGATCCAGTTCGTCAGTTTAAGTCAAGCTGAAGTCGAAGATCCCGCCGTGGCGGGGCTTGACACTCCAACAACCGTTTTCCCCTCCTCACCTTTTGCCAGTCCTCAGACAATTGACTTGACAGTCTGGCGACCGGACCATATATTTGGGCGAGTTTTTGAAGGTCTGAGAGTAGTCTACGAATTCTTAAGAATATGCAAGGTGGATAGTGGCGAACGAAATACCAATAGATCAGTTGGAGAGAATAGTCGGAAAAGAAAATCTCAAAGTCGAACTGCAGGGAGTATTCATCTCGCCCGAGAGCAGTTCGGAAGTATCCGAGGTGGTGAAGTTAGCCAATCAGCAGAGATTCAGGTTATTACCCTCGGGCTCGGGCTCGATTCTGGATCCCTCGAAATTCACCGCTGGGAACGTGGTCGTTCTGAGGTCTGACAGGCTGAACAAGATCAACAGGGTGGTTGCCGAGGACCTGTACGTGATTCTCCAATCTGGTTTTCCTCTGAAAGCCTTGAGCCAGCACCTTGAGTCCTTCAAGCTGTTTTATCCGCTGGCTGACCCCGGTTCTTCCGGCACGATGGGGGGAGCCGTGGCCGCCAACCTGAAAGGAAAATCCCGGGAAAAAACTCTGCAAACCAGCGACTACGTTCTTTCTTTGGAGATCGTCGATCCCCAAGGGCAGATCCTGAAGGTGGGTGCCAGGACCTTCAAGTCGGTCACCGGATACGATCTTCCCCGGCTTTATGCCGGGTCCTGGGGCACCTTGGGTTTCATAAGTGAAATAAGCCTAAGACTGGTTCCTGTAAGGAAAAGGAAAGACTATCCTGCTGTTGCATTTGAGCAGCCGACAAGAGAAAGGAGCAGGAATCAGGACGACCCCAAAGCACTCCTGAACTCTCGCATCAAGAGGTCACTGGACCCCAACGGGGTCTTCATCAGTTTAGATTCGCTGGCGTGAGAGATCATTCGCCTTAGACTACAACAGCAGCCGGAAAGACCATCTGAAAGCGCGATTTAGGATCAGTTGTTGGGGGCCATCCAGGACCTTTTCCTGCTTTCATCCATCCCAAAAACTCCTTGACTTTAAAGAACGTTTCGCTTAGGTTACACGTAGATATAGTGGTTGAGCAACAAGCGACTTTTTGCCTTTAAAAGGAGGATAAAGTGAGTTTTAACTGGACCGTTTCAGCCAGGGCGCGGGAGATGAAATCTTCCGCCATCCGCGAGATACTGAAGATAACCGAGAGACCCGACATCATCTCTTTTGCCGGTGGTCTCCCCGCACCCGAGCTTTTCCCCATCCAGGCGCTGAAAGAAGCCTGCGCCAAGGTTCTGGATACCCATGGACCGAAATCCTTGCAGTACAGCCTAACCATGGGAGTGTTGCCCTTAAGGGAAGTTTTGGCTGAGCGCCTGTCAAAAAAAGGGCTGCCTGTGACCATAGACAACCTCTTCATCACTGCCGGCTCCCAACAGGGTTTGGATCTCATAGCAAAGGTTTTCTTGAACGAGGGAGACGCGTTACTCTGCGAGAATCCCACCTATCTGGGAGCAATCCAGGCGTTCAATGTCATGAGACCAAAGTATGTTCCCGTTGAGATGGACAAAGACGGGATGATAGTGGAGCAGGCAGAGGAGAAGATAAAAGAGCACCATCCCCGGTTTATATACGTGGTGGCCGATTTTCAGAATCCATCCGGCATAACCATGAGCCTAAAGAGAAGGAAACAACTGGTGACGCTGGCGGAGAAGTACCAGATTCCGATCGTCGACGATAACCCTTACGGTGAGCTCAGGTACGTGGGAGAACCTCTCCCCTCGCTTCAGAGCATGGGTAAGGATCTGGTGATAGAACTGGGCACCTTTTCCAAAATCGTCTCGCCGGGTTTGAGGATAGGCTGGGGCATAGTCTCCACTGAAATCACCACCATGTTTGAGCGCCTGAAGCAGGGCGCTGATCTGCACACCAACACCTTTGCCCAGTACGTGGTGTACGAATACATAAAGGCAGGAAACTTGGATCGCCACATTGAGGAGATCAAAGCCTCCTACAGCGAGAGAAGGGGAGTGATGATTGGGGCCTTAAAAGAGCATTTCCCTGAAGACGTCAAATGGTACGAGCCGGAGGGAGGGCTCTTCCTCTGGGTGGAATTGCCCGAAGGCATTTCCGCCACCGACCTGCTACCGATGGCAGTTGAAGAGAGGGTGGCCTATGTGCCGGGGAAGCCCTTCTATCCCCATGAAGATAAGGATAACACCCTGCGACTTAACTTCTCCAACGCCAAGCCGGATCTGATTCGCGAAGGAATCAAGAGGTTAGGGAAAGTCCTCCGGGAGAACGTTAAAGCCCTCAACCTCAGGAAAGAAGACACTGAACAGAAGGTAAGTTAAAGACGGGTGTTCTATTTCTGGCAGAGGCTGCGGCCGGTGGCGAGTAGCTTCTGCCTTTTTCATTTTCATTTGTCTGTTTCGAGAACCCACAACACGACCGGCGCCGTCCGCATCGGCGACGTACTATTTTCCCCAGACCCGGGAGACTGCGACCGAAGAGAATTGGCTTGATTTTAGGTTCGCATGGTTTTATTATAGCCAGGCTGAATCTTGTTGAGAGGATTCGGATCGAGCCGATTATAAGGAGTGTTGTATGGAGGATCAATGCTAAGTTTAGAAGAGCAACTGAAAGTCATCCGACGGGGAACGGTGGAGATCATTCCTGAAGAGGAGCTGATAGACAAGCTAAAGGACTCGATAAGCCGGAACAAGCCCCTGCGGATAAAACAGGGTTTTGATCCCACGGCCCCTGACATACATCTGGGACACACGGTCTGCTTGAGAAAGCTGAGGCAATTTCAGGAATTGGGGCATCAGGTGATCCTGATAATAGGGGATTACACCGGGATGGTTGGAGACCCATCCGGGCGCTCCGAGACCCGTCCGCAGCTTACCGAGAAGGAGATAGGAAGAAATGCGCAGACCTACCAGGAACAGTTCTTCAAGGTGGTGGACGAAAGTGAGACCGAGGTGCACTATAATGGGGAGTGGTTCAGCAAGATGAGCTTCCACGAGATCATGCGTCTGGCGTCACATTTCACCGTGGCCCGCATGCTGGAGAGAGACGATTTCTCCAAAAGATACAAAGAGCAAATCCCCATCAGCATACACGAACTTTTCTATCCTCTGATGCAAGCTTATGACTCGGTCATGATCAAGGCGGACGTGGAGATCGGGGCTACGGAACAGAAGTTCAATCTCTTAGCAGGCAGGCAAATTCAGGAGATCTACGGGCAGAAACCGCAGGTGGTCTTAACCATGCCGGTTCTGGTGGGAACCGACGGGCAGCAGAGGATGTCAAAATCCCTGGGCAACTATATCGGCGTGGCAGAGCCGCCGGGTGAGATATTCGGCAAGATCATGTCCATCTCGGATGAGATGATATATGACTACTTCGAGCTGGTAACCGACGTGGGGACGGACGAATTGACGCGGATCAAGAAAGAGTTGCAGGAAAAGAAGACCAACCCCATGGTGCTGAAGAAGAGATTGGGCAAAGAGATTGTGAGAATGTATTGGAGCCAGGAGGATGCAGATAAAGCCCACCAGGAGTTTGAGCGAGTCTTCTCCAAAAAAGAGTTTCCCCAGGAGATTCCGGTGAAACATCTGGAGCATGACCAGGCAGAGATGTGGGTAGGGCACTATCTGGTTCAAGCCGGCTGCGCTAAATCCACCAGCGAGGTGAAGAGATTGATAAAGCAGGGGGGGCTGTATATAGATAATGAAAGGGTTGCCGACGAGGACCTCAAAATCTCGTTAGCCGGGGAGAAACTGGTGCGGTTGGGGAAGAGGCGATTCTTCAAGATCGTAGGGAAGGTGAGGGGCTGACGGATCTCGGCTGACGGCTAACAGTGATCTGCCGTCAGTAGATAGACTTCATCTGAGAGATCGACAGTCATTCGGCACGGAAGAGATAAAAGCAAACAGGGGAGACTTGAGTCTCCCCTGTTCCTTTTGGGGCAGGCAGTTCAAAAGGGAAATCTCTTCATCCGTTGACCATTCTCTGGATCCCTCTGCCGGTCTTTATCCAGACTGCATTACCTCTGCGCGAAAATCCGCCCTGTCCCCAGTTCTTAACAAAGCAAAAAGAATGCCTGTGACGGGGCGAAAACCGGCCCCACCTTACTGCTGGACAATCGATTGCGCCAGCTTCAGTTAGAGACTCACTCATTGAGTCTCATATCTTGGGAGAACGCTTCAGGGCGGAGTTTCTGAGCAAATGTGTGGGAGTTGTCCCATAGTCTGTTGTTGCCAGACGGAGGGGCAAAGACATCGAGACTGTCCTGCCGAGTTCATTGGAAACCATTGACAAAATCTCCGGCATACGTAAATTGGTGAGAGCAAGTGTAATCTTTTCGATGGAGAGAGAACATGCGAACTTTGAAACTAAAAGAGGGGATAATCTACGGTCCGGTTAGCTCCAGAAGACTGGGATCATCGCTGGGGATCAACCTGCTGCCTTCAACCTACAAGCCGTGCAGCTTCAACTGTCTTTATTGTCACTACGGCTGGACCAAGATACACTCCCGTGACGTCACGTCCTGCCTGGATGATCTCCCCTCAGTTGAACAGGTGAAAGAGGCACTTGAAGGGTGGCTGGATCGGAATCCGAACAGCGTGGACTACGTCACCTTTTCCGGCAATGGCGAACCCTGCCTGCATCCTGAGTTCGATAAGATAGTGGAAGTTGCGCTGAAGGCAAGAGACAAATACGCCCCAAAGGCAAAGGTTACCATCCTATCCAACTCAACCTGTCTGGATGACGAAAGGGTGATGTCCGGTCTGAGGAAACTCGACGTCAGGATAATGAAGCTGGATGCCGGAAGTGAGGAGACGTTCCGCAAGTTGAACCGGCCTTCCAAAGGTATCCGGTTTCAAGACGTGGTGGAGAATCTAAAGGGACTGGGTGACATAATCACCCAGAGCGTTTTTGTGCAGGGACGGGTGGACAATACCGAAGAGGGGGAGGTGAAGAGGTGGATCGAGAGGATCAATTTCATCAAACCCAGGGAGGTGCAGATCTACTCCATCGACCGGCCTTCGGCGGACCAGGGTTTGACTTTAGTCTCGAAAGACAGGTTGAGTCAGATCGCAAGAGACGCCCAGAGAGTCTGCGGGATTCCGGTGAAGGTCTTCTAAATGGAGAAGAACATCCGCAAATTCTACTGGTACCGCCTCACCAAGTTCAGCCTTTTCCACATAGCCATACTGGTCCTGTTTTACCAGGAGAGAGGTCTCTCCTTCTCCCAGATCATGATCCTTCAGAGCATCTACTACTTTGCCAAGGTTCTGTCCGAGGTTCCCACCGGCGCATTGGCGGACCGATGGGGGAGGAAGAGGTCGCTCATTCTCGGTTCCTTTTGCCATTCCTTCGCCTACCTTATGATCTTCTTCTCGCATTCCCTGGTTCTTTTCATACTGGGTGAGATCATAGCCGGCATCGCCATGTCCTTTGCCTACGGCGCCGATTCTGCCTTAGCTTACGACACTCTTGAGCGTCTGGGGAAGAGCGAAGATTATCAAAGGATAGAGGGGAAGGCCAACAGCATGAGACACCTGGGCTTTGCCATATTCGCCCCGCTGGGTGGACTTCTTGCCACGGTCAATTTATCCCTTCCGTATCTAGCAAGCTCCGTCGGAATATTCTTCTCTGGGCTGATCGCTTTAACCATTGTGGAGCCGCCGCGGGAGGGCGGAAGCGGGGAAGACTCTATTCTCAACACGCGGAAGAAGTCATACTACGAGATACGGAAGAGTTTTGATCTGCTGCTCCGGGACAGGAGAATCCTGTGGTTCGTTCTCTTCTTCTCTGTGATATTCCTGGCTACCCGTCTGGGCTTCTGGACATATCAGCCCTACATGAAGCTGGTGGGTTTGCCCCTCTCCCTGTTTGGAATAGCCTTTGCAGCTTTTCATCTCTTTTCCGCGGTGGTGAGCAGGCAGGCACACCGGATGGAGAGATTGTTAAAGGAGAAGCTGATGCTTCTTCTGATGCCCATCCTGGTGGTGGTATCATTCGTACTGCTGAGCAGATTCTTAGTTCTGTGGGCCATCTTGTTTATTCTGATTCAGCAGGTGACCACCGCGCTGCACGAGCCGTTTTTGAAAACGTACGTCAATCGCCATACTCCGTCGGAGGTGCGGGCCACCATGCTTTCGGTTCAGCACATGGCGGGAAACGCCGCCTTTGCGATTTTCGCTCCGTTTTTGGGAAGCCTGGTGGATCAGTTCCGCCTGGAAAATGCCTTGCTGATTTTCGCCCTGGTGGTTATAATCCTCTCAGCACTGTTGTGGCGATACAGGCTGAAATGGTTCAGGTCCGGCCATCAACCTGATCAGAATTAAGGAGGAGAGATGGGAAAAAGGGATTGTAACGTTGAGAAGAACCTGAGAAGCTGCAACTGCACCTACGAGCCATGCAGCCGCAAGGGCATCTGCTGTGAGTGCATACAGTATCACTGGAGAATGAAGGAACTCCCCGCTTGCCTCTTTCCCGATGACGTGGAGAGGACCTACGACAGGTCGGTGGCCAGGTTCATCCAGTGCCATGGAAAATAGAAGCCTGTCGGCCAGCGGGAGTCCGAATCGTACTGCGCTATAAGCTCTCAGGGAGAGCTGAATTCGGTAGCCTGCGTGATTGACTTTTGCGCACCCTGAAGGTTGCGCTTACCGGGTTTAAAACGCAGTCGGGACAAATGAGAAAATATCTGAAGAAAGCCGAAAAGCTTGGAGTCAGTTGGGTAAAACTGATCCATCCGAAAAACGTGGTCGTCGCAGAATGGGTCAGGCTGAAATGTCAGTACGGATGCGGCGCCTACGGCACCTGTCTGACCTGCCCGCCCTATTCTCCCACGCCGGAATATACCCGCAAGATGCTGGGTCACTATTCCAAAGCCTTAATCTTAGTCTACGACGTTCCCCCGGAAGCGGGAGAAAGAGGTCTTCGTCGGAACATGCGGAAGCAGGTTGCGGGGTTGGAACGGGAGATGTTTCTGGATGGTCAACACAAGGCTTTCGCCATGGCCTGCGGGCCCTGTAACCTGTGCAAGTCCTGTGACCTTACACAACCCTGCAAGCATGAAGATGTTGCCCGTCCCTCCATGGAGGCCTGCGGAATAGACGTATATGCCACACTGGCAAACTCGGGCTACAGGCTGAAGGTGGTCGGATCCCCCGACGAGACGTGCCACTTCTGTGCTTTGATCCTGGTGGATTGATTCTGCTGGGGTGATCGTCTGTTCCAGGGGCTGTCCGCCTTTGTGCTGTTTTTGAAAATGTTTTCAAAGACTCAAAAAACCCGGACGATTTTTCGTAAAACTATTTGTAATAGGGTTAGCCGAGAGGGCGTTTGAGCTACATTTAAATCCGCCAATAAGAAGCTTTCAGAATGGAGGAGAGAATGAAGAGAGCAGTCAGAGTGGTTTTGTTTCTCTTCCTGGTGTGTCTGGTGGGAAGTTTCATAAGTCAGGCTCAGGCCGAAGGACCTAAGCTTCTGATTCCCCAGACTATGTTCGATTTTGGCTACGTTCCACCCCAGAGCAAGATCAGCCATTACTATCTGGTGAAGAACGTGGGTGAGGACATACTGAAGATAGAGAAGGTAAAGCCCGGGTGAGGGTGCACAAAGGCTCCACTTTTGAAATCGGAGCTGGCTGCCGGTGACAGCACATGGATTGAATTGATATATACCGCAGGGGGCGCAAAGAGCAGAACTCACAAGAGCGCCAGGGTTACCACCAATGATACCACCCTGGGGAGTGTCAGCATCGCCTTCAAGGCGGAGGTGAAGGAGCCGGGCGATTCGGCGCTTCTGCTCGCCGCCGATCCACCGGCCTTGGATTTCGGAGATCCCGAGGGAAAGAGAGTGCGCGAGCTTGAAAGCAAAATCAAAAACGTAAGCGACGAGGTGATGAGGCTGGAACTGGTCTCCGTGCCTCCTGACATCTTCAAAAAAGTGGAATTAAACGAGGACAAACTGAAACCTGGAAAAACGGCCAAGCTCAAAGTCGAACTGAAGAAAGGCCAGGAGGAGGAACAGTTCCGAAAGTCGGTCACCCTGGAAGCCAGATACGGCGAAAAGGGGAAATTCAGGCTCACCGTACCGCTGGTTAAGGGGATCGGCGGAGGCGCTGAGGCCAAGAAAGACAAGAAGGATACGAAAGAAAAGACGGATAAGAAAGACAAGGAATGAGGCTTTAGATCGTACGCTTCGAGCTGAGATAGCCCTTTTTCTCCTTTCGGAGGAGGGGCTTTTTATTGTATCGCCGTTGCACTAAGATACAGAAGACAGACGTTTTTGCCCGGAACTTTGAGCGGCGGATACTAGTGGTTAGTGACAGAAGTTCGGTAAATCACTATGGGGAGTAAAACGCCTTGTCATTGCGAGGCATAGCCGAAGCAATCTCATCGGGATTGCCACGCTCACTCCGTTCGCTCGCAATGACACCCTGCACTATGAACACCGAATTTATGTTACAATCCACTAGGTTCAATGGACATTGGTCGGTTCTGTTAAAAAGGAGTGAGTCGTTGCTACGAAGAAGATCGTATCTGTGGTTATGCTTGGTTTTGACGTCTGTATTGGTCACAACCGGTATGGCGGGCTGTGAGGGAAAAAAGGAATCCAATCCGGGCAAAGAGGACGGCAAGATCTCCAGCAAACAGGAGTTGAAGGAATCTCCCCAGGAGGGATTCCTGGCCCCTGATTTCACTTTGCCGGACTTGGCCGGAGCCTCCTTTACCTTGAGCGATTTTAAGGGGGAGGTCGTTCTGGTGAACATATGGGCCACCTGGTGTGGTCCCTGCAGAAGAGAGATTCCGTCTCTGGAGAGGTTGTATCAATCGCGCAGAGACAAGGGGCTTGAAATCCTGGCGGTGAGCGTGGACAGGACCTCTTCTTCCAAGGTAGCATCCTTTGCGGCCAAATACCAGATGAGCTTTCCGGTGCTATTGAATCCCCGGGGAGACGTGGCGAACACGTACTGGGCGCGATCCATACCTTCGACATATCTGGTGGACAAAAAAGGGGTGATAAGATGGAAGGTGAGGGGGACCAGGGAATGGGATGATGCCCAGTCCTTAGCCAAGATCGACCAGCTCCTCGCCGAATAAGGAGATGTGCTCTCTAAAGTGAAAAAAATGAAAAAAAAGAGTTGCATTTACCGTTAATATAGATAGATTAGAGTTGAGGCAGTTAAAGATTATCCTCCGTCCCATTTACTCTACTCTGAGTTCCTGCCCCCCTCTCAGATGGATAAGTGGTGACGGAGGACTTTTTTTGGCCCGGATCGGATGACTCTTGAGGATAACGTCAGACAGAGGAGCAAAGATGGAGATGCAGAGTAGTCCAACCTGGCCTGGTGTGCAGAGCGTATAAATAAGGAAAAACCACCTCCCCCTGGTTGACCTGCCTGGTCATGCTCCTGGATTCCGCATCCGCAGAGATAAGGAGAGAAACGAAATGAAGAGACGAAAGGTAATCGCACTCCTCTCCGGAGGATTGGACAGCATTCTGGCGGTAAAGATAATGCTGGATCTGGGGTTCGAGGTCATTGCCCTGAACATGAGGACTCCCTTCTGTACCTGCGACGACAAGAACACCTGCTACTCTCAATTGGCCGCAGAGAAGCTTGAGATTCCGCTGAGGGGAGTTTACGGGGGCGAAGACTATCTTGAGATAGTGAAAAACCCCCGGCACGGGTATGGCAAAAACATGAATCCCTGCCTGGACTGCCGGGTGTTTCTCTTCAGAGAAGCCAAAAAGCTCATGGAAGAAGAGGGGGGGGAGTTCGTCTTCACCGGCGAGGTGCTGGGGGAAAGGCCCATGTCCCAGAGAAAAGACGCCATGAATTTGATCGAAAGAGAATCGGGCCTCAAAGGACGGGTGCTGCGTCCTCTCTCCGCTAAACTTTTGGAGCCGACCCTGATGGAAAAGGAGGGAGTGGTGGACCGAAGTAAGCTTCTGGATATTCAGGGGAGATCCCGAAAACCGCAACTGGCCTTAGCCAGAAGATACCAGATCGACTATTTTCCCTGTCCTGCCGGAGGCTGTCTTTTGACCGATCCCGCCTTTGCCCCGAAGGTGAGGGAGTCCCTCGAGCACGGCGAGGGTTCCATGAGACACATGACCCTTCTTAAAGTCGGACGACATTTCAGGACCCCTTCCGGAGCAAAGGTCATCGCCGGAAGAGACAAAGGGGAAAATGAGGTATTGATGGGGCTGGCATCGGCTACCGAGCCGAAATTCACTGCCGATGGATATAAGAGTACCTACGCCCTCCTTCTGGGAGAGCCAGGCAGGGAAGACAAAACCTGGGCGGCCAGAGTGTGCGCCCGCTATAGCGACGGAAAAGACTCCGGGAGCGTTTTGGTGAGGATATGGCTGGATTCACCGTCGGAGTTTGAGTTGCTTGAGGTAAGTCCCATAGAGGAATCGCTCCTCTCCGCCTTTCGCGTAGGAGGATGAAATCATCTGCGACTCCTCTGAATTTGCCTGCACACCGGCGGTTACATCTAAATGCTTCCAGATTGCTTACCTCCGGCTACTGGACCGTAGCCAGTAGGCAATTAACCTCCCTAAAGGCAGTCAGTTGCGGCAGGGCCGGGGAACCCTGTCTCCGTGGACGCACAACTGGGTTGAGGCATAACCCTTTAGTCTGCAGCGGATTAGTCTCCAGCCGTCCGGCTTCTTGCGCGAATCCAAGACAACCCCACTCTCCTACGACCAGATGCGATAGTAATGGCGCCATCTAAGGAGGCGACTTCGTGTACTGTCTTGCCGGATGGGTCCTTGTGGTGGCCAAACCTAAGGAGGGTTGGTTGGCATGTTAATTGCCCCTCATACGTCCCCGTGAGGATCAAATTGGTGAGTCCGGGAGAGAAGGCGGTTATTGGATCGAAACTCAGGTAAGACCCGTATTCAAACTTTTTTCAAAAAAATGCAATTTTTCTATTGACAAAGTTATGACCGGAATATATATTGTATCTGAGAAAGGAAAGAAACCAACACTCTCGATCGGGTCTGACAGTTTGAAAATTCAAAAGTTCGCATAAGGACTTCAGGATTCTTTGCCCCGGCTTTTAGCTAAACTTGGCTTCTGCCTTTTTAAGATAGAAGATCATCTCGACTCTGCGACATCGAGTTTTTTGGGGCTGTAGCAAGCCACCAGATTAAAACAGGAAGTTGAAGGGACTAAAAAGAGAAGGACTTTTTTTGGCTGGCTGAGTTTTGTCGAAAGGAGGAAGAACCTAGCAAGAGGCGGTAGATAAAGGTTTAGGATTAGGACTTTGAGATAAACCTTTATTATAAGGAGAGGGGAATGAGACATAAGGACTTCAAGCGGATCGTCATCCTCCCGGCCTTAGCCTTTATCTTCTTGTTCCTTGCAGCAGACAGGATTTCTGCACAGGTGGACAGCGCAGACGTTGCCATAGGTTACAAGACGGCCTACCCGGGCAAAATCGCCGAGGTGGAGGTGCAGTTGAAAAATCCGATGCGCATCAGCGGGTTTCAATTCATGATCACCGTGAGCAACGTTGATCTGATCGACTTTTATACCGACAGCGTGGGCATAGCAACGGTCTTGGACACGGTGTGGCAGGATACCTGTACGGGCCCGGAGCCACACGGCGATTCGTGCTTCATAGTCGACAGCGTGCGGGTGCTTGAATTGTTGGTGCGATATTGTCATATCGACACCACAGGTTCTCTGATAAGCGGGTGGAATCTGGTGGAATGTCACGGTGACACTGGCGACATCAACTCGCCGGAGTGCAACTGGATCCAGGTGTTTGGCTTCGACATAGGCGACACCATCATGCCTTACCCGAACTACCGGACGCTTTTTAAGTTCTGGGTGGACGTGAGCTGCCTCAGCGACACCTCAACTGATCGCAACGTGTCGTTCTACATGACTCCCGGTCCGCCTGGAAACAGCTTCCTGTCCGATCCCAATGGTGAGGTGGTGCCTTTTCGGTATCACCGGGGTGTTCTGACAGCCTGGTGGTCGGTTCCCGGGGACGCCAACGGGGACAGCGTGGTCAACTTGGGTGACGTCACCTACCTGGTGTCTTTCCTTTATAAGGGCGGACCCCAACCCTGCATGCCCGAGGGGGGAGACGCCAACGGGGACTGCAATGTTAACGTGGGCGACGTTACTTATCTGGTCTCTTACCTGTACAAGGGCGGACCAGCTCCCCTGCTCGGATGCTGGCATGGATTTGGAAAGAAGGATGAGTGAGATGTTTGTTTTCGCTTGACGAAACCTGTAAACCCTTAACCTTTGCTTGGAAGGAGGTGAAGTAAGGAAGGGGTAGAACCAATTACTTTTGCTCAATTCTATAACTCTTTGAAATGAGGAGGTGAGAAGAACAAATACCAAAAGGCTACTAACTGATTTGTAACCTTTTAAAGAAGGAGGGGGAAATTGAGTTTTGGCTTTTTGGTGAATTTACTTTGAGGTTTACGTCACCAAAAAGTTTGAAGCAAAAACCTTAAAAGAACATGTAAGGAGCTACAAAATGAAGCGAAACTTGTTACTACTCGCAGTGATGATTTGGGTAGCATTCGGCTTCAGCCTGGCCCAGGCCGTTCAGGATCCGAATGACCCCGGCGTGGCTGACACCCTGTACTTAGAGGTGTATCCAGGAGACGATGGTCTGTTGGCGTATCCGGCTGACGTTAAGTTTCCCATGTTTATCACCAACGATATCCCGAATGCCGTGACCGACTCCATCGCGGGTATAGTTATCCCCCTGTGCTTTACGTCAACCAACGCTGGTGCTAACGCCACGATAGACATCGCCAAGAACAACACCAACATTTTTCCTTTCCCGGATCTGGAGAACAGCATCTTCCAGCACCTGCCCACCATGGATACTCTGACTGCGACGGACCGCAACTTCTTGATGGATATAGGCTACGGCTTTAAGACCTGGGCCACAAGGGAATTGGTTCTCACCGGCGGGACTACCTTCTGGGTGTCGTTGATCCCCAGTGGCTCGGCGGATCCCAGGTTCCCGGGCGGCAGCAGAGTGCTCACGGCGACCGTCACCTTCACCATTGATGATTCCACCAACATCTGCTTAGACACCTGCTTCTGGCCCCCGACCAACCGGCTGGCATTCGCCAGGTCGGACGCGGTGACCTACATCCCGCAGATCTGGGATGACTACATCCCGGCCGAGGAAGTTTGCGTGGAGCTTTACACCGTCCCGAACATCCCCCCGGTGGTGAATTGTCCCAGTAACCAGAGCCACAGCCAAAACGGAGTGGTCAATATCCCCGGACCACCATTTACAGCAACAGATACCGACGGGAACGTAACGACCCTCGCGATCTCATTCGTAGGTGCAGGGGTGGGTTTTGAGCAGTTGACAGGCGTCTCGGGTCTTGGGACTCCTTCGGCTTTGTTCGGCGTTCAGTATCAAGTCACCGATCATTGCGCGGCTGGTGGGATTATGACGATAACTGCCACAGATAATCAGGGCGGCCTTGGGACTTGCACCTTCCAGGTTGGCTTGACCAACGACAATCCGGTCATCACCTGCCCGACTCCGAACCCGGCCGACTTCTATACTGACGGGACCAAGACGCTGAACGCACAGGCGACTGCAACTGATGCGAATGGTGACGCTTACACCTTCTCCGCACCGGGCGCTCCGGCTGGATTCGTTATCAACACGACTACTGGAGCGATAACCTGGACCCCGGATGTTCTGACTCAGCTGGGTGCTCATGCCATCACCTTGCGGGCGACAGATGCGTGCGGCGCTTTCCATGAGTGCATCTACACGGTCAATGTCCTCGAGCTGCTGTATGATCACGAGGTGCACATCGGCTATCCTGGGGATTGGGAACCCGCTCCTCAGGATTGCTACGTTCCGGGAGAGATGGTCTTCTGGCCCATCATCATCCGCGGCTTTGGCGATGAGGAGTTGGGAGGATTCGACCTGCACGTCGACTTTGACTACACCTCCATGACCTTTGTCGGTGCTGAGAGAGGAGAGTTGATTCCTGAGCCTACACTCCAAACGCCTGGCTTTGAGAAGTTCACCT
>JBAUFO010000232.1:0-2866 GCA_049679185.1 Candidatus Zixiibacteriota bacterium
GGATAGTACCCATGGAGTTCCGAAGCTCATGCGCCAAACCGGACGACATCTCGCCCAAGCTTGCCATTTTATCCCTGAAGGCGACCTGCTCCTCTAATTTCTTAAGTTCCGTTAAGTCGGCCAAAAAGAGCACCACGCCCAGGGTCTTGTCCTGATCGTCCTTCACCACTGATGAGCTTATGCTTAACGGGATGCGCCCACCGTTTCTCGTTTTCAGTTCGATCTCTGGAATGAGGCAGGTTCCTCTTTCATCAGGCACCGCTCCAAGGGCGGAACGGAGAGGACTGGCTTCTCCGAAAACGGCTTCATACTGTTTTCCCAACACCTGATTCTGTTTAAGGCCGAGCATCGTCTCTGCCGGCTGGTTCATGCGGGTGATCTTCCCCTCTTTGTCGCAGAGTATCATCCCGTTGGTCATGCTCTTGAGGATATACTCGTTGTAGCTGGCTAAGTTCCTTGCCTTGCGATCAGTCTCCTTACAGAGCATCTGCAAGGCTTTTTCCTTCTGCTTGAGCTCAGTTATAACTTGCTCAAATATTGCCACTGCTGTGTCCAGTTCCCCCTCTTTTCTTGTCTTGTCTGACGCAGGAATTATCATCTCTTTCTCTGCTTTTTTTACCATCTGCCGGTAGGGGCGCAGCAGATTCCTGATCAAGAGCACGGTGACGAGGGCGGCGATTAGAATCCCGGCGATACGAGCCAGCACGTTCAACCTGAAAACCTTCTCGATCTTGGCAAGAGCGGACACGTTCTTTTCCACCATCACCCAAATCGGAGTTTCAGTCCCCTCGGTTTCCAGGGGGAGATAGCAGGAGAGATAAGAACTTCCGGAGGCATCGGCATAGAAATCAGAAAAGAATCTGGCTGGCCTCTGTTTTTCACTCTCAGCCCGGAATAGATTCGCCTGCTCAGGTTTGACTCCCTGAAAGATGTGGAGGTCCTGAATCGAACGGGCCTCTCTCGATGAGATCAAAGGTTCGCCATCTGAGGACAGGAAGGATATTCGATTGACGCCCGACTCGAAAGAGAGTTTCGCCAGGTTTGCCTTCAGATCCGACTTAGAGCCCCTCTCCCACAGGAGGCTGGCCGACATGGCAGTGCTGGAAAGCTGCTGGCGGATTTGATGCTCTAAGGCGTGCTTGGTCTGATGGAAAAGGTACTCCGTTCCGAAATTGAAAAGAACCAAAAGAAGTATGAAATATACCAGCGAGAAGCGAATCTGTGATTCGTAGTCAAAACGCAGTAAATCCCTGATTTTCAATTCGCCTCCTGATTCTTCAGCGCATTGAACGTTAGATATTAGACTACTCTTAGAGTATCGGTAAAGAGAAGGGGAGGCGTTATCTCGACAGGGGACTATTTGAACAGGCGCATCGAGAACGTTCCGGGCCGTCTCCGACGCGAGGAGTTGGACTTGAGACGGACGGGCGAATCTCGGATATTAGAAGAATATCCTCAAATAGGCGGAGATTATGGCGTCACCAACAAAGATGGCGATGACTGCTCCCAGAGCGAGGAACGGACCGAAGGGGATGGTCCGGGTCTCCTTCACTTGTTTTGAGAAGAACAAGGCAGCCCCGCCAATCAGAGTGCCGAAGAAGGCAGAAAGGAAAAAGACTAAGATTACGCTCTTCCATCCCAAAAACGCTCCCAGCAGCATGGCCAGCTTGATGTCTCCTCCCCCCATGCTCTCCTTTTTGAAAAGAGCCTCTCCCAAAACAGCGGCCAGATAGAATATCACGCCGCCCGCTATCGCTCCTAAGGCCGAATTGAGAACCGATGGGGAGTCGACCAAAAAAGAGAGAAGAAAGCCGAGGATGACGCCCGGCAGGGTGAGCACATCCGGAATGATCCTGTGCTTTAAGTCGATGAAGAAGGTCAAGATCATAAGAAGAATCAGAATGCCTCTGGCTGCAAAGTCCCAGGTTAGCCCGAAACGCAGGTAGGCTATCACCAGCAGGGCGGCGGTGACGAGCTCCACCAGGGGATACTGCAACGAGATCTTGGCCTGGCAGGCTCTGCACTTACCCTTTAGGATGATGTAGCTCAAAACCGGGACGTTGTCGCAAAAGCGTATCTTTGTACCGCATCTCGGACAGTAAGAGCTGGGGAAGAGTATGGATTTCTTGTTGGGAATCCTGTAGATGCAAACGTTCAAAAAGCTCCCCACAGCCAGGCCGATCAGTGAGATCAAAACTATGATTATCGTATTCATCTTTTCGCGCCCGAGTCCTTCACAGTTCAACTATTGGCAACTTCTTCTTGCGCGCAGGTTTCTTGAGCATCTGTTGGATTAAGTTATTCTTCTCAACGTGTCTGATCTGCTTTCTCAGATGCTTGCTCCAGTGTCTGTTCAGAGTTAAGAACCCTAAAGAGACATCCTGTTTCTCCGGATGCAACTCCTCTCCCGCCTCGATCTGATCAATCACCCTGATGATCAGTTCTGTGCCCAGTTGCGTCAGTTGCATGTCTATGGAGTTGACCGTGTCGCCATTTTCAATTATCGGCCTTTCTTGAGCCAATATGCTCCCACCGTCGATTATTCTGGTCAATTTATGAATGGTTACACCGATGTTGTACGGGTCCCAGTTTATCAATGCCCTTTCGGTGCAGTAGGTCCCGCGATAGTATGGGGACAGTCCCCGGTGTAAATTTAAGGCCAAAGTCGATGTCTCCAAAACGTGGTCTTTCACTATAGACGTTCCGTGATCCAAAATCAGATCAGGTCGTTCTTTCTTCAATCGCTCATAGACACTCTGCGAGTTGATCTGGTCAACCCGGAGAACGGGTATCTCGTGGCTAAGGGATTTCCACTTGTCGTCAAAGTACTTTTCGCAATCAAGAGTGTGTCTCTTTCGATTGATCC
>JBAUFO010000233.1:0-8668 GCA_049679185.1 Candidatus Zixiibacteriota bacterium
GGAATGAAGGGGGCGATAGAAAAGGCTCAGGAGTTGGTGGAGGAATTCGGATATTTCCAGCCGCTGCAGTTTGACAACCCGGCAAATCCACGGATTCATCGAGAAACAACTGCGGAGGAGATAATAAAAGACTTGGGGGATTTGAAATTAGATTTCTTCGTGGCTGGTGTTGGAACAGGAGGAACCATCACCGGAGCAGGTGAGGCTCTAAAAAAGAAATACAGTAACAAGAATGTCGCCGTGGAGCCCAAGGATTCCCCGGTCCTCTCAGGGGGGAAACCGGGTCCTCACAAGATTCAGGGAATCGGAGCGGGATTCGTGCCCAGTGTGTATAACCCGGAAAACGTGGATGAGATAATCGGAGTCTCCAATGATGAGGCAATCTCCATCTCGCGGAGATTAGCCAGGGAAGAGGGAATTCTGGCGGGCATCTCTGCAGGGGCCAACGTGTTTGCGGCCCTAAGCGTGGCCAAAAGAGAGGGCAGGCAAAAAGTGGTTCTGGTGATCGTTCCTGATGTTGGAGAGAGATACCTGAGCACAGACCTCTTTAAAGATGTAACCTGAGAGACAAGCTTCGCTGTACTTCACTTCATGCAAAAACCATTGGTTGTCTCGTTGGAGAGATTCTTCGCATCTAAACCACCTTGCCCTCCTGGAAGCGGCGGATTGTGGCTATGATCAAACCCAGCATGACCAGTATGGTCCCCAGCCAGAAGAGATTGATCAGAGGTTTCTTGCCCACGCTCAACACCAGAAGCTCCTCTGAGGTTTTCTCCTCTTCCAAAACCAGTCTGAGGGTCACGATCTTCCGATCGGCATCTATGCTCTCCAACACCAGATGATCCGCCCCGCCGGGCAGGTGTACCATCCTCTTGATCAGCCCCTCCTCTATTCCTCCCATCACCTGGGTGGGGGTCAAGGTCACTCTCTCCCCATCGTACTCCACCTCCAGGATAGCTCCCACGCTGATCTGGCCGGTTTGGGCGTGAGAGCCTAAGTCAAAACCCACAAACGTTATACTGTACCCCTCTTTCTCTATGGTTTCACCCTTTCGAACCCCGAAGAGGTTCCTATCCGCGTCTTCGCCCTGGCTATGTTCCAGAGGAGAGAGGTAGAGATCATAAAGTAGGTTGATCTTAATGTGCGGGGTTCTCATGATCCCCTGATTATACTCGCTGAAGTAGAATTTCGGCTTTGCTACGAAAGATCTGTCTCCTTTCTGGACTCTGATCTTCAGTGCATCCTGATCATCCTGGGACCCGCTTTCCAGGCCCATATAGGTGAACTGATAGCCCAAGGCCTCCTCGGGTTGACCCTGAGGGAGGTTGATCTTCTCCGACCTGTCATATCCCGAGGAGTAGACGATGCCCACGATCAGCATCCCCGCTCCGACGTGGGTCAAGAATCCGCCAATGAGCTTCCATCCCCCTTTGCTTCGTTGAGCCAATACGAGGAGATTGCCCACCAATGCCAGGAAAGCCGCAAAAATGCAGATCAAGTCGATTGGAGAGCGAACGCCGAATATGAAGGCCAGGATGGTCAGAGCGACTGCTACTACTAAAGAGAACCGGATGTTTTTCACGAACTCACCTAGACCTGATCCTCTCCAGCGCAGAAACGGCACTGCACCTAACCCCAAACAGACCAAGATAGCCAGGGGAAGTTGAGTTCGAACATAATAGGGGATGCTCACATTGGATGCCGGCCCGAAGATTCTGCTGATTATAGGCGATGACGTGCCCAGTAAGATCAGAAGAGCCGAAAGAGCAAAGAGTATAATGCCGATGAACAGGGCGAATTCACTGGTCAGAATCTTCTCGCTGGTCTTGGTCCGGGGGATACCGGACAGTCTGACCAGATAAAGCCCAAAGGAGAGAAACAAGAAGAAGACCATGAAGATCAACAGGTAGCCGGTTATCCCTAAATCCGCGAAAGAATGAACCGAGAAATCTCCCAAAACTCCGCTTCTCACCAGGAAGGTTGCATAGATCACCAGGAGAAAGCACAAGATAGCCAGAAGCAGGTTAGTCCTTCGAAAGATCCGCTTGGTCCTCTCCAAGATAAGCCCATGTATCATGGCAACCGACAGAATCCAGGGAACTAAGGAGGCATTCTCCACCGGATCCCAGCCCCAGTATCCTCCCCATCCCAGGACCTTGTAAGCCCAGTAGGCACCGATGAATATTCCCGCCCCCAGAGAAAGACAGGAGAAACCTGCCCAGGGGAGAGTCAGTGTCACCCAGTCTTTGTACTTATTCACGGTCAGTGCCGACAGCGCATGAGCGAACGGAACGGCCAGGGCGGCATACCCCACAAAGACCACCGGCGGATGGATTACCATCCAGAAATCCTTCAGCAGAGGATTCAACCCCCTTCCATCCGGTGGAACGTGCGGCAAAAGCGCAAATGGGCTTTTCTTCAACAGCATCACCAGAAGGAATATCTGGACCAAAAGGTAGAAGAACATAACGTGTCCTTCACGGATTCCCGATTCTTTGGTGTAGAGTGTAGACCTCCGTCTCCCGGACATGAGGAAAACTCCGAGCAAACTTCCAAAGAAGGCCCACAGAAGAAAGCTTCCCTCCTGGCCGGCCCAGAAACCGGAGAGAAGATAGAAAAAAGGCTCTGCAGACGAGCTGTAGCTGTAAACATATTCAACCACGAACCGGTGGGCAAAAAACAGATACATCAGATATGATGAAGCCAGAACGGTGAAGAACAAGAAGGCATAGTAGGTCTTCCTTGCCAGGTTCAACAGCTTTTCATCGTCTCTGGCACTTCTCAAGAAAATAATCGCGGAAAGCAAAGCGAAGACTAAGGCCAGACTCAAGGATAGATTTCCCAGAAGCATCAACTTTTACCTCGTTTTCAAGTGCAGCAGGCGAATTTGTTCAACTTGGGTATGAGAGCCCGATTTATCAGATCACGGGCACTCAGTTCATTAGAGTACGCCAACGAGCGCTCAAATGCAAGAAAAAAGCCTGCCGCAAAATCCGGCCAATTCCCAAGGAAGAAAACCAGAAACAAACATGCTAATGTTCGTTCCTGAAGGCGAGTGGAATCACACAGGAGAGAAGCCCGCAACGGGCTCAACCTATACGAAATGTGGCGGGATTTTATTCCCGCCACACTAAGTTCCCGAGGGCAAGGGAGCCCCGGGAAAGACCAACGATATGTTCTTAGAAACTTGGTTTCTCTAAACTATATCTTTTGGACATTTGTTGCCTGAGGTCCTTTTTGTCCCTGTCCTTCTTCGTAGCTAACTCCGTCACCTTCTCGAAGAGTCTTGAATCCTTCGCCCTGTATTTCAGAGAAGTGTACAAACAGGTCCTGTCCTCCGTCATCCGGAGTGATGAATCCATACCCTTTGGACTCATTGAACCATTTTACCGTACCCTGCATCAGAAAATCACCTCCTTTCTTCCATAATAAAAAAACCACGAAAGCCTGCCTAAATAAGCTTTCGTGGTTAAATGATTTCGACCTGACAAAAACCTACCTCAGCCTTCTTACCTATGCTACACTGCATATACGTATGATTTCTTTATTTGTCAAGACTATTCTATATTTTTATTATCGGTTCTGAAGGCATGAACCTTTAGATTTTGCTGGACAGGAGCAATGAGAGGTTTGCAGGTGGTTGAACAGATTAACCACTATAGAGTTCTTTTGGCGATGGAGGAGCCACCAGAGCCGAAAACCAGCGGCCAAAGGAGTCCTTTGAGAGGTGGGACAGCCATCCGACACCCTTAGTCACAAGTGCTGAGAGAGCCACAGAGAGATTTTTGTGGGTTCAGAAAGAGGGGGGAATACTCACCCTCCCCCGAGCCCCCTTGTAGAAACAGCATACTCGGTCACGAAAAGTTCCACCGCATCCCAGATCAAAGGTTGACTAACTGGGGGGAATCAGTTAAATTGAAGATGGAAATCAGGCAACAGAGATAAGGCATCATGCGTGAATACGCTATATCGCTATCACAGGGGTAGGTAAATTTGAGTTTCAGGGGAAGATCTCAGACAGGCCCACCAGGTTACAAATTTCTGCGTTGTTTCCTGCCCCATATCCTGGGATTCCATGAGGGGGGAACTTGGCTTCTATCTTCACAGAACGACCCCGTCTGTGAATGAATCCCATGTAGCATCTTCTGAGATCTTCCCCTTTTTGAGAGCGCAGTTAGGAATCCCGGGCACAGGGACACCGACCCCCACCCAGGTAACCTGGAAGAACAGAAGGCCCGGTGAGAATATGAGAAGAGCATTGGCCCGGGTCAAAAGAGACTCGTTTAGAGGCCTTCTGGGCGACTTTTTTTCAAAAGCCCCGGAAAATGATCCTGGAGGAGGTCAGTCACGCAGCGAGGTGTAACAGGAAGGTATGTTAGGAGAAGGCACGAAACCAACCAATCCTCTTGAGCCTTCCCTGCAGGCGGTCAACGTCTCCAAGGGAGGTACGATTGTAGCGCGCCGTGTCGAATGGGCAGGGACGAGTGCACAGCGACGACGGGGACTCTTGGGTCGCAGCGGACTGGATTCCGAAGAGGGCATTTACATAGTTCCGTGCTCGGGGATCCACACCTTTCGGATGAAATTTCCGATTGACGTGACGTTTCTGGGTAAAGATGGACGCGTGCTGGTCGTTCATCATAACCTCAAGCCAAATCGAATTTCAAGAATTGTGCTGCGCGCCCAGGGCGTATTGGAGCTGTCGGCAGGTAGGCTTCGCGCGACGGATACCGAGGTCGGAGATATCGTTCAATTTAGAGAAGTAGATGCGAACTCGTGAGAAGCCTCGGTATAATGCGCATTATGCGAAATCTGGCCTTACCGACTTGAAAACAAGCTAGGGCTGTTCTCCTGACAGGCAATTCCCGAGATCCTGCTTTGAGGAGAAGGTAGCTGATCTGAAAGAACTCTTCGACCACTACCCGGAGAAGACCTATCTCCTGAGACAGAAGATAAAAAAGGGCCTCATCGACAAGATTGTGATGAGACCCTCTGTATCTAAAAGTGACCAGCGATGCTATCTCGCTGAGGTGAATGCTGACCCTCTAAGTCTTTGGGGGACAACATCCGCTGGTTCACCAATCGGTCATAGCGCTACGGGGATTCGAACCCCGGTCTGATGGCTGAGAACCACCTGTCCTAGACCTGACTAGACGATAGCGCCGTGTTCGGTTCACGGTTCACGGTTCACCGTCTACCCCGCCCCTTCTATCTTCGAAAACGCGGGCTTAACGCTTTACTATGAACAATGAACTATCGACTACTCCGTATACGGAATCCTAACCTCCGTCAATAGCTCTCCCGGTGGAATGTCGGGCCCGCCTTTGAGATAAACCTCCATCAGCGGTCCGGCTATTTTGTATCCCTTCTTTTCTACCCATTCATACATATACGGGTAATCCTCCGCAATCTTGTCATAAGGACCCTTTAGTGTGGCATAGGCCACCGTTCGTGCCGGTATCTCTTGTATGCCGAAGCCTGAATCCGGCATGGTCCCTTCGGGAACGGCAATCCCGATCTCGCATCTTAAGTTCTCCGGTGCAACCGTGGCCGGGTCGTCGTAATAGATCCCCACTATCTGTCCGGCGAGCTGCTTTTGCGCGGCGTATCCGGCTATCTGACCGAACAAGGGGCCAGTCTGGTCGTAAGGCCCGACGAGCTCCAGGTAGATTATGGTCATCTTCTCCGTGCTCTTGGTCAAAATCTCAAAGGGTTTCTTCTCCTCGGCCTTCTTTTCGCAACCACTCTGGATGAAGATAAAAACGCCGAGAATCAAGATCACCAACGAGAGCAGAAAGAGCTTTTTCATGAACGGCTCCCTATTTTGAGGTTTAAGTTCGGGTTTTAGACCGCGAGCCACGAACCGTCAACCCCCTCCTGAGGTTTAGGCTCGGGTCTTAGACCATGAACCATGAACCACGAACCGTCAACCGCTTTTACTTGGCTGGGGGACAGGGATTCGAACCCCGATAGACAGATCCAGAGTCTGCCGTCCTGCCATTGGACGATCCCCCAATTTTGACAAATGAAGATACGAAAATGGAAGGTTATGTCAAGAAAATACTTGACATTTTCCGGTGATGAACTTATCATTAAGTAGAATCCCCAACTTGTTGAATTAGGACAGCTTATATCCTTTTAAGTTACTTAGGAAAGAACTTGTCATGTGGTAGCGAACCCGGCAGTAATGAGCCTGTTAAGCCTGGTCTATTGCCTTAAACGTCAGTGTGGAGGGAGGAAGAAATGAAGTTAACCCTGGTGTTTATCATGGTGCTGGCTGCATGCATACTGTGGCCAGCGGACGTTTCTCAGGGAGCGTGTCCGGAAGAGCCAAACGATCACGGAGCATGCGACACAATGTATGTGGAGCTTTACCCGCCTGACGCTATGTTTACCGGTGCCGGGCATCTTGTTCGTGTGCCGGTCTTCATAACAAACGATATTCCTGATGCAATGACCGACTCCATCGCGGGCATGACCATTCCCCTCTGTTACACACGCACTAACCCGGCCGTATACTGCAGCCTACCGCCTCTCTGGAACAGAGCTCCGTCTTACATTCCAGGCGGAAACTCCATTCTTCGACACTTGGACGACACCACTCTCAACGCTTTTTGTCAGACGTACCCTTATCCGCTTCCCGATGATTTCGTTTTGGACATCAACACAGCAGACCAGTATTTTCGGTTCGCCTGGCATGCGATATCGCCTACTTCTCCCAGGTGGCCGGGAGGTAGTCGGCAACTAGCCTTCATCATGACCTTCAAGGTGGAGGACAGCATGACCGTCTGCGTGGACACCTGTTTCTGGCCGCCTACTGGCCAATTGCTCTTCGTCCGGTCTCCCGGAGTGACGTACGTGCCCAGAGACAATCTGCCCTACTGCTTCTCCATATCTTATCCCGACCGTGGCGACTGCAACTGCGACGGGATTGTGGACATCGGGGATGTGGTGTACCTGATAGGCTATCTCTATCGTAACGGCCCCGCTCCGACTCTCACTGAGGTGGGTGACTCCAACTGCGACGGAATCGTGGATGTCGGTGACGTGGTGCGGCTGATCGGTTATCTATACAAAGGTGAACCGCCGCCGTCCTGCTGAAAGAGATGAATGGAGTTGTTTCAGTAACCAGCCTTCGGGCAAAAACAAAGGAGAAGGAAGATGCGCAGAAGCCTGTTGTTCTCGACCGTCACGGTCCTGATTCTTCTCACGTGGGCTGCTGCCGCTCAGGCGCAGTGCCCGGAGCAGCCAAACGATAACGGCGTGTGCGACACCATGTACGTGGAGGTCTATGAATGCGACTGGCTCCTCTCCGGCCAGGCCAGGCAGGTGCGGGTGCCCATTCGTGTGACCAACGATATTCTCAATCCGGCTATAGACTCCATTAGCGGCATGGTCATTCCACTCTGCTTCACCTCCAGTAATTCTGGGGCCCAGTGCTTCCTGGATCCGTGGTACAACGGACCCAATCTCTTGCATTGCTGGGATAACACCTGCATCTTCCGGCATTTGCCAGGCGTAGACGATCCCCAGGAGCGCAACTGGATGATGGATCTTTGGGAACAGTTGTTGGGTCTGGAGTGGGATACCAGGATTCTGGTTCTCGGCGGTGGGACCCACTTCTGGCTCTCCATAGTTCCCACCGGCACGCAGGATCAGAGGTTTTGCGGAGGCAGCAAGGTACTGGTGGCAACCATGACCTTCACCGTGGACGATACTATGACCATATGTCTGGATTCCTGCTTCTGGCCTCCCACGAATAGACTCGTGTTCTCCAGGTCCGATCCTGTGACCTACGTCCCCAGGACCAACCTGCCATATTGTTTCTCCATGTCTTATCCCGGACTCGGCGACTGCAATGCAGATGGCGTAGTCGACATAGGGGATATTGTGTACCTGATCGGCTATCTGTATCGCGGCGGTGCTCCTCCTACACCCCCGGAAGTGGGTGACACCAACTGCGACGGGATCGTGGATATCGGTGACGTGGTGCGGCTGATCGGTTATCTCTACAGAGGTGAACCTCCCCCGTCTTGCTGAAAAGAGGAAACCTGTTTCGATACGCGTCGTGCTGGCACGAACCGCTTGGGAACTATCACTCAGAGTGCCAGCACTTTTTTTGAGGGGGGCAACAAGATTTTTTCTTGCCAAAAAAGAGCGGAAGATCGTTATGGGACGCCCTCGCCTGCCCAGGTTCTGAGAATAAGTGTGGGCAAACCCGGGCTTAACCCATCGACCAGGGTGAAAGAGAAACCGAACAGTCTGGTCTTCAGCTTATAAGGGTGATTTCGGATAAAAAAAGTTGGGAGTGGTGGAGGGGGGATGCCCGATTTTGGCGTCGGGTGGTCATGATCGCTCACAACCGCACCACTCCCAAATGGTCCTTTCAACTAGCCATTTTATATACGCAACTTCCGCCCAATTTGATGAGCAATCTATGTGCCAATCCCCTGCTTTTCAAACATTACGGCTTTACCCTAACACCGCGACCAGCTTGACTCTACGGGAGAACAGGAACGGCAGGTCACCCCTTGCATCTCAATCTTTTGTATACAAAGAACTTAAGGCTCAACCGGCCTTTCTCGGACTGGCTGCGGGAAGAAATTTACTCCCATACGAGGAGACCGGCTTTCTCATCCCGCCAATCCAATCGATAAAGGATCTCTGC
>JBAUFO010000234.1:0-33526 GCA_049679185.1 Candidatus Zixiibacteriota bacterium
GATACGTGGACGGAGTGTGGGTCTCCGACTATTCCATGGAGCCGGAGGTTCGGGGTGGAGGTTCGTTGGTTGATATGGGGGTCTTCTCTCATGAGTTCGGACATGTGCTGGGTCTTCCAGACCTTTATGACGGCGATTATACCTCGGAAGGCTTGGGAGAATGGACGCTCATGGCTGGTGGCTCCTGGAACAACAATGGACATACCCCGGCTCATTTCGATGCCTGGTGCAAGAAGACGTTAGGATGGACAAACGTCATCTGGGTGGATTCAAACCTGACCAACGCGGAGATTCTGCAGGCGGAAACCTCTCCGGTCTGTTACAGGCTCTGGACTTCGGGCTATCCCTCAAATGAGTACTTCTTAGTAGAGAACAGGCAACAGACAGGTTTCGATAGTTACATACCCAGTGACGGCCTGTTGATATATCACGTGGAACATGGCGGCTGGAACAACCAGGAATGGTGTCCGTCTTATGGATACCCTGCTGATCCGCACTATAAAGTGGCCCTTATGCAGGCGGACGGAAGGTGGCAGTTGGAGGGATGCGGTGGATTCGGCGGGAATTCGGGGGATCAAGGTGATCCCTTCCCTGGAAGTTTCGGCAAGAGAACCTTAAATGATACCACCAAGGTCAACTCTCTTGGTTACGATGGCAACTCCACCGAAGTGGCGGTGTGGAACATCTCCGATTCGGATTCCGTGATGTATGCCGATTTTGATGTCAACTGGTCGAGGCCGGGCCTGCTTCTGGACAACTTGACCTTCGACGATATAATGGGCGGCGATGGCGACGGAAGACCCGAGGCCGGAGAGACGGTTCGGCTCCTCTTCACCATCTCCAACCTCTGGCTTCCTCTGAATGGAACCGTAGTGACCGGGTCTGTAGATACTGCTGGAATAATCTTCACCGACGATCAGTCCAGCATAGGTGACATCGGCACCGGCGGTTCAGCCAACAACAACGTCGATGTAATGGTATTCGAGGTCGACACGCTCTTTCCGGGCAGGCCGACTACTTTCATTCTGCACGTTGAGGGAAACAGTGGCTCCTACGCCGTTGATCTCGAGAAGCTGGTTGCGGTGGGCAAGCCGCCTTTTCTTATAGTCGACGATGATGCGGGCTCAGCAGCCGATTACCTGAGTTACTATACCGACGCTCTGGATTCCACAGCCAATATCTACGACGTCTGGGATACAGAAGCCAAGGGCGACCCCACTTTCTCCTTCATCGGCTACCGCCATCTGATCTGGTTTACCGGGGATCACAAGACCCTTCTGTTCAGCCAGGCCCAGGTGGAGAGCCTGATGAGTTTCCTGGACCAGGGGGGTGGACTTTTCTTGACCAGTCAGGATGCCGGGGAGGTCCTGTACAACTCTACTAACTCGTGGGACTCTCTCTTCTTAAAAGACTATCTGCACGTTGAGTCTGTCAAGAGCTGCAGCAGGCTGCTAATTGCCGAAGGCCCCGGGGACGAAGTGGGAGAGGACTTGTGGATCTGGCCCGGAAGCACTCCCGGAGCCAATAACCAAAACTCCAAGGATGCTCTCTTTCCTGACAGCGAGGCGGACACGGTTTTGATTTACGCCAACTCGGGATTCGCTCCGACCGATTCGCTTGCCGGCATAAAGTTCCTCGGCGATAATCACAAAGTGGTCTTCTTTGGATTTGGATTTGAGGGGATAAACCAGAGCGGCATTTACATGCACGGGCACTATGTGACCAAACCACACGTGGTGATGCGGAGTGTAGTCGACTGGCTCAATGCCCCCTGGCCGGGCATCAATGTGATGCTGCCGAACGGAGGAGAGACCTGGTATATGGGCAGCTCCGCCGACATCGAATGGCAATCCGTCTCTTTCGAGGATGACGTCAAGATCGAATACTCCACCAATGCCGGCGTGGACTGGTCGAGCGTCGTGGATTACACCACTAATGACGGATTCTATTCCTGGCCCGTTCCCGACACCCTCACCCCCTCCGACAGTTGTCTGGTGAGAGTGTCAGACGCAGGCGACGGAAGCCCTGCGGATACCAGCGACGACTACTTCAGCATTGTCAGCTATGTTGCCGGCGACGCCAACGGAGACCTGGAGGTAAACGTGGGGGACGTGGTTTACCTGGTCACCTATCTCTACAAGGGCGGTCCTGCGCCATCCCCCATAGAATCCGGAGATGCCAATTGCGATGATATAATTGATGTGGGTGATGTGGTTTATCTGGTAAGCTATCTTTACAAAGGCGGCCCACCGCCTGGCTGTTAACTGCGCAAAAAAATACCGGTTACTAATGCCCCGGCCGAATCCCTCCCCGTGAGAGGTTCGGCCGTTTTCTTTTCCGCCCCCTCTCGTATACCGAAGCCGGGTTCATCCTTCCCTTCGGTCCTGCACTTCGTCTCCCGCCACAAGCGGGGCTGAGGGAAATTCTATTTCCCTCTCCCTTTACGGGTGTACAGACTGGGGACATAGGTAACACATGTTCGGAGACATAGGTTACACTTTGAGGTATAATATCCCACTTGGAAAGGAGGGTATTATGCCTTGGAAAGAAGTAAGCGTTATGTCTCTTAAAAAAGAGTTTGTCTTTCTGGCAATCAATGGTAATGACTGTAACTTTAGTCATCTGTGCAGCCGATTTGGAATCAGCCGCAAGACGGGTTATAAGTGGATTAAGCGTTTTCTTGATTATAGTGAGGATGGCCTGATGGATCAATCTAGGCGTCCCCTCAACAGCCCAAGCAAGACACCCCAGCAGATGGAGCAAGCAGTTTTGATGGTTCGTCAGCAACATCCGGCCTGGGGAGGTCGCAAGATCAAACGTCGTCTGGAGAATATGGGCTACCAAGCTGTTCCCGCTCCCAGCACCATCACTGCCATCCTGAGGCGAGGTGATTGCATCACTGAGGAGGAATCTGGGAAACATAAACCCCTGGTGCGATTTCAAAGATCGGCTCCCAATGAGCTTTGGCAAATGGATTTTAAGGGACACCTCCTCTGTCCAGAAGGTCGCTGTCATCCCTTTACCCTGCTGGATGATTACTCCCGATATGCTATTGCTCTGAAAGCATGCCAGGATGAAACCGCAGAGACAGTAAAGGGGTGCTTGACTGGGGTTTTCCGACAATATGGATTGCCTTATCAGATGTTGATGGATAATGGTTCCCCCTGGGGCTCTGATCAAGAACATATCTATACACCATTGACAGTGGGGCTTATGCGTCTGGGCATCTGCATTGCTCATTCTCGTCCCTACCATCCCCAGACTCTGGGCAAGGATGAGCGCTTCCATAAGACCCTGAAAGCTGAGCTTTTGGGGGAAAGTATTCCCTGGAGCAGAGCAGAATCCCAGCGTCGTTTTGACCAGTGGCGCATGATATACAACGGTGAAAGGCCACATGAGGCGCTGAACATGGAGGTACCAGCCAGCCTTTATCAAGTCAGCCCGCGTCCGTTCACAGAGAAGCTTGAAGAGATACAGTATGCTCCACAGGACATAGTGCGAAAGGTACAGGCGGGTGGAATAATCTGGGTGAATGGAGCTGAGTATAAGATACCTAAAGCCTTTAGAAGAGAACGAGTCGCTCTGCGACCCAGACCACAGGAGGATGGAGTTATGGATGTCTTTTACTGTAAACAGAAGATTACACATATTAGCTTGAAAAAAAACAATGGTCCCGTATAATAGTGTTACCCATGTGTCCGAACACCTGTTACCCTTCTCTCCGGTCTGTACAACGGGAGAGGGCTAGGGAGAGGGTGATAGAAAGGTGGCTTTATCCCCCCCCTCCCTCTGACTCCCTCCCATAAAGGGAGGGAGAAACCAGTTTGTACTCTCCTGGTGAACAAGGGCTGGGTTGAAAATCCCACCAGAGGCGGGACAAGGAATGATGCACGAATGGCTGAGTAAAACCGCACATTACCTTGCCCGACGGGCTTTCTCTGCCCACTGTCTCGAAATCGCTTTTTTTTGTTGACAAAGTAAGTTGCGACAACTTAACTTTACGCTGTCCTCAGGATCGGAGAATATTTACCACAATCAAAGCCGCGAGACAAACTGGCAGGATAGAGGCAAAGGCAAAAGGAAGAAGAAAGGAGGAAACCCAAGACAGGACCACCGAAGGGACTACCACGTAAAAGGCCACGTCGAAGAGAGCCCTGGTGACCTTAAACGCGATGAGAAAGAGAACATAGAACAAGATCAGATCGAAGGCCAGCTGGCCCCAGAAACCAAGGTGAGAATAGACGAAGAGGTTGGCCTCTTCGATTAACTTAATCGGCAGAGCAAGAACCCCTGCCATCGAGTTTAGTATCTGCGTTAGAAGGGGAGACATGGTTTCACTCTCAACCTGTGGTTAGTTCCTCGACGGGTTCGATGGTCAAACTGGACTCACCCACCTTTTTCAAATCCGTCATCTTCTCGGTCAGGTAATTCTGGGTGCTGATCCATTTGCCCGACATGGAGATAACCTCCTCTTCGGTCACGCTGCTTATCCAGGAGATGGTCAGGCGGTCGATGTGCTTGTTCTCCTCCTGTTGCTCCGCCGGCGCCACGGTGAGGTTTTCCATGTGCAGGGTGAACTTGATTTTCACTTCTGCCCCCTGTTCTGAGACGGCTGACTCTTACAGCTGGCATCCTTTGCAAATCCTCTGCCTGATGAGTGTCTTTTTTGAGGACAGAAAGCAGGGCAGACAAGTCCTTTAACAATGAGAGGTTAGCCGGTGTTAGTAAATTGAACAGCGTCTGGAATGTCGTAAGCGAGCCACTGTCGGATCGGAAGGTGTGGGAAACAATCTATAGGATATTGACGCTTCCCTCAAGAGAAATGCTCAAAAAGGTGTCATGCTAAAAGAACATTTCAGGTTAGACCAACTGGGCACTAACGTGCGCACCGAGGTGATGGCCGGGTTCACCACCTTCCTCACCATGTCGTACATCATCTTCGTCAACCCGCTTTTCCTTAGTTTCTTTGGCGACCCGGCACTGCAGGATAAGGCTCTCCCTTTCACGGCCTCTCTCACCGCCACCTGTTTGGCCGCGGGAATCATGTGCATCATTATGGGGTTGTGGACCAACTATCCCTTTGCCCTTGCGCCTGGAATGGGCTTGAACGCCATCGTGGCCTATCAGATGGTGGTGGGGATGGGGCTTTCCTGGCCTTCTGCCATGGGGGTGATTGTCCTGGAGGGAATAATAATCACCATCCTGGTGGTCACCGGGTTCAGGGAGGCGGTGATGAACTCCATACCCCTCTCCTTGAAACAGGCCATCTCGGTTGGCATCGGTCTGTTCATCGCCTTCATCGGCTTAGTACAGGCCGGTTTCGTGGAAAAGAGTGAAGCCACCCTGGTGACTCTGGGGGAATTCGACAACCTTCCCGTGGTGGTGGCGATCTTCGGTCTTTTGCTGACCGCAATTCTGCTTAAAACCAAGGTCAAGGGAGCGCTCTTAATCGGCATACTCGGCTCAACCTTGGTGGCGATACTTGTCAACTATCTCTCCGGCCTCACCGTGTTTCCCGATCCTAACATAGCCAAAGTCCCCTCGTCTATTTTGTCCATGCCGGATTTCTCCACCATCGGGCGCTTTGATTTCCATGCCATCTCCAAATTGGGGGTGCTGACTGCCGTCATCTTAATCTTTTCCGTGATGCTGTCCGATTTCTTCGACACCCTTGGCACGGTGATCGGATTGGGCAGTGAGGCAAAATTCTTAGATCAGCATGGAAGACTTCCCCGAATCAATCGGGTTCTTCTGGTGGATTCGCTCTCGGCGGTGGCAGGAGGCGCCTGTTCCGCCAGTTCAGTCACCGCCTACATCGAGAGCGCGGCCGGAATCACCGCCGGCGGCAGATCAGGGCTGACCACGGTGACGGTAGGCATCTTCTTCCTTCTGGCCATCTTCCTTTCTCCAATAGCGGGAGTGGTCCCCAAGGAGGCCACCGCCCCGGCTCTGATCATCGTGGGCTTCCTGATGCTCTCGCTGGTAAAGGGACTCCCCTTTGAGAGGTTCGACGAGGCCTTCCCTGCCTTCTTGATCATGATAGTAATGCCTCTGACCTACTCCATCTCCAACGGCATCGGCTTCGGTTTCATCGCCTTCACCTTGATCAAGCTCTTTAGTGGAAAGGGCAGGGAAGTCCATTGGCTCATGTATTTAGTCTCCTTCGCCTTTGCGGTGGACTTCGCCATCCCGGCACTTGAACTTCTGTTTGGACTGTAATTGCAGTATCCCGCGGTGCGATATGCATGGTTCACACCCGGGCGTGAGAATCACAGGCTTAGAGGTGTCAAGATTCCAATCAGTTCCGGAAACACACATCGCGGGGCGGAATGAATTCCCCCCCTATGAATCCGGTTGCCAAAATGCATAGGGGAGGGCATTCAGCCCTCCCGCATTGAACTTGAGATTGCTTTGTTTTCTCAATACAGATGCCAGCTTGAATACCCACAAAAGTCAGATGAAGGAAGATCTGCCCAGAAGGACCAGGAGCATTTCTCTCAAGTTGGAGAAAGCCTACGGGAAGAAAAGATGGAAGGCCCGTGGCGATCCGCTCTCCGAGCTGATCGCCACCATCCTATCCCAGAACACCTCAGATCAGAACAGCCACAGGGCATACTCCAGTTTAAGATCAAGATTCGGAACGTGGGATAAGGTCCGGAGGGCAAAGGTAAGAACCATCGCCAGCGCCATAAGGTCGGGAGGTCTGGCGGACGTTAAAGCCAAGAGGATTAAGGATATTCTCAAGCGGATTCATAAAGAGAATCACAACCTGAACCTGAGTTTCCTGAAAAGGTGGCGAACGGAAAGGATCAAGGAATACTTGAGCAACTTTAAGGGAGTTGGAGAAAAGACCATCGCCTGTGTTCTGCTCTTCTCTCTGAAAAGGCCGGTCATGCCCGTGGACACACACGTTTGGAGAGTCTCCCGGAGGTTAGGTCTTGTCCCGGTAAAGACCGATGCCAAAAAGACCGAGGAAATCTTGGAGGGGCTTGTCCCCGGAAATATGATATATCAGTTTCATATGAATCTGATCGCGCACGGCAGAATCGTCTGCAAGGCGACAAATCCGCGATGCCAAGAGTGCGTATTGCTTGAAAACTGTGATTTTGGAAGGAAACGATCGGCAGCCAGCGCCACATCATCTGAACGATCGAGAGCAAAATCTGTGTAAATGGAGGGATACATGCCTAAAGTCAACGTTTTGAAGGAAGCCGAGAAGATCAAAAAGCCCTATACCCCGTTTCCCCTGGTCAACGTAGACGGTTCGCACGTTTTCTTGGGCTTATTCGAAGGCGACTACCTAAAACACAGACACCCTTACGATGAGTTCTTCTATGTAATCTCCGGCGGAATCGAAGTAGAGCTGGACAAGGAGACGGTGGCCCTGAAGGCGGGAGAAGGGTTCTTGGTTCGCAAGAAAACCTGGCACAAGACAAAAGCCAAAAAGAAAGCCCTGGTGATGATCTTCGAGAAACAGGGCCTGCAGAGCGAATTTGCCAAAAAGTGAGGGCTTCTGCCCCTTTACAGGAGACAGCATGGGCAATGTCAACCGGCTCCAGGTAGGATTATTTGCACCTGAGTTCCTCCTGAAGGATTCAGAAGGACGAAAGCTTGGGCTTTCTCATTTTAGTGGTAAGAAGAACCTCCTCCTCTTCTTTTGTCAAACCCTCAAGGACCCTGTTTCCTGACTCGGTCGGAGGAACTAAATCGCTCTTATGATCAGATCCGATTGAGGGATACCGAGGTTCTGGCCCTGACCCGGGACGAAAGGTGGTTATCTCGCCGGATAAAGCAGGAGAAGAAAATCCAATTTCCTATCTTGAAAATAGAGGGCGATACCCAGTACCCTTGCCGAGCCCCGTCCGTGATCCAGCTTTACGGCATAGAGGTCGGAGAGTCCGGAGGAAAACTACTTTATCCCGCCGTTTTCATGATGGACAAGGGGGGAACCATTCGCTTCAGAAAGGTCTACGCCCAGCCAACCGACAGGCTGCATCCAGATGACCTGCTGTGCGAGCTGGATAAGTTGGGTTGACCGGGTTAAAAGAGGTGATGTTTGCCGGTAGCCGCCCCGCCTCTGGCGGGGCGGACGGCGAGCCAATGATGCTGGAGACCTGAAGGTCTCCGCTACCCTTTCGCAATTGCAGAATCAGGATCGAAGTTCTTAACTTTCTTCGTTTGCTCTCTAACTACAATTTGATCATCCTGCGGTCAACCGCCCACCAGCCAGCCATCAAACGAATCCATCGCCAAAACAGGCAACGAACCCTCGGTGGCGCGATGCCCACCGGCCGTGAGCTTGTTTTTCAAAAGTTTGTTTGCGTATTTGCGAAATTCTTATATTTTCTTGAGATATGGCAGATGAAGTCGGCACAAAGATAGCTGCCTGGTTTCAGAAGTTCACCGGCAGTTTTAAACTCTCCGAGCAGCGGGTACTGATCATCCTCTCGGTGGTCGTGGGCGTAGGCGGAGGGTTTGGTGCGGTCATCTTCCGGTGGCTGATTGGATTCTTCCACAAGCTTTTCTTTGACGGCGGCACTTCTCTTTTCTCGCAGATAACCTCTCACCCCGAGTGGCTGATTCCATTGATTCCCCTGGCTGGAGGGCTTGCGGTCGCTCCCATTACCTATCGATTGGCCAGGGAAGCCCGGGGACACGGCGTGCCCGAGGTGATGCTGGCGGTAGCCTTAAGAGGAGGAATCATTCGGCCTTTTGTCGCCCTGGCAAAATCCATCGCCTCGTCCATATGCATCGGTTCCGGCGGCTCGGCCGGAAGGGAAGGTCCCATCGTGCAGATAGGATCGGCTCTCGGATCCACCGTCGGTCAGATGTTCAAGATGTCGGGAGACAGGGTGAAGGTACTGGTCGGTTGCGGAGCAGCAGCCGGGATATCGGCGACCTTCAACGCGCCCATAGCCGGAGTCCTCTTCGCGTTGGAGATCATCTTGGGTGACTTCACCATGTATGCCTTCAGCCCGGTGATCATCTCCTCGGTAACGGCCACGGTTATCTCCCGCGCGTTTTTGGGTAATTCTCCCGCGTTCATTGTCCCGGCCTATGATCTGGTCAGTGTCTGGGAAATGCCCATGTACATTGGGCTGGGGCTGCTGGCCGGCGGATTCTCGGTCGTGTTCGTGAGGGCCCTGTATAGGAGCGAAGACCTCTTCGAGAGCTTGAGGATAAGCAATTACCTGAAGCCTGCGCTGGGCGGCTTGATACTCGGGATAATCGGTCTCTTCTACCCCCAAGTCTTCGGAGTAGGTTATGAGGCCATCAACGCGGCCTTGCACGAGGAGGCGCTGATCTGGGTTCTGTTTCTGCTGGTCTTCATGAAAATAGTAGCCACGTCCCTAACCCTGGGCTCTGGCGGATCCGGGGGTATCTTTGCCCCGTCGCTTTTCATGGGTGCCATGCTGGGAGGGTTCTTTGGAAATGTGGTTCACCTCGCATTTCCCCAGGTCACCGCCACTCCGGGAGCATACGCCCTGGTGGGAATGAGTGCTGTGGTTGCCGGCACCACTCACGCACCCATCACTGCCATGCTCATCATCTTTGAGTTGACCGGCGATTACAGGATCATTCTCCCATTGATGTTAGCCTCGGTCGTAGCCACCCTTGTTGCCAACAAGCTGCTTGTGGACTCTATATACACCTTGAAGCTGAGCCGCAGAGGGATAACCCTAAAGGCCGGGAAGGACCGGACCCTGCTGGAAGGCATCTCGGTCCAGGAGGTCATGTCCACCAGCTGGCAGACCGTTCCTCAAGACATGCCCCTTTCCCAGCTTCTCCGGTTTGTGGAGCAAAGCCGGGAGAACGTGTTTCCGGTGTTGAACCGCAAGGGGGAATTGGAGGGGATAGTGACCCTCCAGGATATCCGATCGGTGGTCACCAAAAGCGTCCTGGAGCATCTGGTGATCGTCGAGGACATCATGTCACACAGCCCCCCCACCATCACCGTCGACGAGAACTTAGCTTCCGCTCTCTCCAAATTCGCAGTGCGGGACTTGGACGGAATGCCCGTAGTAGATAAACATAATCCCAAGAAGCTCCTGGGCATCTTAAGAAGATCGGACATCATCTCTTTCTACAACAAAAGACTTCTGGAGCAAGAGGTCTCTAAGAAGGCCTAACCCCTTTCCTCGAGTTGCGAATCGTCTTCCCCTAGGACTCTGCGCCAGCTAACAAGGTTTTGCTCTTTTAGCGGTCAGTTGCAGTGTATCCGTTGAGTAGGAACCAGAACCTAACTTAAGTTAGGTTCTGGTTCCGAAGCTCCAGCTCCACGACGACGCCGTGCCACCGCCAATTGTTCCCCGACAGCCGAAAAACAGCAACGAGACAGGGGAAAGGGGTGAGGTTTTCACAATCTCTCGCCCGTACGGGGGGGCTACCTTATCGTGGGCTGGCCAACTCACGTTTTGGCGGGAATATGACGGAATGTAATAATACACAAGGGATTACGTCCACCCATTCCTCCCGCAAGATATTTTCCTTGACAAAGAAGAATTGATCTTCGTACATTCCTGAAAGTTAAAATTCTGTATCCGAATCGATCCCGGGACGGGGAGGAAGATCTTCAGTGAGCCGAGCTGACCTTTACAGGAAATCGCTTGACTTAGCACTCTCATATCTCTCAAAAAGCCCCCTTTACTGCTCCTGGCAGGTGACCTACCGTTGTAACTTCCAATGTTCCTTTTGTGGCTACTGGAAGATGAGAACCAGGAAGGAGGACGAACTCCCCGTCTCAGAATTCGCCCTGGGTTCGAGGAAGCTGAAGAGGTTGGGGCCGATGTTCATCTCCCTGGCAGGGGGAGAGCCTTTAATCAGAAAAGATCTGCCCGGAATAGTCTCCGCTGTGGCTGCTTATCATTTCCCCTTCATAACCACCAACGGGTGGCTGGTCACGTCGGAGATAGCCAGAAGGCTTTTTCAATCCGGGCTAATGGGCGCGGTGATCTCGCTGGATTTTGCCGATGAGAGAAAGCACGATGAGAATAGAGGTAAAGAGGGAGCCTTCAAAAGAGCAGTCGCGGCAGTGAAGCACTTCGTGGAAGCTAAGATCAACAAGCTTCAGAAGGTCAATATCACCGCCGTCCTCCTCAAAGAAAACTTAGATGAGATGGAGAAGCTGATAATCCTGGCCAAGAAACTGAGGGCCGAATTCACCCTTCAGCCGTATGCGCACATAAAGACAGACGGGCATGATGATGCCGGGATAACGGATCATACCATCACCCAAGATGTTTCCGATCACCTGCTGAAGTTGAAAAGAAGATATTCAAACTTCAAGTCCAGCCAGGAGTACCTGAGAAGGTACGATGATTTCTTCAGGGAGGGCATCGACGGCTGTCAGGCGGGCAGGTCCTTTTTCAATATCGATCACAAAGGAGACATAGCCAAGTGTGTGGAGGATATGCAGAATCCGGTGGGTAACATTAGAACCGTCGGAATCGACGAACTCAAGAAAGCGCTCCTGCGGAAACAGAGAGAAAACAGGTGCAAGGCTTGCTGGTACGGCTGCCGCGGGGAGGTGGAGTGTTTCTACACCTGGAACGGAGTCAAGAATACCTTAGGCAGAATCATTTCGGGAAACGGTGACGGGAATGGAACTGAGTTTTGACAAAAAGCATATAATCAAGGGCTTCCGGCTGTTTGCTCTCCTTAGCCTCTTGGGCTTTGCCACCATATTCTTCTTCACCACCACGGGTGAAAGTCTTAAGGCTTTGCAGTCGGTCAAGGCCCAATTTTTGCTTCTGGCACTCCTGCTGGTTGCCGTGGACTTTTTTCTGGGTGGTTTGCGCATCTATGTCTTCTTCACCAAGGAGATATTGAAAAAGATCAGCCTGCTTGACTGCATCAAGGCCAATCTGGCCAACATCTTTGTTGCCGCGGTCACTCCGTCAAATACGGGGGGCGGGCCGGCACAGCTTTACATTCTCACCCGGCGGGGGGTTCCCCTCTCCGGCGCCATGTCGGTCAGTCTGATCAACTTCTTCTCATCCATGTCCTTCTTCTTTCTCGGTTTCCTTGCTGTATTCCTCTTCACCGACGGAGGCCTTTTCCCAAGAGGTCTGGCTTTCTTGATTCGCTACAGCTTTCTGGTATTTTCCGTAGTCTCCCTGCTGGCGGTATTCCTGGTGGTGAAACCCGAGTCTTTAGGCTTCCTGTTTAGTATCTTCTCCTGGATCACGAAAGCAATCTGGAGAAAGAACCAGGAGAAGCAGACGGAGATCTCGGAGAAGCTCAAAGACCAGGTGGTACAACTTCGCTTCTACCTGCAGCATTTCTTCCGGAAGGAAAAGCTAATTCTGTCCATTAGCTTCCTTGTGACCGTCGCAATCTATTTCAACAAATACCTTATTGCCTTTGTGATTCTGAAAGGTCTGGGGCTGGATGTCAGTTTCATGCAGGTGATGTATCTCCAGATCATCCAGTTCTTTATTCTCTACTTCTCCCCCACACCGGGAGCAAGCGGAATTGCCGAGATCAGTTCGGTCACTTTGATGTCCGCCATCGTCCCCACTGGTTACTTACCGGTATTCGCCGTCCTGTGGAGGTTTTTCGTCACCTACTTGGGGGTAACCTGTGGCGCGTGGGTCACGCTTAAGGATTTAAACCAGCATTTCAAGGAGAAGGAGCTGGCACTGGAGAAAGTCACCGAGAAAGCTCGCCTCGCCGCCCCCTAAGTGGGCATGCGGGCAGGAGGAAAACCCAAAAGGGGAGTGCACCAGTTTGTCGGAGCAAAGCGTAGACCCCGACCTGGCGGGGCTGGTGCGGTTTTATCTGCGGCTTAGGTCGCACTGATCTGTGAACATACTGAATTCACGGATTCCAAAGGCAATTCGAAAACTGTAATGGCAGGGCTGAATGCCCTGCCCTATGATAGAAGAGTTGTCATCGCCCATAGGGGCGGGAATTCATCCCGCCCCCACTATCGACAATGGGAGAGATGAATGATCAAGCTTTCAATGGCCTTATGGCTTGCGCTAATTCTCATAGGGGTGCCAGCTGTCGCCCAATCTGAAACCTGGTATGTCGACGACCTAAGTGACGGCAAACCTGGCACAGGTTCCCAGATCGATCCTTTCCGCGACCTTCAGGCCGCCATAGACTCTGCTTCGAATGGGGATAGGATTCTCTTGATGCTTGGAACGTATGAAGCTCATCCGGATTCGTATCTTGAGGAGCTCTGCGGGAACTGCGAAGAGCACAGGACCGATGTCAAAGCCACCAGGGGTTTCTTGATCAAAGGCAAGACGCTTGAAATCGTGGGCAGTGGAGTTGACAGCACGATTCTTGTCACAAAAGCGGGATACGGTGTGCTCTTCGAGCACAGCCGCGGGTCCATGATAACTCACCTGACCATCACCGGTGGGGTCCGCGACCCGGATGGGAATGCCACAGATGCCGGGGTGGTGGCAAAGTTTTCCACGGTGACTGTTAAAGACGTTAAGATCGCGGATAACACACATCAACTCGAAGACGTTGTGGTGGGCATTGGTGGGGTGTTCGGAAGGGAGAATTCAGAGCTTTTCATCCTAGACAACATCATAGAGAACAATGGCTGGGATGGAGTTGCCCTGTATCGGGGGGCCAACGCCTACATTGCAGACAACCTGATTTGTGACGGTAGAGGAGCGGGAATCGGAATCACCTGGGATGCCACCGCCACGGTCTATCGTAACCATGTCTCCGGCTATTGGAAGGGAATCGGTACGTTCGGCGATTCGCGGGCTGTTGTAAGAAACAACGCGGTGTACGATAATCTGGGCTGGGGGATAATCGCCACAGGAAATTCCTTCATGGAAGCATCCAACAACGTGATTACCAGAAACGGTAACTGTGGCTTTGCCCCTTGGAGCGAGACCGCTCGGGGGACTTTCATAAATAATATCGTCACCGAGAACGGATGGAGGAAAGAATGGGTCTGCCCCTGCGTGGGAATCTGGATGTACGGGAAGTCGGAGAATTTCGTCATATCTCACAACATCGTCTGGGGCAACCAGGAAGGCGACTACCGGGACATGAACGATCTCACCGGAAGGGACGGTAACATCTCAGCAGATCCTCTCTTCAGGGGCAAAATAGATTTTCGGCTGATGCCGGGTTCGCCTGCGCTCGACTCAGGCGATTCGGTCTTCACTGATCCGGATGGTGGGCCTTCTGATATGGGCATCTACGGTGGCCCCGGCGCCCGGAGGGTGGCGGATTATGAAGCTCTGTTGGAAGAAACCTGGTTCATAGAGTTGGTGGCTGTGGGAGACGTGATGCTGGCTCGGGGAGTAAACAAGAAGATCATAGAGGAAGGATCTTTCTATCCCTTTGAAAAAATCCGGGAGATCACCGGGCAGGCTGACATTGCTTTCTGCAACCTGGAATGCGCCATCTCCCCAAGGGCAAAACGGAATTTTAAGAACAACAACTTCTGCATCAGGCCCGAGGATGCCAAAGGCTTATCCTTCGCCGGATTCGATGTGGTCTCTCTGGCAAACAACCACATGTTCGACTGTGAAAGGAAAGGGATTGTAAGCACCATCGAATTCTTGAGCGAAGAGAGAATAAAGTTCACCGGAGCGGGAAAGACCACTGCTCAAGCTCTCCGTCCGGCCATCTTTAACCTGAAAAACACAAGAATTGGCTTTCTGGCATTTAACGCCTATCCCATGGATTGGATAGTCCTCAAAAAGGACCAGCCTGCCATAGCGTTCTACGACTCAGGCCGGGCCATCGAGGCAATCGAGAAGCTCAAGAAAAAGGCGGATGTAATCGTCGTCTCTGTACACTGGGGCGACGAGTATCGCCAGAAGCCTAATTCGTTTCAAATCAACGTGGCGCATCAGTTGATAGATGCAGGTGCAGATTTGATTTTAGGGCATCACCCCCACGTGCTTCAGGAGATAGAGAAATACAAGAACGGCGTAATTGTCTACAGCTTGGGGAATTTCGTTTTTGACCAGCGCAAAGCTAAGACAAGAAAGAGTGTGATATTTAAAGCCAGGCTCTCCAGAAACGGAGTTGATGAGTTTTCGACTCTGCCGGTAGAGATCAGAGATTTTCAGCCACGACCTGTGGAGGGGGAAGACAGGCAGTGAAGCAGGGGAGCCAGACCTGTCAGCGGATGCCCCCATTCGAACCCGTACGGTATTTTTACTCTTCTCTCTATTAGCTCAATCCGTTTCATCCGTTGACAGCTCTGGGTGGAAATCTTCCATACCCGCCGCTGGCTTCTCCTCTCGCGAATGGAGGTGAAAAGTGGAAAAAGCTAAAGAAAAAAGGCCCCCCGCAGGATGCGGAGGGCCTTTTCATGAGGTGCATTCCCTTCCTTCCTCAGTCTTCTGATATCTCCACTTTCACGGCGATGCAAACTCCTCCTCTGGGATCTAAGTCACAGAAGGAGACCATTCCCTTTTCTACCGCTAAGTCGCTGCTGGCGGTGAAGGTGAAGCCGGTTGCCTCGCCAAACTCGTTGGTGTAGGCATCTCCAGCCACCGTTCCGCCGAAGGTGTTGGTGTGATCGGCCACGATGTGATGCCCGCCCAGCGGATTACCGTAACGGTCTTTGATCAACACCACCACCGGCACCGTGAAACCATGCGGTATGGTAGCCTCGATATCGATCTCGCTGTTCTTGCTGTAGGTGGTTCCCGTGAGGAAATTCACGTTTACCCAGGCGGACGCAAATCCCGATTTGGCGGTCAGGACGTTTACCGCCCCGATTCCGTCGTCCTCATGTGGATCGGGTACCGAGTAGTCCTGCTGCAGGACCTGACTAATCAGTTCGGTCTCATACAGACTGGCATAACAACCATCCCTGGTCGCTCCGGAGAGCACCGAGCCAAAAGTGGTCTTCATCTCAACCGGGGTCTGATCTAAGACAAAGTTGTCGTTGACATCCAGCACCTCTACCATCACGTCACCTTTGGAGACCCCGTCCGCTAACAGATTCAGGGGATAGTAAAGGAAGGTTACGCTGGCCGGAGGTCCGGAGACTATCAGTATGGTGGTGTCGGCCACCACTCCATCCGCTCCCCAGGTCTCTGCCCAGATGTGGGCCAACCCGTCGTTTCTGGGGTCACCCGAGAGATATATCGTGTATGCACAGCCCTGCTTGGTCTTGTCACAGCAGTGCACCATTCCCTCTTCAGTTCCGAAATGGACCGAGGTGGAATCCGGCACCGGATTCCCGTACACATCAACCACGCAGGCGCAGATGCTTGCCTCCACGCAATCTTTATCCCATCCCCTGATGTTACAGGGGGTGACGCCCAGAGATATGTCCGCCGGCGGTCCGGCGCAGACGGTGACTATGGAGGAATAAGAGAGAACTGCTCCCACCTTGGCTCTCAGCCTCACCGCGCCGGATTTAGTGCCGCTGGAGAGGGTTACCGTCGCCTCGCCGTAAGCGTCGGTCTTCACGGTAATCGAATCCTGAGCCACGCCGTTGAGCGATTCCCCTCCACCCGGGCCATTTATGATATAAAACTCAACCGACCAGTCGGCGCCCACTCGGTTGCCGTTATCGTCATAACATATGGCTCTCACCTGAGTCGCTTCCATTCCACCGGTACCCCGCACCTGGATCCTGGGATTGTTCGGCATCAAAACGATGTATGCCACCGTGTCGGTGGGAACCAAAAGCAGGCTCGCGTCCTCCTGAAGCACATTTCCGTCAGGCTCGGAGGTAACCTTTAGATAAACGGTTCCGGTCCGAACCCCGGCAATGTAAGTAACCTCGACTTCACCGTCCTGAGTCAGGACGTAGGAGGGTATAAATCCCATGGAATTCCAGCGGCCGTCTTGATTGACGTCGTACTTCAGCATGTCTATCCCCTCGGTGAAATAGCCGTCACCGTCGGTGTCGTCGAATTTCTCTCCTGCGGCGAACTTTACTATGGTGCCGTCCTCAGCCAGATTGCCGGTGGTGTCGGTGACGGTGACTTTCACGGTGGACGTTGAAATCCCATCGGCTGGCAGCCAGGCTGGGGTTACCTCGATATCCAGTGGCTTGATAGCTCCTCCGGAGGTCACCACCTTGATCTGGACGCTTCTGGAGGCAACGCCCGGGACGTTCACCTGGATGGTGGCGGTGCCGAAGTCGGTGGAAGTGAAGATGCTGGCGGCAGAACCGTTGGCATCAGTTGTATCCACCGACGGAGTACAGTAGCCCACGGCGGCAGGAGTGACAGAGAAAGAGACCTGGACACCGGAGACCGGTCGATCAGCATCGTCTTCCACCACCACATTCACCACACCCGTCTGTCCTTTTTGAATCTCGTCAGACGGGGCGATGGAAAGCGATTTGATCAGCACCACCGTTTCACTATCCTTGGTCGACTTCTCGGAACATCCCATCATCATCAACGAGATTGATAGGAAGACCAAAGTTGACCAGCCAAATACGCCGGAAAAACTGAAATATTTCCTCGTCATGATTTTCTCCCCTCTGACTTTAAGATTAATGGCCTTTGGACCTGGCAGTTTCCTGTTAGATTGTGTCGCTTTGGCTCTAAATTTTGATATCGGCACAAATCCTTGAGAATTTAGAAACCCGGTAGGTTTTAGGCGAACCTCATTCAGCCCTTCAGGCTGGCTTGAGGTTTGGACGTTTCGAGAGCAAAGGGCCGGGGGCCTACTCTCTGCCGGTTGAAAGAGCCAGTCTAAAGAGAAGAGGGGAAAGATAACGAAGAGAGAACGGTCAGCGGCAGGAACCGTACGGTTGATGCCAGCGGATCAGACGGATGAGAGGGCAAAACAGGGTCAAACCACGCCAGCCGTCTTGAGAACCGCGAGTAGGCCTGAACCGGGCGCATTCATCACCGAAGAGAACTGGCAGCCGTCTCCTTGGGTCCTTCAACCGGTATTAGCCCCATGATTCCTATGATTGATGTCGTCGCTGGACAAAAAAAGAGGTCGGACGACTTTGCCAGCCAAATCGCCGTCCGACCTGGATTTTAGAATTCCCTCTTAGTCTGCCGGGCTCCGTCTATGGAGGCGAGCAGGGCGGATAACCATTTCTATAGAGATAGTTTGCCAAGCAGACTACGTCTGCCACGTTAACCACGTCGTCCGCGTTACAGTCAGCCGCCTCTACCGGACTGGGTTCCGGGCAGCCCCGGTACAGGTAACAGATCAGGTATACCACGTCGCCTACGTCCACCACCCCGTCACCCCCCGGAACGTTGATGTCGCCGCAGATGTAGTCCATGGTGGCTACCTGCTGGGAAGGGATGTAGTTGTGCTTGGTGACGGTCACCCACAGACTTCCTATCGTGGCCGGTGCCGGATTGAGGGTGATGTCCCCGTTGACATCCGTATATCCGGTCAGATAAACCTCGCCCTCTTTCCACAGACAAACATAAGCCGACTCCACGGGGGCATGCGTGGTCGAATCCTCGACGTGTACCGGGAAGGCTATTTTCCCCTTCAGGAGAGTGGAGGGGCAGTCCACCGCAAAGCTGTCAGGCTCATCCGTCCAGATGGGCATCTCCGGCTCGCCCAAAAGGTTGAATTCCCATTCGCAGTACTGCAGGGTAGAATTACCATTAGGGTAATGATTCTTGGCGTCCGCCAGGGTCTGACCAAGATGGTATTTGTTGCGGCTAAACAGAGAAACCCACCACTCTCGGTCCAACGTGTTGGAGAGGCTGTTCCACTGACCCGAATAGTACAAGCCATTGCGCGTATTGCCGTTGAACGCTACCGCTCCTTTGTTGTTGGTGTGGATGACGAAATACTCAGCGATACAGTCCTCGGAGTCCATGTGGTTCGGGTGGCACCCGGGAGTCGTTATTATGGAAAGCTGATTGTAATTGTTTATCTGATTCTGCACGTCCGTGATACCAATATGCGAGTCATGATGATGGGAACCTGTGCCCATGATGGTGATGTTGCAGTGATCAGCATGATTCACCAGGTTTTGGCCCGCGGTAAGGGCGTCAATGAATGCCTCTTTATGGCTGGGCGGGAAGGCATCGCTGTCGTATACCTTGGTGACGTTGAAGCGCGGGGGAAGGTAGTTGTTATCAATATCTTTCTTCAGATTTTCAACAGGCGTGAAGTCGTCATAGTCCATTCCCAGGAGCAAAACATTTAGGGGGTAGTCTGTCCGAGGAGGATCCTTTTCGTATTTCAAGATTTTGTATACAAATATGTTGATCTCGAATGAACTTTCAGCAGTGACTCTGCCCACAAAGACATCGTGAACCCAGTTGTCGTTGAAATCAGAATAGTATTGATCGCTGGGGATACTACCCTGGGAGTAGCTTCTGTAATAAAAGGGAACGGTCCCGTGTTCGCCACCTAAGAGAAAATAGAAGGTTCCCCAGTTTGTATTAGCGTCAATGACGAAGTTGCGGATCTTCTGCTGGTCAGTGCTTCCACTGTAGTTGGCGGAAATCCAGTCGGTGGTAATCACCGTATCCCGGACGCCCTTCTGATTGTGCCACTCGACCAGCGGTTCATACCATGCAGCATGAAGGGGGCCGGTGATGATCACGTGGTCAAAGGGGCCGCCCTCCAGTGCGGTCGACTTGTCCATCAAACCGGTGCGCAGCTCGACAGCCTCAGGGTTTTGCACCAGATCCTTGACCATCACCTCATAGGTTCTCCTGCCTCTCTCCGAGGTGTTTGGTGAAAGGTAATGGCTGCACTCATATCCACCCACTCCCTGGATGACAAAACTGACGGAGGTGTAAAGGATGAGTTTCTTTTCTGCAGGAACCCATTGTACGGGATTGAGTTGAAGTATGGCCAAGCCCTGTCCGGCCAAATCGGCCTGACGGACAAACTTGACCAGTTCTAAAGGATAGGGCTGGCCGGAGGAATAAATCTGAGGGTCGGGTTCGACAAAAGCAATATCCTCCCCTGAATCTCCTATCGTTCTGGGTGGCTGGACCGGAAGGACGTTAAAATCACCTGAAATCTCCTCCTGGACAGCCTCCGCAACCCGAATACCCTGGACCGCCATTCCCGCCGGAAGTGCGATTCGCAGCTCCACTGACGGCAGCATCGGTTTCCCCAGATCGTCCGGATAAGAGCCGCTCCTCAGTCCCACCACGTCGTAGCCAAGAAGCTTATCGAAAGAGAGATCATCCAGCGAAAACTCCGCCGTGTACCGGACTTGGGTCGCATCCTTTCCCTGCGAGCTCACCTGCGCAGGCGATAAGAGAGCTGCCAAAAGCAGCACGGAGACCGCAATCCAAACCCTGATAATCGGTTTTGATTGGCTCATGCCTATCTCCTCTTGTATTGGATTAGAATTAATGACATAAATTCGATCAAAATAGTTTACATTTTCACATACGCCTCACGCGAGGACGACATTTGTTCATTCGGCAACGCTTCCGTCGACCTTAAAGCCGAATTTCAGACGTTAGATTCATCAAGAAAACAACCACCACGCTCCAGACAGAAGACTACTGCACTGAAGCAGCAAAATTCGCCTCTTTCAAGCTGAACTCAACCCAAGCTGCTCTTATGCTCTAGATCCAATTTAAGATAATTTTTGATTTTGTCAATGCTTTTCGAAGAACTTCTGACAGGTTTTTACAAGTTGTTCCCCGAGATAGAGATGTCTTATCTTCCCGATCTTGCGGAAAACCAACTGAACAGTCCTGAAACTGATGGAGAGGAGGATCAGCGTTGGAGGATTGTAGTCAAAGAGAATTGCGACAAGAAAGACCCTTAATCTTTCATCGACTCCAAGAATTTCGCATTGTTTTTGGTCTTGCTGATGCGGTCAAGCAGAAACTCCATGGCCTCCACGGAATTCATCTCGTTCAGGAACTTCCGCAATATCCACACTTTCCTGAGATCCTCTGGAGACAGCAGGAGCTCTTCTTTTCTGGTGCCTGAGCGATTGATGTCCATGGCCGGGAAGACACGGCGGTCGGAGAGCCTTCGGTCTAAAACCATCTCCATGTTGCCGGTTCCCTTGAACTCCTCGAAGATCACCTCATCCATTCTGCTCCCGGTCTCCACTAAGGCGGTTCCTATGATGGTTAAGCTTCCCCCCCCCTCTATGTTTCTGGCAGCTCCGAAGAACCTCTTGGGTCCTTTCAGCGCGTTGGAATCCACTCCACCGGAGAGTATCTTCCCGCTGTGAGGGACAACGGCGTTGTTTGCCCGGGCCAGGCGGGTGATGGAATCCAGGAGAATCACCACGTGGCCTCCGTGCTCCACCAGTCTCTTGGACTTCTCCAGCACCATCTCCGCCACTTGGACGTGGCGGTCTGCTGGCTCGTCGAAGGTGGAGCTGATCACCTCACCAGTGACCGACCTTTTCATATCGGTAACCTCCTCCGGCCTTTCATCGATCAACAACACGATCAGCTTTATCTCCGGGTGGTTGGTGGTAACGCCGTGGGCGATCTTCTGAAGAAGCATGGTCTTGCCCGCCTTGGGCGGAGAGACGATTAACCCCCGCTGTCCCCTGCCTATGGGGGTCATAAGATCCATGATCCGCATCGAGACTTCGTCAGCGGCTGTCTCCAGCTTTATCTTCTTCTCCGGATAGAGGGGAGTGAGGGCATCAAAGAGTACCTTGTGTTTCGCCACCTCAGGATTTTCAAAGTTGACCGCCTCTATCTTGAGCAAGGCAAAGTACTTCTCGTTCTCCTTGGGAGGTCTCACCTGGCCGGAGATGGTGTCGCCGGTGCTCAGATCAAAACGCTTTATCTGGGACGGGGAGACGTATATGTCGTCCGGTCCCGGAAGGTAGTTGTAATCTGGTGATCGCAAAAAACCGTAACCTTCGTCCAGGATCTGTAGGACTCCTTCCGCGAAGATGAAACCGTCTTTTTCGGTTTTGGCTTCCAGTATCTTGAAAATCATTTCCTGCTTTCTCAAGCCGGACAGACCCGGGATTTCCAGATCCTCCGCTAAATCCAGAAGCTCCGAAATGGTCTTGCTTTTAAGTTCTACTATGTCCATTTGTTCACACCTTTCCTTTCGTGTTATAATTGTCCTGTTTCAGAAGATTTCTGTTCCGACAAGGTTTCAATCACTATCCGTTTGCTCGTTTCACAATAAGGTTCAAGAGAAGGAAGACAACCAAGATGTCCCGAGGTTTCTTTATGTTCACGGCTGGCCCTACTTGGCGCCGGGTCATCCAAAAAGTTCACCGCCAAAGCTTCAAAGCCCGCATGATGACTCTATGTATGCAACTTGTCGGATTGAATCTATCCTTTGGGTAAGACCTTAGATGGGGTTCGATACTTAGAACGAGTGATACTACCCCTCGGAGTTAACTTTCCTTTGTCTCGTGTTAGCCTTGTTATTAATTATATCGACCTCCCCTTTCGAAGTTTTACCTCGTTATGGTCATCCGGATCGTACTTGAGATTGTCGTCATTTGGCGAACCTGCTCCCGAATCCACAGGTTACCGCCAGGCTGGGTGACACTGGCTTTACGTTTGGGTCATTCTCTCCCGCACCTCCCCAGAGATTCTCGCTGCGATTAGGGAGCCGGACCGCTAACGTTCCGAGGAACCGGGGCCTTTCGCCTTGGACCTTTTGCCAGCTATTGTCTCCTCAGTAACTTCCTCCATCTTTGCGTCCCCCCATAGACTCTCCAGTCCATAGAATTCTCTGACTTGGGGAAGAAATATATGTACGACCACGTCCACATAATCTAGGAGAATCCACCGACAGGCCTGATATCCTTCGCTGTGCCAGTAGTTTATTCCCCGCTGCCGCAGGTTTTCGGTGATCCAATCCGCGATAGCCTTGGCCTGAACGTCAACGCTGGCTGAACAGATTACGAAGAAATCGCAGACAGAGGAGAGTTTACGCAGGTCTAAGATTTTCACGTCAAGAGCTTTCTTCTCCAGGGCAAATTGGCCTGCCAGGCGTGCCAGTCTCCTGGGCGTTATCTTCAAAAGGTCTTTTTCCTCCTTTTTGCTGGCGGTTTTTGACTTGTTCGAAATTGGTTGAATGGCTATGTCTCTTCAGCTTGCCGGTAGGAGTTTTTCCCAATCGTCGCCTATCACAATGGTCAACGAGATCGCGTGGTAATTATTCTCCAGTTTCTTGCATATCACCCTTCCCTGGTCAAAGCCCAGAGCTTCAGCGGCAAGCAGAGCGGTCTCGGACGGCGCGTCCTTTTCTTTGCATCCCAGCCGATCGAGAATCAGGCTCTCCCGTGGCGCGGAGTCATCCAACTTCCCGATCTCCACGATCTGATATACGACATTATGCACTCGCAACCCCTCCAGTTTTTCTGCCACCTTCTCGGCCACGCCTTCCTTTTGGAATCCATCAAGAATCTGAGTGCGAGCGAACACCAGCTCTTTCTGCTCTTTAGCTTCAGGCTGACTCCATCTCTTGTACAACGAGAAGGCATATAATAGAAGGAGAATGGCCGCGAAAGCTATGGTAATCTCCAGCAACCGGGAGCCCAGATACGTCCGCCAACTTACTTTCTTCGGTCTTTTTCTGCGGTAATACCTATAGACTTTTCTTCTTTTCTTTTTCTTGGACATCCGCCTTAAGATGCAACCCTTACTTAAGGAGCAGAGGAGACTTCTTTAAGTTTCTGTGTTAGATTTGAAAAGTTTGATCGGGAAAAACTGTCATCGGGTCTATTGGACCCTGCGGATGAGTAAAATCTTACCTTTCCCGCTCCCGCCAGAAATTTTCGTTTCCCAGGCCATATGCGGGAGGAAGGGTTATAACGTTTATCCACAGGGAAAAGCTGCTGCTTGGTCTATAGTGCAACTGAAAGTTGGGCAAAATTCCGTTTTTTACCGTCAGAGCATCCCGCCGGAACACTGAGAGGGGCTGGTGCAAATAATTCAGACTCAGGGCCACGCTCAAGGGATTCGAAAGTTGGTATTTCAGGGTTGTGGTGTATACGCCAAAGCTCCCGCTGGTTCTCCCGTTGGAGAAGTAGGAAAACGAGTAACTGTGATTCATCTTTAGTCTTTGGGGATCAAGAAGGCTGAAACTCTTGGAGTTCGATTCGAAACCCAGAAGATTCTTATCCTGAGAGTTTATGTCAGAGGCCTGAGCTGAAGACAAAAGTAGACAAAACATCAAGGCAACCACTGAAAGTAGGAACTTTTTATTCGCCTGTCTCATCCAAATCACCTCCGTATGACCGATCTGCAAGAAGGAATATAGAACCTTCCTCAAAGTCTGTCAATGCTTTTCTCTCGGGAACCTTTGAAAAACTTTCGAAGGCAAAAAACGCCCTCCCTGACCGGGCATAAGGACATACGCCTAAGGCGGGGTCGTCGTTTGGTCGAGCCCGCGGGCCAGAAGGAGCTTCTCCATCTTCTCAAGCTCCCTTTCGGAGTTTATCCCCAGGGTTTCTTTAGGATCGGCTACCACCACCCCGCACACTGGAGATTTGCCTTCTCGCAGGAGCTTCAGGGTATCAGTCAGGTAGTATTCTCCTTGTTCGTTATCGTTGGTGACCTTCCCCAATGCCGAAAACAGGGAGGCTCTGTCAAAGCAAAAGGTGCCGGTATTGATCTCCCTTATTCTCTTTTGATCGGCATCAGCGTCCTTCTCCTCCACGATTTCCTGCACCAATCCCGTTTCGTCTCTGACTATTCTTCCATACCCGGCGGGATCATCCAGGATGGCGGTCAAAACCGTGGCCGAAGCTCTCTTTTTCCTATGTTCGTCAAGGAGCGTTTTCAAAGTACCCGACCTCAGCAGGGGAACGTCGCCGGATAGAATCAGCACGTCACCCTGGAAATTGGACAGCAGCTTTTTAGTCTGCAGAACCGCGTGTCCGGTTCCCAGTTGCTCCTTTTGAACTACGAATTCAAGTCCCAGATGTTTCAGCGCGTCTTTGGCTTGCTCCCACCTGTGCCCTACTACCAGGAGAATCCTCTCGGCCCCTATCTCTTTGGCGGTGTTGACAACGTACTCCACCATCGGCTTTCCACCCAATTTGTGGAGCACCTTGGGCATTTCAGACTTCATCCTCGTCCCCTTCCCCGCCGCCATTATGACCGCTGCTGTTGGTTTAGAATGCGTCACCATTCGTCGCGAAGGTAACCCGGTATTTCAGTCCATTCTAACCTGAACCTGCCGGGTAGTTACTTCTTTTGGGTGATCTTATTCTTGTCGTCGACGTAGATTACCTTAGGCTGATATTTTTTCGCTTCCTCAAATTCCAGGTGGCAGTAGGAGATGACTATCAGCAGGTCCCCCACCTGTCCCAATCTTGCTGCCGGACCATTTAAGCAGATGGTTCCGGAATCCTCCTTCCCCACGAAGACATAGGTCTCGAATCTGGCACCGTTGTTGAGATTTACCACCTGAACCTTCTCGTTGGCGAGAATGTTCGCCTCCTCCAAGAGCCTCTTGTCGATGGTTATGCTCCCCTCATAATTCAGATTGGCCTCGGTGACCTTGGCTCGATGGATCTTGGACTTGTAGAGTGTTACCAACATGATAGCCTCATTGAAAATAATTGCTGCGAGAGAAAATTTGATCCGTTAAATCCGTTCCATCCGTTGACAGCCTCGGTTTTTTTGCCAGTTAATGTGAATATGCGCCAGAGGCAAGCGTTTTTCTTTGACCCAGTTCCTTATTGCTTTTACGTCGAGTTCCCCCGCCTCTTTGAGCAGATTTACTGAAACCTAAGATACGGGTACTTGTTGCGTCGGGATTGCAGAATCCCGATGGAACAAAAAGGCTCAATTCACTTTCACTTTGATATTATCTATTAACCTTGCCTTTCCAAACCGAACAGCCAGGGAGATAAGAACCTGGCCTTTCAGCCTTTTCAAGGGCTCCAGGGTTCGGGCGTCGGTAATGGCGATGTAGTCTAACTCGGCTGAAGACTGTTTGTTGATCATGTTCCTCATCCGGGAGATGATCCTGTTGGCGCTTCTTTCGCCTCTGCCGATCAACTTTTTTGCCTCGCGAAGCGACTCATACAAAACTGCCGCCTGTTTTCTCTCCTCCCTGGAGAGATACATATTCCGTGAGCTTAGGGCAAGTCCATCCCTTTCCCGGACGGTAGGAGCAATTATCATCTTTATCCCGTAATTCAAATCATCCGCCATCTTCTTCAAAACCACTGCCTGTTGGGCATCCTTCTGGCCGAATACCGCGCTATCGGGCTGGACGATGTTGAAGAGCTTTGCCACGATAGTGGTCACCCCTCGAAAATGGGTCGGCCTGGTTCTCCCCTCCAATTTGCCTGTGATTTTTTCCACGGTCACATGAGTTAGGTAGCCTTCCGGGTACATATCCTTCATTCGGGGAGCGAAAACAAAGTCACATCCTTCCTCCTCCAGCAGCAGTTTGTCCCTTTTGAAATCTCTGGGGTAGCTTCTGAGATCCTCGCCCGGCCCAAACTGAGTGGGATTGACAAATACACTCACCACCAGAACGTCAGACTTACTTTTTGCAATCCGAACGAGGTTCAGGTGGCCTTGGTGCAGGTAGCCCATGGTGGGAACCAAACCTATGGTCTTCCCCTTCCGTTTAAGCTCCCCACAGAGCTTTTGCATCCTTTTGGACGATGTGACTAATTGCATGGATTAAGAAATTAAGAGTTCAAAGTGAAAAATCCGAAATTGTCCGAATTTGGATCCTACGGACAGTTCAAAGTTCAAAAATCACTTTTCGGCAAGCGGAAAAAAGAGATTCGGGATATCTGAGAAACCATAAGGAGTACGAATTGGAGTGTTCGCCTTCCTTCGGCAAACTCTCCTCGAGTCTGAGCGACCTCGGAGTCGAAGACAGGACGGTGACAGTTCGGCTTCGCTCACTGTCCCTGAGCAAGGCCGAAGGGAGCAAAGTCGAACCGTCAGGCGAAACGTATAAAGTGCTTTTGTCAATGCGCCGGACTCGCAGATCCCACCCAGGCGGGGCGTGACACTCCAGAAGAACCTCTCTGGCTTTCCCCCTTTCCAAAAAACCTGGTTAAGTCTTGGAATCTATGAACTTTGAATTTTGATTTGAAATTTTGATTTTTGCTTTTTTAACTTTGAATTTTCTTCAGTAGGTTTCTTCCTCCGACGGGAATTTCCCGGATTTCACGTCATCTAAGAAGTTCTTGCAGGCCCTCCTTATCTCCTTTCCCAACTCCGCATATCGTCTCACGAACTTGGGCTTGAAATCCTCAAACAGACCCAGGACGTCGTTTACCACCAGAACCTGACCGTCGCATTCGACTCCTGCCCCGATCCCGACTGTGGGAACTCCGGCGGCGCGAGTGATCTCTTCAGCCAGAGCCTTGGGAATTGATTCTAAGAGGACCGAAAAACACCCGATTTCCTCCAGTACCCTGGCGCTTTCGATCAGGTAGTTTCTCTCCTCCTCTGATTTTCCCCGCACCACGTACCCGCCGAATCTGTTGATGGACTGAGGCGTCAACCCGATGTGTCCCATCACCGGGATGCCCACCTCGATTATCCTCTTTATGGTGTCAGCCATCTCCAGCCCGCCTTCGATCTTGACCGCGTCGGCTCCGCCCTCTTTAAGGAAGCGCCCGGCATTGAGAATGGCCTCCCCGGTGCTGGCTTGGTAGGAGAGAAATGGCATGTCGGCAAGCACCAGAGCCCTTTTCACCGAAGAGCTCACTGCCCTGGTGTGATATATCATCTGATCCATGGTGATGGAAAGGGTATTGGAAAAGCCGTAGAATACCATGTTCACCGAATCCCCCACCAGAACCGCATCCACCCCGATTTGATCTAAGATGCGGGCGGTGAAGAAATCGTAGGCGGTAAGGACGGCTATCTTTTCCCCTCTCTGCTTGAGCTTCTTAAAGCTCTTTACAGTGATCTTGTCTTCACGCATCTTGCGGATCTCCGTATGGTGAAGGACGGGAAGCCGGGTTCATCCTCCCCCCAGGGATACGTAGTATTTGGTGCCCACAATGGGAGCGTCTAACAGGTCCAAAAGATCCGCAAAGTCCTTCTCATTATGGACAAAATCTATGCTATCCGTGTTCACCACCAGAAGCGGCGTTCTGGTGTAGTGAAAGAAGTAATGATTGTATGCTTCGTTTAAAGCCTTAAGGTAATCTGCATCCATGCTCTTTTCGAAAGAACGGCCGCGCTCTTTTATTCTCTTCAGCAATATCTCCGAGGAGGTCTGCAGATATATGACCAGATCCGGCCGGGCAACGTCTTTTTCCAGGATGGAAAGAAGTTTCTCGTAAAGATAAAGCTCTCTCTGGTCCAATGCAACGGATGCGAATATCCTGTCCTTATCGAAGAAGTAATCCGAGACCGTTTTCTTGTGAAACAGGTCGGTGGCAAAAAGCTCCTGCTGCTGTCTGTGCCTGGAGAGCAGGAAGAAGAGCTGGGTCTGGAAGGCGTATCTTCTTCTGTCCTTGTAGAAGTCAGGGAGAAAGGGATTTTCCTCCGTCTCCTCCAGAATCAGCCTGGCGTCCATCTTCTGTGCCAGTATTCTGGCCAGGCTGGTCTTTCCCGCCCCGATGGCGCCTTCTATGTTGATATAGTTGATCTCAGCCATTTTCAATTTTTCACTCATCGCAACGGTTCTGGACGCTGGACAAATATAATGGGCAATCAACCCACTTGCAAAGAGAATTCATACTTTTCCCGGGTACGGCCTCACCCCAGACCCATCCCGGCAACATACCAGAAGCTCCTCGATGTTTTTTTTCAGCCGGGGATGCAGAAGCTTGGGTGCAATCTGCGCCAGAGGCACCAGAACGAATCTTCTTTCGTGCATCCGGGGATGCGGTATGGTAAGCCTTTCTAAGTTCACCATCCGGTTGTCATAAAGCAAAATGTCCACATCGATGTTTCTGGGCCCCGATTTCTTTCCTCTTGTCCTTCCCATCTCATCTTCGATAGACAAGAGGCGCTCCAACAAGGGAAACGACTCGAGAGACGTTTGAACTTGGACAACCAGATTCAGAAACCACCCTTGACCTTCATATCCGACCGGCTGTGTCTCGTACACAGGAGAGATTTTTTTCACCGCGATTTCATCTGATCCTTCGATCTTCTCAACCGCTCTCTTTAGATTCCCCAGCCTGTCTCCCAAATTCGACCCCAGACTTAGAAAGGCAGTTAGCAAAGCGTCCCCCAAGAACTCCCAAACCCTTTTGAACCGGGAGCGGAAGTGATGTTTCTTACCTCACCCCCCGTCCCCCTCTCCATGAAATGGAGTGGGGTTCACCCTGAAGGGATTTCCCTCGATCCTGAGATCTTCGGGATCGAAGGACACCCTGAAGGGGAGATAGGGGGTGAGGTCCGTGCCGTTAATCTGACGTACCTAATTAGCTAATGTTTTTCTCTCTTTTTCAAACAATCATGTCGGAACGCTGTTTTCGATGAATGCCCTGCTAATCAGAAAGGAGCCGTCAGTGGCAGAAAAGACGTCACATTCACTGATACCACCTTGGTTACTAGGCCCTGTGGGCATTCAGTTTTCTGTTAACCTCCACCTCGATATGGTCTAGGTTTCCCGGAACCGGAGGGATCTTCTTTCGCACCCGCACCGTCACCTCTCTGGGCTCGAATTTCTTGAGGATCTCCTCCGCCAGCCTCACCGCGATTGTCTCCAGAAGGGAAAACCTGTCTTGCGCCACCAGTTCCTCCACCGTGCGGTAGACTTCAGTGTAGTTCACCGTATCCTGAAGCCTGTCGCTGGCGGCGGCTTTGTCCATGTCTACCGCCAGCTCGATGTCGACCTCAAACCTTCTGCCGGTCTGCCTCTCTGCTGCGGATACGCCATGATACCCGTAGAAGGTCATGTTATGTAATCTGATAACGCCCATATTAATCAAGCTCAACAGATCAAAGCTTCAATAACTGATGACGAATGATGGATGACGAAAGGATGATAACTTATGGCAATTGGTAATTCATCATTCGCAATTCGTCATAGTTCATCCGTCATCCGTCATGACTTATATGATTTCGGCCTGTACTTTCTTTGCCACACGTGAGAATGCTTCTCCATTCTCTCCACGGCCTTCTGAATCTGGCCCGCGGGGAGGTTTAGAGCTATCCGGATATGACCCTCACCGTATTCACCAAACCCGAAACCCGGGCAGACCAGAACGCCCGTCTTCCTCAAGAGCATGCGGAAGAATCCCACCGAAGAGTATTTTCCCGGCACCTTAGCCCACACGAAAGGTCCTGCCTTCGGCTTTCTTGCCTTCCAGCCTAAATGCGAAAGACCCTTCATCAGGGCGTCTTTTCTGGCTGCGAACTCCTCGTTATTCTTTTGTGCAATCCGTGGATAGTTTTTAAGAATCTCCAGACCCATGAGCACGGACGCCTTTGAGACCTTCGCTCCCAGCGCCTCCTGCACCGATTTCACCTGGGAGATTATTCCTCTATCGCCCACTAAGAAGCCAAACTCAACACCGGTCAAGCTGAAAAAGGAAAATATCTCCACCGCCAGCTTTCGGGCGCCCTTAGTCTGCAGAAGAGCGACCGGGATGTGATCTGCGTAACATATCTCGTTCCCGGAGACGTCATTTATCACCAGGATATTCCTCTTGGCCGACCACTCCACCAACTCGCGAAAGAATCCGGAATCCGCCACAGATGAGGTGGGGTTGTCAGGATAATTCAGAAACATGATCTTTGGCAAAACGCTTAGTCCCCGGGAGAGAAAGAGAGAACTCAGGTTTGGAAGATAATCGTTTCTTTCCAGAAGGGGAAAGGTCTCGGTCTCCGCTCCCGCCAGGACCGCAGCGATTTTATGTGTCGGCTCGCCCGGATCGGGAAAGGCCACCACCTCGCTGGGGTTAATCAAACCAAGGAGGAGATGATATACGGTCCTCTTTTCGCCAAAGAAGGGGAGTATCTCCTTTTCCGACCTGATCTTCAGATCGTATCTTTGCTGTAACCACTTCCTTATCTCGCTTTTGAGCTTTTCAAGTACTTCTGAGTCGGAAGGAGCGAACACTGAGCTTGCCTCGATCGACCCGGCGAAAAAATCTCTCAGCGAGGAATCCGGACTTAATTCCCCTAAGTCTATTACCTCCACCCCTCTTCGTGTCAGGCCGTGTTTAATCCTCTTGGCTTCCACGAAGGGCGTGGGGGGGAGCTTTTGCAGCCTTTCTGCTTTTTCTATTATTACCTTCTTGATCATGTCGAAAGACCGATCCGGAGATGCGTGTTTTTCCGTTCAGTACAATTAGAGAATATACACCGGCTGGTATCTCATGGCAAGGAAAAAGCATGGCACCGACGATAGAAGTGGCTAAGGAGCGAGACCCTGCTTTTGGCGGGCAGGCGTAAGGTGATCGGGGATTGATCAGGGGCTTACTAACCACTGACCTCCTCCAAGACCGCGCACCTCTCTACTGCCAGCAATCTGGCGGGGGACCGTCTCTGAAAAGGTAGTTTGTCAAAAAGACAAGGTCACCGAGTTCAACCGTCTGGTCACAGTTGCAGTCTCCAAGGATCAACGGATCGGGAGCGGGGCCGTTCTTATACAGGTAATTGATCAAATGGACTATATCCCCCAGGTCGATCACGCCATCTACATTCGCATCACCCCGCCACAAACCGGTTTGAACATACTTCACCGTGACGAAGTCAGTCCTGGTCCCGCTGTTATCACTGATTCCTGTGACATAGACGTTGCCATAATCATCCACCGCTATCGCCTCTGCCCGATCAAAGTAGCTTTCCGGCCCGTTGTATCGTCTCACCCAGAGCTCTCGTCCCGAGGAATCGTACTTCATTGTAGCGTAATCATGACCCACCCCAAGGCAATTGCTTGTTCCGGCCACGTATAAGTTGCCAGCATCATCCATGGCCATGGCGCAGGCATGCTCCACTCCGTTTGCCGGACAGTCGAACCTTCTCACCCAGGAAGTGTCCCCGTTTGGAGAGTACTTTATCGTAAGATAGTCGCAATCGGTCTGGGTTATCCAACTGCTCCCGGTCACATACACGTTGCCCCATGCGTCCATGGCCACCGCGACTGCCGAATCCAACAGATGCCCGAGACCGTCGTACCGTCTGACCCAGGCAGTGTCTCCGTTCGGGTAGTACTTGATGGTGGCGTAGTCATAGTCCGTCCCATTCCAGCTCCATCCGGTCACACCCACATTTCCAGAACCATCTACGTCTATGGAGAAAGCCTCGTCCCTAAGGTTCGCCGGCCCGTCGTACCTTCTCACCCAGGCGGTGTCTCCGTTCGCATAGTACTTTATGGTAGCATAGTCCTCAAACGCTTCCCGGCTCTTGCTGGCTCCGGACACGTAGACATTGCCAAGGCCGTCCACGGCTATGGCCCGGGCTATGTCGTTGGAGGACCCGGGCCCATTGTATCTTCTCACCCAGGCGGTATCTCCTCCGGGATAGTACTTTATGGTGACGTAATTGCTGTTAGAACCGGAGTAGGTCGCAGTATCATAGGAGCAGCCGGTAGTATACACGTAACCGGACTCATCTACAGTGATGGCATAGGCATAATCCCCTAGGCCGGCTGGCCCGTCATATCTCCTCACCCAGCCGGTGTCTCCATCGGGATGGTATTTGATGGTGGTATTATCATCGCGCGTCGTGCTGTCCCAGGTACTGCCCGTCACGTAGACGTTTGACCAGTTGTCCACCGCAGTTCCAGAAACGATATCCCAGCCATCTCCCGGCCCATTGTAGATTCTTACCCAGGCAGTATCGCCGTTGGGGTAATATTTCATCGTGGCATAATCGAAGGAGAACGTGCTGTCGGAAACCTCCCCGGTCACATAGACATTGCCAGAACCATCTACGGCTATGGCTTCGGCGAAGTCATACCCGCCTTCCCCGTCGTATGTCCGTACCCAAGCGGTATCCACAATCATCTCCGCTAAAGCGGACAAAGCCCAGAATAGCGGTAGTAAGGTCAGAACTGCCACTACAAATACCCGACGCTCTGGCATGCAAACCTCCTACTCCAAGATTGAAAATGACAACGTCATCTCATCTTCAATGTCTCTCGGAATAAGCTGAAGCTCTGCTTATAAGATAATGCCTTTTCCGGCTTTGGCAACAAAAATCTGCCTGATCCGACGACGTTTGGAGTATCTGCCTTATGGTGATCGATTATTAAATCAACACAGAGCTTTCAGTTCGGACAGGGGTTGCACCTCTGTCCGTATTACAGGGTGGCGGTGGAACACCCACTCAAACATCACAAACAATTATTCAATAACCATTAGGCAGATCTGACGCTCGGGGGCCTATCACCTATCATCGACGAACCAGTTGGTGGATGACGGAGACCCGTCCAGGATGACATCCACCCGGACGGGTGCCCCCAGACGCCCCGTCTGGGCGTCTGAGCACGAAGAGCCTTGAACACGAGGCGGGATGAATTCCCGCCTCTATGATAAAACTCCATTAATACCATCATAGGTCGGGGCATTCAGCCCTGGCCTCATAAATCGCCTCGAATCGCTGAAGGGGTCTTGGAGTGTCTGCCCCTACGGGTCGTATGACTTTGGGCAGACCTCTTCGGATAGCTCCCTCACCCCCGCCTCCGGTGTGAACCATACGGTTCATACCTCCGGTGGTTCGACTTCGCTCCCTTCGACCTTGCTTAGGGAAAGTGAGCGAAGCCGAACTGTCACCAC
>JBAUFO010000235.1:0-6573 GCA_049679185.1 Candidatus Zixiibacteriota bacterium
CGAAACGACCGCACCGGCAACTGGATACCCTACGATTATGCCTATAACCATCTGATGAGCTGCGATGAGGATGGAATGCTTATCACCAACGGGGACAACGATACCTTTCCCCTGTGGTTTTTGCAGAACGTGGAGAAGATCAGGCAGGATGTGAGAGTGATAAACTTAAGCCTGCTTAACGGGTACTGGTACATCCTGCAGCTTAAGAATATCTGGAACGTTCCCATGGATTTAAAAGACGAGGAGATCAAGGGTTATCCCGCGACGATGCCCGACGGTGTCGTGGTGCCCCGCCCCAGAGTGCAGTTTTACGATCAGATCCGGAAGGAAAAAAGGTTCCTGTTCCCGTTTTTTGACCAGAAGGCCAAGCGGTTCATGCGGGTGCAGGATCAGATGGTGGAGCAGATTCTTCTGGCAAACGAGTGGAAATATCTCTTCTATTTCTCGCGGACCACTCCTTCCGGCAGTAGGGTGGGGCTGGACGACCACGTGGTGAGAGAGGGTCTGGTTCACCGGTTGGTGCCGGAGGAACAGAAGGACATGTTAGACCCGGAGAGATTCAAAAAGAATCTCCTTGAGGTCTATCAATACCGGGGACTGGCGGATATGGACGTCTATAAGGACGAAACCACGGTCGGCCTTCTGATGAACTATTCCGAGCGGTTCATCGAACTGGCCGATTACTACCTGAAACTGGACCAAAAGGATGACGCAGTGGCGATTCTGGAACGCTCAGTTGAACTCATCCCGGACTACTATCGAACCTATCTCCAGCTTTATAAGCTTTACTTAGATGACGAGAAGAAGGAGAAGGCGGACAGCCTTCTTGACGCTTACCAGGCGCGGATGGAGACAATCATAAGGCAGTCTCCCGATGTTCTGCTTTACTATCAGTACCTGGGCTTGGCCTACCAGGCGCAGGAGAAGTTCGATGAGGCAGAAGAGGTCATGCAGAAAGCCTACGACTTGAATCCCACCGATCGGATGACCTTCCAGATATTACGCCAGTTGTATCTTTTCAGCAAGAGGCACGACAAGCTCGTCCGATTGTTGGAAGACTGGCTGGACGACTATCCCGAAGACGCGCAAACCAGAGAGCTGCTTCAGCGTACCAGGCGTCAGCAGTAGGTTAGACCGATCTCTTTCTCATTGGTCGAGAGTACCCATCAGTCCCGCCAAAGGCGGCCTTCAGGACGAGCCCTTAGCGACAACGCTCCTTAAGTGCGGGATTAAATTAAAGTTTGAGTGAAAAGCTGTCGAAAATAAAATAGGGTTACTCCTAACTAATTCTTTCAGTTCCGAACAGGGTCCCGCCTCCCGCGGGGCCCTGTTTTTTGTACCTGTGCAGTTCGACCGGCTCTCATCATGCACAAATAGACTCAGGGCAGGGCTGAATGCCCTGCCCTATGTGTCGGAAAGGAGAAAAAAAGCCGATCTCGTTCTGACGGGATCGGCTCACAGTCCTTACTCGAAATACTCCAACTCACTTTCTCATTCTCTCATCGGAGAGGGCCTTGAAGTAGTCTCTTATCATCTGTTCGTATTCCTTGGGATAGGCCTCCTGCATGAATCGGGTAAGATCGTCTTTTCCTGTGCCCTCTTTCCGGATTGCCTCCGGCGAAAGCTGTTCCGGACTCCGTCGAACCACGTCCTCTCCCACCTCGGCTTGTCTCTGCCTGGAGTAATCTCTTTCTCTTAAGGACTTCTCCGCATCCAACAGGCGGGAAAGTATCTTTTTCTGCCGGTCAATGGTGGTCTGATCAATACGCATCCCCTCGAAGTCGTCCACCACCTTTTTCATTTCCTCGCCCAGCTCGCCCAAGCGACCCAGAATCTCAGAGCGGTTTCCAAACTCGCTTTCTAACTCGGAGAGGGATTTCCTTAAGGCCTCCTGTTCGGCGGCCAGCCTTTGAAGCGCGGCCTGCTGCGACATGGTGAGTTCCATGCCCTGCCCGTCGCACTGGCCCAGGCTCTGGGTCTGCTGGTTCAACCCAGACTGCTTATCGCACATGCTCTTCATCTTTTCGAACATCTTTTCCATTCCGGAGCCGCTGCAGGATTTCTCAGCATTCTTCATGGCCTGCATCAGCATGCGGGCGGTGACGTTCAGATCGTAGACGCTTTCCGTCTGTTCATCCTGGGCGATTTCCTTCTTTCTTTCGTCCAGCCTGATGACAGCCTGGTCCATGCTGGCGACCGAGAGGCCCATGTATTTGAGCACGTCGGCGCCAACGAACAGCGTCTGGTGCGACAGGGAGTCTAAGTCCTCGGCAACTCTGAAACCTGCGGCCTTTAAGTTCTGCTGGTCACGCGCCAGGTCTCTTAACGCCATGTCCCGCTTGCCCAGCCGGCTGACCAAGTCGAACAACTGCTCCTGGTTATCCGAAAGCGAGAAGACGTCGAAAAGCGACTTTCGGATGGCCTTCACGATCTCCTCTTTCTCGGCGGCAAGCATCTCCTCCTGGGCGCTCTTGAGCCTGTCTCCCATCTGCTGGAGCTTCTTTGAACAGGACTTTCCGGACTTTGAAGCACCGGATTTGTCGGATTTGGAAAGCTGGGAGATAGCCTGATCCATGTCCTGCTTGAGCCCGGATTCCTCCGGCATCTCAGCCAGATCCTTAAGCTGCTCCTGAGGCAACAGGGAAAGCTCGTTTGCCAGATCGGCAAACTCTTCGAGTTTCTTTTCGAACTCACCCAGATCACCTTTAAGCTTCTTTTCATCCGGGCCAAGCTGGGGCAGGTCTTCCTTGGCCGCTGCATCGATTTGCCGGTTGAGTTGATCCTGTTTTTCTTTCATCCGTTCGGCCATCTTTATCAGATGGCTCAGCTTCTGTTCCGCCTGCAGTTTTTTCAAAAGGGCGATGGTGCGATCCAGTCGTTTGAGCATCTCCTCAGCGGAGAGCTGCATCTTCTTCAAAGCCTCCTTCAGCTGGTCCGGGTCCATGTTCTTCAGAGCCTCAGCTAACTGGCGCATGGCCTCCTTCATCTCGGGAGTGGCGATCTCCTCCATCAGCTTCTTTATCTCCATCATCTTCTCGGCCATCTCCTGGGCGGCCAGCTTGTTATCCGCAATCTTCTTGATGTTTTCGTCCATCCTCTGGGCTATGTCTTTCAGATCCTCGGATACCTTGCGCTGCTTGTCCAAGGCATCCTCCAACTCCTGCTTTTTTTGCCAATCCATATCCAGACCGGTGAACCGGTCCATCTCCTGCGACAGGTCTTCGACCTTTTCCTTAAGCTCCCTTTGTCCTCTTAGAACCGACTCCAAATCCACGATCTGACCCTCCTGCTCTTTCTCCACCTCGGCTATTATCTCGTCTAAGGAGGGGAGTCGGAGATAGTAGGACTCGCTTTCCGCCCTTTTGGGCCCGGAGAAGGAGTCGTTGTCGTAGACCACCGCACGGTATCTGACCAGATCGCCGGGAAGCAGGGGGAAACCGGAAAGATTCCAAAGATATTCCACCTGCGCGTCAATCTGGTTTTTATCAAGCATATCAATAGTCGTGGTCTTCTCCTCCCATTCGTTTCCTTGAGAGATGATCTGGTGCGCGACTTTCAGCGAGGAGAACCCGTAGTCGTCGGTTAGTCTGATTAAGAGACCGACCCTCATGCTCTCGGTTAGATCCTGGTCGTATCCCGGTTCCAGAATCTCGACTGAGGGAAGTTGATCGTCTATTCTGGTTATCCTGTATTCAATGGGGTCCTGGTTTTTGTTGCCGCTTCCATCCCGCAGCTCTATGAAGTAGGAGTCGTTCTTCTTGACCAGTATCTCACCCGTTGCCACGCTCCCCTTGATCTTGGCCGGTTGTCTGGTGGAATCGGAGAAGACCAGCTCAGCCCTCTCAAGCTCCTTGTTGGCCCGGGCCTCGATTTTCACCTTAGTTCCCGCTATGGCGGTGATGTTCCCGTCGTTTTCATCCACCACCTGGGTTTTAAGTCGCGTGTAACGGGGATAGTTGAAAGTCAACTTCAGCCCCACCACCCTGGGCTTGTCCACCACCGTTATCCTGTAACGCTCGCTTTCGATTCCTTTTTCTTCGGCGTAATACTCGAAGCTTCTCTTCACCTCTTTAAACTGGTAAGTGAAATCCGGCTCCGCTTTCGCCATCTCCGCGGTTCTGGATGCAGACGGGCTGGTTGCTTTAGAGAGCTTCTCCCTATTCCAGGACGAGCCTTCGTTTCTCCAGAAGAGATTGGCGTTCTTGGGCTTTTCTCCTTCGACCTTGATTTTTATCCTCACGTCCGAATACTTGACCACCTCGCTGTTGCCCGGAGAGACCACAAAGGAGAACTTCTGTGGAGAGACGAATTCGGTCAGGGGGTGAGAGAAAATGTAGAGCGAGTTTCTGAAAGCAGCAGGGAATATCAGAGCAAATATCAAGGAAAATACCGCCAGCCCCGCGGCCACCCTTCCCATCCTCTTGATCGGACCTGCGTCGATGATCTGTCTGAGATTCAGTCTGGACGAGACGGAATCCGCCTGCTTGATCACCACTTGGATCATATCTGTGGAGTAGCCTTCAGGATTCGCCTGAAGGTTTTTTGCCAGCTGAAGGGCAGCAATCAGGCGGTTGGCAAGCTCCGGGAATCTCTCCTCCACCCTTAAGGCCAGATCCTCCAGGTTCGGTTTATGAATCATCGGCCTCAGGCAGAGATAGGAGAACAAGATAACCAGAAGCAGGGTTGACAGGCCGAGATAGCTGACCCTCACCACGACGGGGAAGAGGTAAACGGAATTCATCCAAAGACCCAAAAATCCCAATCCCAGGGCGAGGGATATGAAGATCAACATCCCCTGAAAGCTCTTGTGTTTAACATACGAGTGTCTCAGGAGTTTCAGGCGCTCCAAGAGAGAGCTATAGCTTTTCAAGTAACCGTCGTTCTTCATGATCGTCTCAGAACATTTTATGTGTCAAAACCACCTCAGGACAGGTTTCTCCGGTCGGGGGAGGGGTCCAACCCCTGCCCCAACACAGTGCTTAGATAAGTCTAATTCTCCAGGGCATAAGTGATAACGTTCACTCCCATCTTGAGGGCGGCCTCGCGCTTCTCCGGAGGATCATTGTGCACCTGAGTGTCCTCCCACCCATCACTTATATCGGACTCGTAGGCAAAGAAGACCATCAATCTTCCCTCGTGGAACAGGCCGAATCCCTGGGGTGGTTTCTCGTCGTGCTTGTGTATCTTGGGCAGGCCATTCGGAAAATCATAATAACAATGAAAGATCCCGTGACTGAAGGGAAGCTCCGTTAAGTCCTTGTCCGGGAAGAGACTCTTCATCTCCCGAAAGAAAGCATCCTTCAGCCCGTAAGAATCGTTGGCGAACAGGAAGCCGCCGTGAGTCAGATAATTCCTCAGGCGCTCCAATTCCTGATCTGTAAATCTTATGTTCCCGTGACCGGTGATGAACAAAAAAGGATAAGAGAACAAATCTTCATCCATCACCGAAAGCCGAATCTCCTCCTCTCTGACCGGTACGTTCGTGTTCTCCTTCAGGAACTTGAGCATGTTGGGAATGGCCGATGAACCCCAGTACCAATCCCCTCCACCGCCATACTTGAGTCGGCAGATGGTGAAAGCAGAGGGATTCGGATTAGCATTCTCCTTCTTGACCTGCCCAACAGCCACCGACCCCAGAGCCACAAGCGCGAAAACAAAGATGAACTTCCTCATGCTCATATAGATTATACAATTGAGGGTTTCAGGATGTTTGCCGGCCCCAAGGGTAATGTAGAGCAGAGCCTCATCAAGTCAAAAAAATGAAAAAAGTCCAAAACAAACAAGGGGAGCTGACGTAATGTATAGACAAGTGTATATGTGTCTATGAATTCCATGAGCGGGTCGGTCAAAGATGACAAAGTGTGACGATTTCTTCAAAGCGCTCTCCGATGAGACCCGGCAGAGCATACTGAAGATGCTGGAGGGGAAGCAGTTGTGCGTGTGCGAGATAGTGCAGGCTTTTGACGTATCGCAGCCCACCATCTCGCACCATCTGGATATACTCAAGAGAGCCGGGTTGATAGAGTCTAAGCGAAAGGGGCAGAACATTTACTATTCCTTGAACCGGGATTGCTTTAAGGAGTGCTGCTGCGATTTCCTCTCCATGTTCGAGTGCTGTTCAGATATGGCCAGGTCAGATAAAGTCGTCCAGAAAGCCGAAGAGAAAAGTCAGGAGACGAGAAGAACCAAGAAGGTTTCCGAGGCTGATCAAACATAAAACTGAAAGGAGACTGGTTATGAGCAGAGCCAGTGGTGCAAAGGAGTCTTCGAATGTCCGGATCACCTACTGTGGTCCCTGAGGCTACCTCGACAGAGCCTCCAGTTTGGAGGCTGCAATCAAGAAGGAGTTCGACGTTGAGGTGAATCTGAAAGAAGGGGTTGGTGGAGTCTTTGAGGTGGCTCTCAACGAGCGCGTCGTTTTCTCAAACCTGGAAGAAGGCCGGTTTCCCGAAAACGAGGAGATCTTTCAGAAGATTCGGGAGTGCGGAACGCCGGGTTGATCTTGCTAGACCTTTTGCCCCCGGTGGGGGTGAAGCAAAGAATGCTCTGCTTATGCAAACCTGAGACAATGGT
>JBAUFO010000236.1:0-2305 GCA_049679185.1 Candidatus Zixiibacteriota bacterium
ATCCTTTGCCTTTTTGGTGGCTTCTTCCTTTTGTTTGGAGTGAACCCAGGAGCAGTGTTCTCTAATATTAGCCATTTCGAAGAAATATTGATTGATTCCCCCTTCCCGAAGCGTGTCCCTGAACAGCGGCTCATGTGTCCTGGGAGTGCAGGCGGCGACAACCACGCGATTGAGCCTTTTTTCCCGGATGGTGTTTGATATTTGCTCGGCAGCATCGCTGGAACATACAAAGAGTCCTTCTTCAGCATGAACGACATTGTCTAAGGTGGAGGAATATTCAACGACTGAAGGAACATCGACCACTCTTCCGATATTGGCGCCGCAGTGACAGACAAAGACACCCACCCTTGCCTCTTCTTCCGCAACATCCCTCTCCGGCGGATATATCCTCTCCCTGGCCAGCTTCCCTCGCCGGTAATCGAGGAGATGACCACAGAGAGCCCCTGCCCCGCTGGCGGTCACAACCGACTCGGGGATGTCCATTGGGCCCAGGAAGGCTCCGCTGGCATAAATTCCCGGGCGAGTGGTTTCCATAGGATTCACTGGATTGGCTTTACAGAATCCGTGAGAATTGAGCCGGATGCCGAACGTATCAGCCAGGTTCTGCACATCAGATGGAGGGTTTAATCCGACACCCAGTACCACCAGATCGAATTCTTCTTCCTTTACTCCATCCTCGAAGGTGGCGTATCGTATGGTGACATTCTTTGTTTCCGGGATCTCTTTTCCTATGGATACGTAGCTTCTTATAAATGTAACCCCGGGAAGTTTCTCTGCTCGTTGGTAGAATCGTTCGAAATCCTTGCCAAAGGACCGAATATCGTTATGGAATATAGTCGCCTGCGTGTCCGCGTCATGGTCTTTTGTCAGAATAACCTGCTTCTGGATATAGGTGCAGCATACCGCGGAACAATAGCTGTTGCCGCCAGGGATAACCTCCCTGGAACCGACGCAGTGAATCCAGGCTATTTTATGCGGATGCTTTTTGTCTGAAGGGCGCAATATCTCACCTTCGTGTGGCCCGGTGGCACATAAAAGCCGTTCAAAGTCAAGACTGGTGACCACGTTCTCCATCTTTCCATAACCATAGTCCTTCCGGAGCTTAGGGTCAAAAGTCTCATAGCCCGGGGACAGAACGATAGCCCCAACCTTAACATTTACCTTCTCCGCCTCTTGATGAAGGTCTATGGCGTCATGCTGACAGATTCCCTGGCAGATCGTGCATTTCTTGTCTTTAAGATAAAGGCAGTTTTCGTCTATATAAGTGACAAGCGGAACGGCTTGAGAGAAATATATATGGATAGCCTTATTGGACGATAAGTCCTGGTTGAATGGATCAGGAACCTCGACCGGGCAATACTCTACACAGACAGTGCAGCCGGTGCATTTGTTTTCTATAACGTATCTGGGCTTTTTAATCAGGGTTACCGTGAAGTCTCCTGCTTCCCCCTCTACGCTGTCAACTTCCGTATAGGTCAGGATTTCTATGTTGGGATGCCTGTCACACTCGATAAACTTGGGAGATTCAATGCACATGGAGCAATCATTCGTGGGAAAGGTCTTATCAAGTTGGGCCATCTTGCCGCCAATGGTGGGTGATTTCTCAACCAGATAAACCTTAAAACCTGCAGTGGCCAAATCGAGAGCGGCCTGAATACCGCTGATCCCTCCACCAACAACCATAACGTCTCCAAAATGGCTGTCTGCGAGACTTTTGCAAAGCTGTTCAATTCGTTCTTTTTCCACTAGTTCTTTTTCCACTTCTCTCCGCCCTTATCGGGTTCGGTATGTTCGTACTCTCCGGGTTCAGCCGGGCGAGCCATACTTAATCTGTTGAACAGCCAAGGCGCTCCGGGTGGGAATACACCGACAGGCGGTTCCCATGCGCATGGCCAACCAGGGTAATGCCCAGATCACGGGCAAGCGAAACAGCGCTCGCCGTTGGCGAGTGCCGCGAAACAACAACCGGGGCCTGCATCTTTGCCGCCTTGAGCAGCATCTCGGACGAAATGCGACCGGTGCTCAGCAGTAGTCTATCTCTGGTTGATAGTTCCCTCAATAGACATTCGCCCTGGATCTTGTCCAGGGTGTTATGCCGTCCGATATCCTCAGCCACTACCAGCAGGTTCTTGGTATCGGACAGAGCTGAGGTGTGCACGCCGCCACATAACCGATACAGCGCCATCTGCTCTTGAAGCTGCTTCATCAGGGATAGCACCTCCTTGGGTGTAGCAACAAGATCCGATTCAACCTTCTGTCCCTGCGTTTTGAAAGTTGCACCGCCACCGCACCCAGAGGTGAGGGT
>JBAUFO010000237.1:0-1832 GCA_049679185.1 Candidatus Zixiibacteriota bacterium
TTTATGTAGCTGGTCGCCCCTGTCAAGATCACAGTAACTTCACTGGCTTGCGTGACATGAAGTTTATTCCCATCCTTGACAAGGTTCCCATCGTTCAGATGGACCTTCAACCAGGATTCGAACTTCAGAATACTGGGACGGAGGGCTTTTTCATGCCGGTTTGTGTAGTCAGACACCCGTCCGTTTAGAACGATCATGTCTTTATGGATAGTGATCTGGGTTTCCCGATGCGGGGATGTCACAGAGAGAATAAAATTCAATTGTTTCGGTTTATCCACAGCCAAATGGATGACCATCACCTGATCCGGATAACTGACAAAAACCGAGCGCGTGAAGGTCACATCTCCCTTTTTGTATTTCACGGTAGCTACAGCCCTATCGAGGTCGAGCTCCCGCCGGTAATCGCTGAATTCGGGCGACCCGTCAAACTCGATCCAAACATCCCCGAATGGCTGGTAACGTTCCTGCCGGAGAGGAATGCTCATGAATTTCTGCATGCCCAGTCTTTCCGCCTCACGCTGCTTCCCTTCCAGAAGGAGCCAGCGGATTTCGGACAAATACTCATTGGCCTGCGGATTGGAATAATCCCGAGGAATTCCTGTCCATAGTGAATCTTCGTTAAATTGGATGTGTTCTTTTTCCACACCGCCGAAGATCATTCCGCCCAGCCTTCCGTTGCCAACAGGGAGAGCTTCTGTCCACTCCTGTGCTGGGGCTTTGTACCAAAGTCGCAAATCGTTTGAACTTGCCTCCACTCCCTTGCTTTCTGCAAACAAAACCAACACAAAAAAAATGATCCCGATAACAACAAACACCAAACAAAACCGCATCTTTCTATTCTTCATTTGATTGGATTTATCCCGGCTCGGTTATCTGCGTTTTTATCCATTCGTATGTTTTCCTCATCCCATTCCGTTTAAGTTTGTCGCACAGTCAATTCATTCGGCTCTGAGGGCTTCGATAGGCTCTAGCGACGAGGCTTTGGAAGCCGGATAGATCCCAAAAATCAATCCAATCACTGCTGACAAGATCAAACCCACACCTGTTGCATCCCAAGACACGATGGTATCCCAACCACCGAGCCTTGAAGCCAAAAAAGTAAAAAGAAGTCCGATGGAAGCACCTGAAAATCCGCCTAAACCAGCGATAATCAAGGACTCTAACAGGAATTGGGTCCGAATGTCACGTCGACGCGCACCGATGGCTCTGCGCACTCCAATTTCCTTTCTTCTCTCCCGGCTGGCTGTAAGCATGACTGCGAGAATTCCAATACCCCCAACGATAAGCGATATAGCAGCAACACTTCCTATAAGAAGGGTCAAGGTCCGGGTGGATTCTCTTTCCGTCTGAACCAGAGTGGCCTGATTTTGTATGGTAAAATCGTCAGGCTTATCCCGCAGTCTGTGTCTCTCCCGCAACAGTTCTCTGATTTCTGTTTCCGCACGTTGCAACTGCTTCGAATGGGCAACCTGAATGTGGATTTTCTGGATGTAGGTAATCCGTATCAACCGACGCATCGCGGTATTTATCGGGATGAGAATTCTATCGTCCCGGTCCACTCCATTCGCATCCACGCCTTTTGTTTTCAAGATTCCCACCACTTCAAAGGGTGCACGACCGATTCGGATCTGATGACCGATGGGATCCTCACCTGTAAAGAGTTTTTCGACGATCACTGAACCCACGATCGCAACTCTCCCTGCCGAATCATTTTCGGTTGAGTCGAAGATACGGCCGATTTCAATTTCTATGTTGCGGATTCGAAAAGCTGCTGGCGTGACTCCGAGGACATTTGTCATCATGTTTTCCGATCCCCATTGAACGTTCATCTT
>JBAUFO010000238.1:0-3938 GCA_049679185.1 Candidatus Zixiibacteriota bacterium
CTTTCGATTGATCCTCTTCGACGCTTGATTTCTGAAAGCCTCGATCAGACCGGGAATGCCGCCTGAGTTGATCTTTGTGGCCAGCCGTCTCTTAAAGGACGGAGACTCCACGACCACCAGGGACACCTTGTGTCTCTCGTGGATTCTGTTGACAAAATAGACGAAGGCAGGATCTGATCTGATTAAACAAACGATCTTCGGCATTCTTACAAGCCCCTTGTCATCGAATCCCCTGAAGTATCACGTCAAAGACTGGGCATCCAGACATTTCGGAATGATCGGTGTATAAGTCATCTCTACCACAGTCTTGGCTCCTTGATCCTTAAGGCGACGAAAAAACAAACCGATTCCCCCAGAATTAGCCAGACGCGCAAGACCAAGGAGATGAGGATCGCAACCGGGAGGGGTATGAACGAGCCCAATAGATAACTGATGATTCCCTCTCTGACTCCCAATCCGGCCGGAACGAAAAAGCTGACCGTTCCCGATATCACCGAAAGGGCGAAGATGCCGCACAGTATGACCGTTTGCGAAATGTCGAAATGATAAAACGAATTGGCCAACAAATGCAGCGCTATCCCGAAAACCACCCAGTTGGCTACAAAGATCAGAATAATCTTGCTCGCGTCGCCCAACCCACCCCGTACTGTGACGCCCTGCGGAATCAATCCCTTCCTGAATCTGTTACCGACGAAAGCCAAAGTCTTCAACATGCGATTCAAGACTCTGGGGGAGAGAATAATCAGAATGAAAGCTGTAAATCCCGAAAGCAGAAGCGAAACCTGAATAACTGAGAACCCGCCCCAAAAGAAGAGTGACGATATGAAAGCCAGGAGTCCCACTAAGCTGCTGATTCCAAAGAGCAGGAGTATGCTTAAGAGGGTGACGCTCCTGGGGATTTCTGCTTTCCCGGACAGATACATCTGGCCAAGGTAGGGCCACACCTTTCCCGGAAGATATTTTCCCAGGGCGGAGACGAACATTATCTTGAAACACTGCTGGAAGGGCAACCGGGCTCCAAACAACAGCAGCACCCTCTTCCAGGCAAAAGAGGAGATGGCCAGATTGGCGATGAGGAGGGGGAATGAAAGGACCACGAGCCCTGGCTTTAGGCTCCACTGATAAGAACTCAGCTCTCCCAGGTTGCGATGAAGAACTTTGCCCAGAAAGAAGAAACAGGCAAGAATGATCAAAATTGCCGCAGTCTTCTTCAGGAGAGCTAACCTTCTTCCTTGCTTCCAGGGGCGAAGTAGCTTATTATCTCTGGAGTACGGGGACTCCTCCCCGCGGACTCTGGGAGGAAAGGTCTGGTCCGGCAAGCCAACTTTCATACCGAGGTCCCCTTGCGTATCGATTTGAATCTCCTGTGGATAGCAGAACCAAGTGGAGTCTGTGCCAGACTTAAAGCGGTTTTGAAGAGGAAAGGCCGAACCGAGCCGAAATCCTTGTGAAAATTAAAGAGCTCCTCCTTGGCGGCTCCCCATTTTTCTTTGAACTGAATTAGCGACACCAGCTTCTTGTCCGAGCCGAAGAAGTCGAAATATGAGTTATCCCTCTCCTTAGCGATTCCGATGGCGCGATGAAACAACAGGTCGTTCGGTCTTAGATGCAGATACCCGGTGGCTGACCCGCCGTGGAAATAGTGAGCGGTATCCTCAGAGTAGATTATTGTCGCCCCGGCTATCGGCTGGTCCCGGTATTTCACAAAAAACATATCACAGAATGTGGGGACCAAAAGATCATAGATCTTGAGGAAAAGCTGGAGCGGATATTTGGCCGGGGCTTTATTCCTGCTCATGGAATCCAGATAGAGCGCATAGAATCGGTGGATCTCGTCGCGTGACCTTATCTTCTCGAAACAAAGCTCCGATTTCATGGCTGCTTTTATGTTCCTCTTAAGGCCGTCTTTGTAGTCTTTCCATATCTGATCCGTGGTCTTGCCTTCAAGCTGCAAAACGTGCCGATACGACTCCACACACTTAAAATCGGGCAGATCATGCTTGTTCTTGATGCCCACGTCCACAATTTGAATGCGCTGAATTCTCTGTTTCCTAGCCCAATTGGCTAAGAGATTTAAGCACTCAGGTGTGCGTTCCCTATCTCCTATAAATCCCCCATATGGGATCAGCGAATAGAAGACCCTGAAGAACCGATTACCTACCATCATTCCGGGCAGGCCACAGACCCAGTCACCATCCTCTTCGAATACCAGGTAGTGCGTCCGGCAGCGAAAGCTCTCCCTCAGGACCTTCCACCACATGGAGGTATGAAAAATCAGACTTGAATGAGCGGAGACGAACTCATCCCATTTCTCATTCGGCTCTTCTAAAACGATCAGATTCATCTTTTGGCTTTGGGGAGAATCTTCTTTATTTTCTCACAGACGTAAGCAACTTCTTTCTTCTTCAGGAGCGGATACAAGGGGAGGGTCACCTCGTGCGCCCCCACATGCTCGGTAAGAGGAAGTTCCTCCTGCCTTCTCTTGAGATTCTTTCGGTAGTAGGAAAACCTGTGAATGGGGGGATAATGTATGCTGGACTGAATCCCCTCTTTTTTCAAAAGTTCCATGAATTGTCTTCTGTCTACCCTCCGGTCCAGAAGGATTGGAAAGAGATGGTGGGAGGACTTACGAGGGTAGCCCTGGAAGGGGATGGAAAGACCGCCGGTCCCTTCTAAATTCGACATGTAAAGATCGGTTAGAGCTTTCCTTTTTCGATTGGCCGGGGGCAGCTTCTTCAACTGGAGTATGCCCAGCGCTGCGGATATCTCGGTCATCCTATAGTTGTAGCCCAAATCCACCACGTCGTATGAGTGGGCGTGCCCTTTGAATCTGTTTAAGGTCATGCTGGTCATGCCGTGAGACCTGAGAAGCCTGAGTTTTCTGGCAAGCCGGCCGCTGTTTGTCACGATCATGCCTCCCTCGCCGGTGGCCATGTTCTTGTTGGAGAAAAAGGAAAAACATCCGGCGTCTCCCAGCGTGCCGGCCATCTTCGAATTCAAATCCGCACCTATGGCATGAGCTGAATCCTCGATGATGAAAAGCTTGTGCCTCCTGGCGATCCTTTTGATCCAATGCATGTCCGCCAGATAGCCGCCGTAGTGAACCACCATGATGGCTTTCGTTTTCGCGGTGATCTTTCTTTCCACGTCCTCGCAGGAGAGATTGAAATCGTTCAGAGCGCTGATGTCCACGAAGATGGGTTTAGCCCCCGCATAAAGTATAGCGTTAGATGAGGCGACGAAACTCAATGAAGGAACGATAACCTCATCACCCGGCTTTATCCTTAAGACTATCATGGCCAGATGCAGAGCCGCGGTGCCGCTGGAGAGGGCGACGGCATGTTTTGCCCCGGTGAAGGCGGCGAAGTCTGTCTCCAGCCTCCCCACGGTCTCGCCCATGGTGAGCCACTCTCTTTTTATAACCTGATCGACCGCCTTTTGCTCGCGCTGGTCGAAATTCAACTCAGATAAGGAGATTTTCCATTTCATGTGTCGTTTCTTGCTCCCTCTGCGAAATCGTGGTTGCCCAATTCATTGGGCTCGATCCTTCGACAGGCTCAGTATGGTGAGCTTGGCAAACCATAAATCGAGAAACTACGTTCTGTGGCATGGTGTGAGCTTTGTCGACGTTGTCAGAGTTTCTCATTCGCGGTTTAGAAAGTCATCAAATTGCACATCGGTTGTGTTCTTACTCTTCGCTCAAAAACCTCTTTCTGTTCTTCTCGAATTCCTCCACCGCCTTTTGGTAGTCATCAGGCCTTCCAATGTCCAGCCAGAACTCATCGGACTTGTAGATGGTCACTTTCTTTTTCTCTTGCAGAAGAAGATGCATTAAATCCGGGAAGTCGAATTTCTCGCCTCTGGGGATAGCTTTGAGTATCTCCGGCTCAAACACATATATCCCCATGCTCACCAGATAGGAGAGCCTGGGTTTTTCC
>JBAUFO010000239.1:0-49012 GCA_049679185.1 Candidatus Zixiibacteriota bacterium
AGTCGTGCGGCTGGGTAAGGGGTTCTGGATCATGGCTAGCGATAACGGCTCCATCCGCCCCAAAATGCCGGATGCCCCGCTCCCGCCTATGTATACCGTTGAGTTGGAGTTCTATAACAACGGTCCAGAGTACACCGGCAACTACTTTTATATCTACTGGGTGAATGATAAGGGGAAGAACGTCGGTGAATTCGGGATCTCCAGCCAAACAAGTACCTGGCTGTCCATCAAGGGTAAGAGTCTGGCCGGCAAGAGCCTGGTCAACGCCCTCACGAAGGGCATTCACACCATGCGCATAATGGCCACCAAGAGCACGATCAAGTGCTTCATCGACCAGGAGCGGGTCGCCAATGTTCCGAAAGTAGACGGTTTCAATCCGGTGGGCTTCCGTCTGCATCACCGCCCATACCGTGATGCCGACAATCCGACCCTGTTCAGGGGCCTCCGTTTCGCCGAAGGTGGCAAGAGCATGCGGGAGCAGTTGGACGAAACCGGAAAGATCGTAACGCACGGGATTCTGTTTGACGTCGACTCCCACAGGATAAAAGGGGAGTCCTACAAGACGCTTAAAGAGATCGGCCAGCTTTTGCAGGATGATGCCGAGCTTCGTTTGTCAATCGAGGGACACACCGACAGCGATGGTTCGGATGAGCACAACTTAACGTTATCACAGAACCGGGCCAATTCCGTACGCGACTATCTTATCTCCACCTACAGCATCGACGCAGGTCGGCTGGAGGCAAAGGGCTGGGGAGAGTCTAAGCCGATCGATACCAACGATACCGCGGAAGGAAAAGCAAACAATCGCCGGGTTGAATTAGTCAAGCTGTGATGGGTAAGAATTTGCATTGATCTTAACCGGAAAAGAAACCCGGTTCATTTCGCGAGCATAATCTGGGTTGCGAATTCTTGTCTTGGTAGCCGCAGGCTTTAGCCTGCGAGTAGGCTGAGATCATAGATGGGGACTGCAGGTTGAATCGGAGAACCCACCACGAAGTGTGGACTTCCCGGAATGACAAACCCGCCAGGATTTTCCACCGCTGCCCTAACGGTCGTTCCGCTGAGCGCATTTCTCGTGCTCACTATCACGCAGGAACAATCCGGTAAGAAAGAGGTATGAAGAGAAGCGCGAATCGCTTGTATAATGATCTTGCCTGGCTCTGGCCTATATGGGAGGACGTTGAGGTCTACAGGGAGGAGAGCGAACTTTTCGCCAGGCTGATAAGGAAGCATGCCAAGATCAAAGTCCGCACTCTGCTGGATGTGGGATGCGGCGGCGGAAAGAATACCTTCCATCTTAAGAGGCATTTTGAGGTAACAGGGATCGACGTCAGCAAGGCCATGCTTGCAAACGCCAAGAAGCTGAATCCGGAATGCACGTTCCGTCCGGCAGATATGCGGAACTTCGAGTTGAAGCGACAGTTTGACTCTGTTCTCATCAATGACGCGACAGCTTATATGACCACATCGAGAGATCTGCTCAAGGCGTTGAAGGGCGCCTACAGGCATTTGAAAGCCGGGGGTGTGATGATCACTCACCCGGAAGAGTGCAGGGAGAGCTTCAAGCAGAACGAGACCACGATTTGGAAAGCCAAAACAGATGATATGGAAGTGACTTTCATTGAAAACCAATTCGACCCGAATCCCAAAGACGACACTTATGAGAAGACACTTTTGTATCTGATTCGCAAGAAGGGAAAATTGAGAATAGAACACGATTCGCATGTGTGCGGTCTTTTTAAGCTCAGTACTTGGAGGGAGTCTCTGCGAAAGGCTGGATTCAGAGTCTCCGAAAATCGGCTGAGGGATGCTGCCAAGAATATCCCGGTGTTTTGCTGTGTTAAGCCGAAATAGAGTGCGGCGAGGACTTCTTTTCAACAAAGGCGCGATCAGCATAATCAAAGAAAGTGGAGTCTTTAACCATGCAGATTGATCAGAAGGTGCTTTTCGTGGACGCCGGGACGTCTTTTTATCGAGTCCAACGGTTTCCGGTGGGCAGCGACTTCTTTGGCCCGGTTGACCTGGGACTTTTTCTTGCCGGCAAGCACAACTCCTTAAACGTCGGGGCGGGGCTTCTTGCCGGATCCATATTCCCCGGGTCAAATCGCCTGATCTTTACCGGGTTCTCGCCATGCTGGGGCGGCTTTTACATATCCTCGATGGGAGGAGCGGCGTTGGTCTTCGACAACCTGGGAATCAACATGCTCTCAGTGGTGGGTAGAGCCCCATGTCCCTCCATTCTCTATCTCAACAGGACCGGCGGCGAGGAAATCGAGGTGAAAATCGTACCCGTGGATCTGCACAAGGTGTGGAAGGAAGGGCGCCAAGGCATCTATTCTCTGATGGATCGTGTCTATCATCGCTTTGGTGGACACTATTCCAATGAGCCGCGAATACTCGCTGTTGGCCCTGCTGCCGAAGCTACAGATTTCGGTGCTATCGGCTCGGTTCCGATTCGACAGGGGAAACTTGCTCAGGTCGACACCTGGTCAGGACGCGGAGGATTGGGCAGCAAGCTGCTAAAGGAGCACGGGATCGCGGCCATAATCTACGGAGGAACTTATGTCGACCAGGACTTCCGCGACCGAAAGGTGGCCGATGGATGGTTCGAGGATAAGTACGAAAAAAAGCTCGCTGCCAAGGACCTGGATGCGACCACCAAATATCGCTACGATCCGAAGTTCAATACCGGCGGGACCTTTGGAGTCAACTTCGCAACGCTGGCCGGCAGGATGATCTCTTTCAACTATACGAGCATCTATATGCAAGAGGATGAAAGGATAAAGATTCATGACAGATTCATTGTCAACCATTATCTCAAGCAATTCAACCAGGAGACGATAGAAACCAAGCAGCAGAAAAACTGCGGTGAGCCCTGTGCCGCGCTTTGCAAGAAGATGCTGGGCAAGTTCAAGAAGGACTACGAGCCTTACCAGACCATGGGTCCTCTTGCCGGAGTTTTTGACCAGCGGGCCGCGGAGAAACTTGTTCATCATGCGGACACCTACGGATTCGATGCCATCTCAATCGGCGGGGTCGTCTCCTGGCTGATGGAATGCCTGTCGGAAGGGCTTATGAAGCCCGAGGAACTCGGCGTCAGGGGTGATCCGGTGTTCTCTCACCAGGGATTCAACGTCGTCTCGGATTCCATGCACAACGCTGAACTTGGCGTAGCGCTGCTCGACTCAATAATTGAAAAGCGCGGAATCCTTGACCTCGGGGAGGGCGCGCGGAAATTGGCCCGCAGATTGTCCCGCGAAAAAGGCAAGGCTGTGTTGGATAAGTTCGTCTACACTGCATTTGCCCGCAAGGGCTGGATGGTTCCCAACCAGTACTGGACGCCGGGCGTGCTCTCGCCTATGGCGATCATGGGCAAGTACTACATGCATTACGGCAACGAGTTCTTCCCTCCGCGGGAACTGGGCAGGAAAAATGCAGAGCGAATGCAAAAGGAGCTGATACTGGACAATCTGGGCATGTGTCGGTTCCACCGGGGATGGGCGGAAGAGATGCTGCCGGACATCGTGGAATCGCTTTATGGAATGAAGGAGAAATTCCTCAAGCAGATTTCGATTACGGCCAGCCGGATAAACAGCCGGAATTCTTCGGTATTCTGGGAAAGCGAAAGAAGCATCGATTTCGTGCACACGTTCCTGAAAAGAAAAAAAGAGGTGGGGGACGTCCAGGATGCTGAGCTGGACAGGTGGATCGAGTATTTCGATAAGGACAGGGAAGAGGCTGCCTTGAGCTTCTGGTACGAGATGCACAAGGGGATTCAAGAATCACTGAGGGAATTCTGAGACTTCTTAATAGTTCTGTCAGGCCACGCACATCGTAAACCTTGAGGAAGACCTGAAACAACGGAGAACTCATCCCCCGGCCCCTTCTCTTATGAAGAGAAGGGGAGCAGAAGTCCCCTCTTCCTAAGAGAGGGATTTAGGGTGAGTTCATCAGGTTGTTGAGCCCAAAGGTTTCGAACTCATCCCCCGGCCCCTTCTCTTACAAAGAGAAGGGGAGCAGAAGTCCGTTTCTTCCTAAGAGAGGGATTCAGGGTGAGTTCCTTTTCTGCCACGGTCTAACCGTCAATCAACCAGCTTCGTCTCCGGTACCTCTTCTTCTTTCTCCGGCAAACGGAACTGATCAGGCCGCGATTTCAAGACCTCCTTCAGCCAGGTTTCGGGATAGCCTTTTTCCTGTGCCCGGCCGTTTTCGTCCTTGACGTAACCGTCGTTGTATTTGGTTATCAGATATTCTCCCAGCTCCCGCCAGCGCGATACCACCTTCTCGCCGTGGGTGACCGAGTAATGAGTAAGGTAACGAGTTAAAAGATCAGGATCGGATCTGTAAATCTCGACTGCCGTCTTCTCCACAAGTGGCTGCAGGGCCATGAAGGTTTCTTCAATATCGCCCTGCACCTCCTGGATCTCAGGCAGCATCCAGGAGTATCTCAGGTTGGCGAAGTTGGCCACGAAGTTGAATACCCACCAGGCGGAGTCCCAGGAGAATTTCCTAATGCTTCCGGTGGCAAACGACTTGGGCACCGTATCGATGCCGCAGTACAACGGAACATAGCAGTTGGTGTAGGTATCATCCACGCCGTACCAGAGTACGCCTCCAATAGGATCGGGAAGCCAGGAGCGTGACTGCGAGACGAAAGAGAAGGCGGTCTGCTGGGTGGAGATGGGGCGCTCCCAGGCATACTCGACGCTGTCGACCATCCAGTGCATAGGCCGCCAGCGGTTGGGGGTGCCGTACGGTCCCGCGTCGACACCTTTAGTCATATCGTAATCGGTTCCTTCGTAATGATCGCGCATCAAGGCAAAGACATCACCCAGCGAGAGCTTCTCGTCTGGCTTGATCCATAATGGATAGGGCTCTGCACCTTCGACAGCGCGGTGATAGTCGGGCGAGAAGTTCTTTGAAGGCGCTGCCCGGCGAAAAATGCTCCAGACCCGAGTATCAGCGTAACGCTGGTTTTTCGGGGTGGATGGACAGTAGGCTTCGCAGAATCGGAATGGCTCGCCGGAGTCGGGGTCGTAGTATCCCTTCTCCACAGCGAAGGAAATCACATTCTCAGAATACAGACAATTCTCTGAATCGTCCAGTGGAAACTCGCCGATTCGAGCCTTGTTGGCATGACAGGATATGTATCCGTCCGGAATCTTTACCGCCACCCATATGGCGCCCTCTCCGCCGGATCCCGGTCCAATCATCTCCAGTATCCAGGTCTCTTTTGTGTCGGCGATGGAAAACGACTCACCGGTTGACCGGTAACCATATTCATCGACCAGACCGGTTATTACTTCAATTGCCCCCCGGGCAGTCTTTGCCCGCCTGAGCGCCAGCTCCATTAAATCCCAGTAGTGCAAAAGGCCGGTTGAATCCCGGAGTTCCTCCCGCCCATCAAAGGTTGTCTCGGAGATTGTTAGCTGATGCTCGTTCATCATGCCGACGACCGCATTTGTATGAGGGACCTGTTCTATCTTGCCGCGTACGTTTCCATACCAGTCAGTAAGCTCAAGGGAATCTTCCGGCCCGTAGTCGGCTGCGGGCGAATACTCCAGATGAGGATGAAACTCGCCGTCGCAGGTATAGGTGATTATCACGGAACCATCCTCCGAGGCTCCTTTGGTCACCAACAGGTTAGTGCAGGTGTGTACTTGCGTGCCGGACAAGAGAACGTAAGCCAAGAAGAAAATGGCCAACACAAACACTCGCTTTTTCATAGACTCTACCTCTTATCTTTTTGTGAGTTGTCTCAAAAGGTTTCTACTTACCGAGGGGCTTCTGCGCAAGCAGGCTAGACACGTCGAAAACATGATGGAAAATAGGAACCCGCGCCCAAAAGGTCAAGTGAAATTGCCCGGTCAAAACCCGGCAGGAGAGGCTACTGGCGTCACGAGAGCTGGATCTTCAGAATGTGTGAGGTCAGACTCAAGGTAAATGTTGAACAAGACCTGACATAACCAAATAGCAGCCAAGGGCTGCTTAGTCCACAACCACTGCAAGGGTGACGCCAAAGACGTTTTTAGCGCCTGAATCAAGTAGCATCCTGGCGCATTCGTTCAGGGTCGCTCCGGTGGTCATCACGTCGTCAACTAAAATCACATTCTTATCACCTATTTTGTCCGGGTGGATGACCATAAATGCTCCCCTCACGTTTTCCGCCCTTTGCCGAGGGTTCAGATAGGTCTGATCTTTGGTGTTTTTCTTTCTTTTCAGGATGTCTCTTGCCAGTGGAAGACCTGTCGCCTGAGAAATCCCTTCTGCCAGGACTTCACTCTGGTTGAATCCCCGCTCCCTTTGTCTGGCGCGATGCAGCGGAACCGGAATCACAATATCGCAGCCAGCGAAATCCTTCTCCTGCAATATGCTTTCCCCCAACCTTTGTGCCAGGCGCTTGCCCAGATGAATCTTTTTATTATATTTCAACCGGTGAACAAGCTTCTGATAATGATCGTCGAACGTGCCCAAGGACCTGACCGCCAGGATCCTTCTATCTTTTGGTTTGCTCAAATAAGCACACTGGTGCTCTTCAACCTCACTCTCATCTTCAAGAAAGGATTTGCAGTATGGGCAATAAGGGGAAGGGAGGAGGGCTAAGGCTTTCCAGCACTCCTCACAAACGTCCTTTTCTTCTCTCTTTAAAGGATTCCGACAGATGGGACAAGTCTGGGGATAGACAAAATCGAGGATGTCGTCTTTGAAGTCAAGAAAGAAGCGCTTGATCGTGATGAGAGACATCGGACTTTCCGCTCGAATTGGAGGCCAAGTTCCAGGCTGCTGCAGACTGCTCAGGTTGGCTCCGGAGACGATTTAACTCTGGATTTCTTTCTAAGATAGAACAGCATGAAAAGCGAAACGATAAAGATCAGAATGATCAAAGCCTGATTGACCGTGATGTTAGCCTGACCTATTCGGGTAAAGATCATACTCTCCTCATAGTATCTGAAGAAATCGACGGTAAAGCGTGCCGCCGAATACAGGGCCAGCATCAACCAGAAGGTGAAACCATCGAAACGCCTGTGCTTCTCTAGAGCTATGAGAATTCCGAAAATCAGAAAACCATAGATGGAAGCAACCAACTGAATGGGAAAGATGGGTGTATTCGGGTACATATATCCGGCTGCAGAATCGGGGGGGAAAATGAGGGCGAAACAACTGTGGCTGGGGGTGCCAAAGCAGCAGCCGTTCAGAAAGCAGCCGATGCGGGCTATCCCCAAACCCAGCACGATGGAGGGGGCCAGGACGTCTGCGATTTTCCATAAGTCAAGCTTCTTGACGTGAACGTAAATTATACCGCAGACGATTGCCAGGATCAATCCCCCGAACATGGAGAGCCCGCCGATGCCTATCTCTCCCGTGCTCTGGATGGGATTGATCATATCCAGGATGCGACCCTCGAACTCCTCCAGATGATAGATCACGTAAAAGAACCTGGAACCCGCGATGGCCGAGACCAGGATTATCAGGGACAGGTCGGGCAGCCATTCGGTTCCCAGACCCAGCTTTTTCGCCCTTCGGGCTGAGAGCCATATTCCAGATGCAAAGGCTAAGGCCAAGAGGAATCCGTACGTTCTGATAGCCGCCGGCCCCAGCTCAATCAGGGTAGGATGCATGATTTCTCCTCAGCAACACACTTTCTGAAGTGTTTTTTCAAAAGGTCTCTGATCCAACACAATACGTTTTCCAAAGGGCAAAAGGCAAGGATGTACTAACCTCTCCCCGCGTCCCCCTCTCCATGAAATGGAGAGGGGTTCACCCTGAAGGGATTTCCCTCGATCCTGAGATCTTCGGGATCAAAGGACACCCTGAAGGGGAGACAAGGGGTGAGGTTTCAAAATTCCCGGCAGCCACTTTCTCTACTTTCGGATAAACCCCATACGTTTACCATCAATACTCGAACCATCTGGAATTAATCGCCAGGAGTATTCCTAAGGCCACCCAGCATAAGAGCATGGAGGAGCCGCCGTAACTGACAAAAGGCAGGGGGAGACCGGTGACCGGCATGACCCCGAGGGTCATGCCGATGTTGACCACCATCTGAAAACCGATCACGGCGGTCAGCCCGATTGTCACGTTGCCGGCGAAGGTATTCCGGGTCTTCCGGGCAATCCGGATTCCCTTGAGAATGAGGAAGCCGAATAATCCCAGCAGAACCAACCCGCCAAAGAAACCGAATTCCTCACCCAGCACGGAGAAGACGAAATCGGTATGCTGGTGGGGAAGAAAAGCCAGCTTGGTCTGGCTTCCCTCCAAGTATCCCTTTCCCGCCAACTCTCCCGATCCGATAGCCACCTTGGATTGAATTATCTGATAGCCTGCTCCTTGTGGATCCTTTCCCGGATCCAGGAAGACGATGATGCGCTGCTGCTGGTAATGGTGCAGCTTGTTCCAAATCAAGGGGGTGATCATTCCAAAGGCCAAGTTAAGCAACAGGAAGCCTGCGGAAAAGACGACGCCCGGCCTAACGTAGTACAGAAGCAAGACTAAGATCAGGAAGAACAAGGCCCAGGGGAACCAGTGGAAGGCGCAGATGAGGCTGATGAAGGGGGAGACTATAAGAAACAGGTAGAAAAGTGGGACGCCGGACCAGAAGAGCATGGAGATCAGAATGGCAAAGAAGACCAGCGAGGTTCCCAGATCCGGCTGCTTCAATATCAGAAGAGCAGGCAGAAACGCAATGCCTACCACGGTAACCAGCCATCTGAAGCTGTAAAATGTACGCTTGGAATAGGCCAAGTATCTGGCCAGAGGGAAGATGGTGGCGATCTTGGCGAACTCCGAAGGCTGAATATTGAATCCGCCAAGGGAAATCCAACGCGCGGCTCCCATCTTGGACGAGTCGATCACCAGAATCAGAGCCAGGGTGAGGATAGAGAAGACCCATATCGGATAGGAGAATGCCTCGTAGAACCTCAGGGGCACGAAGAAGGTAAGAACGCAAGCTGAAAGCCCCAGCAAAACCCAGACGGTCTGCTTGACGTAGATTCCTCTTTCCGCTAAGTTTTCACAATGAAGTTTGGCGCTGTAGATCAGCAGGATGCCGATTGCCGACAGCAACAAGGCGGCGACTAAAAGCGTAAGATCGAATTCCTTTGAGCCGAGTTTTATCATGATCCGTCCTGATGGTCTTCCCCGAGTTCCGGTTGAGACGGGCGAGAGCTGATTCTGAAGGTGCTGTCTCTCGGGGCTGGAGTTGAGTCTTTCTTGAGGTATGTTTGTATGATTTCCCTTGCCACCGGGGCGGCGAAGGTACCACCGTGTCCCACGTTCTCGATTAAGACCACTACCACTATCTGGGGATCAGAGGCCGGCGCAAAACCGACGAACCAAGCGTGATCCTCCCCGTGAGGGTTCTGGGCTGTGCCGGTCTTTCCGGCTACCACCACGTCCGGTATCCGGGCCAAAACGCCGGTTCCCCCTGGATCGTTCACTACCCCTATCATGGCTCTCTTCAGCACGTCCAATGTGGCAGAAGAGAAGGGAAGAGATCCGTTCACCTGGGGCTGGGTGGAGATGAGGCGCCCCTCCGGAGAGACTATTTGCTTGACCAGATACGGCTTGTAAAGCGTTCCATCCCCTGCCAGTCCCCCGAAGAATACAGCCACCTGAAGAGGAGTGGTCAGAATCTCTCCCTGTCCGATTGCCAGGTTGATTATAAGATTCTTGATCCACTGGACTCTTCCGTGTTTCTTGCGGTAGTAATCCAATGTGGGAACCAAACCTTTTGTCTCGTCCGGTACGTCTATGCCGGTGGCTCGCCCCAGGCCGCACATCTGCGCGTAGTTGCTCCACTTCTCCAATCCCACCTTCAGTCCCAACTGATAAAAGTAAACGTCGCAGGAGTGGATTATGGCATCCTCCAGATTCAGTCTGCCGTGCCCTTCCGGTCTCCAGCATCCGAAATCTCTTCTACCGAAGTGAAAAGACCCAGTGCATGGAGACAAGAAGGTATTCCTGCCTGCCAGCTTTTTCTCCAGCGCGATCCCCGCGATGAGAAGCTTCATGGTGGAAGCAGGAGGGTAGGTGGCTTGAATCGGACGGGTGAGAAGGGGACGAAGAGGATTCTCAAGGATGTCGTTCCATTCCTCAGTGGACATGGCCCCAGCGAAGAGATTGGCATCCAGGCCGGGTTTGCTCACCAGGGCAAGGATTTCCCCGTTTCGCGGGTCCAAAGCCACCACCGCGGCACTCCCGTGCTCTTTCAAAGCAGATTCAGCCGCAGCCTGGAGGTTGAGGTCTATGGTCAGCTTAATGTCTGAACCCTTTGCGGGAAGATCCGGTTTTCTCTCCTTTAAGGGACCCAGGATCTTGCCCCGGGCGGTCACCTCCAGGAAGGTTATGCCGTCCTCTCCTCTCAGAAGATCATCATAGCTTTTCTCTATTCCCTTTCTTCCCACGACTCCTCCCGGGCGAAATCCTTTCCGGGAGGCGGCTTCAGATAGCTCCTCTCTGGTAAGCTCATTCACGTATCCCAGCACGTGGCCCACCCACCCACCCTCCAAATACTTTCGGACCGGCTCCACCTGATAGATTACTCCCGGCAGATCCTCGTTCTGCTCCTCAATTATGCAAACGGTGTTGAAGTCAACGTCTTTCTTGAGCCTGATGGGCTGGTATCCTCTGAACCAGTTGGATCTGATCTTCTCCTCCAGGGAGACGGCATCCAAATTCAGGCAGGAAGCGAGCTTTTCAACCAGCGAGGTTGAGGTCCCTTCCGGCTCGGAAGGCCTCCTTTCCGGGAAGACCTCCGATATCTCGTAGGGAATGAGGGAGACGGTGTAGGAAGGGCGATTGGTAGCTATGACCCTGTCATTTCTATCGGTCACCTCGCCCCTTGAGGTGGGCAGAATCAGAGGGCGTATCCGGTTCTCCTCGGAGATGCGGCTGTAGTAATTGCCCTTCACCACCTGCAGGAAAAACAGCCTTCCGGCCAACATGAGGATAATTACACCGAGAAGGCCAAGCAAGATCTTAGCCCTCCGATCTCTGGGAATGAACCCGGTGAACGATTTCACCAGAAGAGATCGACTCAACATCGGGTATATCCCGGCGGAGTGTCTGATCTGACTGGTTTTCTCTGGCATTCTTAGCTTTTCACCAACAAAGGGTTTGTTTCCGGTCAACCCGCAGGCGCATCTTCAGAACCCTAGCTCGCTGTTTGATGTATCCGGGGAATCATTTCGCTCTCCCGTCGATAACGGTGACCTCACTCCTTTTTTTCAGCGGAGGTCACCGCGATTCCCCTGGCGTCACTTCTGTCCCCCAGCCCGGGCCGTGAATACGTGGTTGGCCAGAAAGCTTGACCTGAAACTTAGTTCTTGTTCTATTCAAATCGAACCGAATCTTCTTCCGCATCCAGCCGCTCCCGATGAATTTTGGCGGCGACAAGAAAGATCAGCATACCCACCGCCGAGGTATAGAAGGCCGACGGCAGGGAATAATGGCTCAATACTCTAAACGTAGAGTGGTTTACTCCGGTGGTAATGATATAGTAAAGCGAATCATTGAGAATGAGGGTGAGAAATATCACTGCTCCTTTTGAGTACAGGCTTTCCAGGTAGAGATTATCTTTGAAGCTGCCCAGGGTAAAACCGATCAGACACTTTACCAGGGCGCCCAATCCCAGGGTGTGAGGGGTAAAGACGTCAGATAGAAAGCCAATAAAAAAGCCGAAGACCAGCCCGTAGTTGCGGCCGCGCCTTAGCGCCAGGTACACTAAGATAATGATGGCTAAGTCAAGTTTGATTCCTGCTATAGTCACCACGTCGGAGAGAAGACTCTGAAAGAGTATAAGAGCAAAAAGCACGAGAATCCCGGAGAGGACTTTCGAAAATATGACGTTACCCCAGAGCATACTCTGGCCTGCTTCCTTTTTTGGAATTACCTTCCTAAGAGACCAATTTGGTGACACTGACCCGGCTCACTCACGGCCGGACCATTCCTCGCCTTCTATTGCCTTCTCCACCTCCAGCACGAAGACCTCCTCCAAGCTGCTTAAATCGACGGAAGGCCTTACGTTTATCCTCTTGAAGATTCCAAAGGAGAAGTTTTCTTTAGACAAGGACTCTTGGATTTCAACGGCGGTCACCATGCCTATCTTTATGCCGGGAGGAAAGATCCCTCCCAACCCCGAGGAGATGATACCATCGCCCACCTCTACGTCCTCGGTTAAAGGGACATTGCCAAGCCTCAGGGTGAAACCTGAGCCCGGCCTTATGATTCCATACACCCGGCTTCTCTGGTCTAAGGCCGATACCCTGAAGCTTGGCTCGATGATGAGTTGAACCACCGAAGTATGAGGCGAAACGTCCACCGTCTTGCCTACCAGCCCGTGCATGTTGACCACCGGCATATTTCTCTTTATCCCTTCCTCGGAGCCCTTGTTGATCAGAACAGAAAAATGTCTCCGGTTGGGCTCCGCCGCGACTAAGTCGGCCGGAATCACCTTATACTTCAGCTCTGACCGAAATTCGAGAAGTTCCCGCAATCTCCGGTTTTCCAGACGTTCCTCGTTAAGCCAGAAGTTCTTCAAAGAAAGCTCCATCACCCTCAGGTGCAACCTTCTGTTCTCCTCCCGTACCCCCTCAAGCTCCTTGACATGGTTGCCAAGAGCGTAAAACGGACCATAGGTGAATCTGCGGACAAGCGAAGAGATATCTGACTTGATGCTTCGAGGAAGAACCAGAAGCACAAGCGAGAGGAGTACAAACGTGGAGAGGTGAAGAAGAGTTTCTTTCCTTGCGCGAATCAGAAAAGAGAATTTCTCCATGAGATGATCGGTCGGCTCTTTTAGGTTTTTGGTCCTCTGGTGCGGCTATCACCTTTCCAATGAAAAAGTCAGAGGATTAATTTTGGCTTAAGGCTACAGTCGGACTTTCTTTATTCTTGATAACCCCGGGGGCTGGACGGCAACCTTCTGTCGGCTTCCCCCGCCCTGCTGACAAAGGCTCTGATCAGACCTCGAGGTCCGGAGGCCTGTTTCACTCGACCGAATCCAGCACCTCCAGGAGTTCCTTGGGGCTTTTTGTCTTCATCAGCTTTTCCCGGTTCTTCTCGCTTTTCATAAGGTATGAAAGCCGGGCCATCACGTTTAGATGGGCTCCGATGGCATCCTCCGGTGCGGCGATCAGAAAGAACAGGTGAACCGGTTTTTTGTCCATGGAATCGAAATCGATCCCCTTTTTGGATCTGCTGAAAGCGATGATGATACCCCGGATGGCTTTGGACTTGGCGTGAGGGAAGGAGACCCCGTAGCCCACGCCGGTGGTCACCAATTTCTCTCTTTCCAGAATATCCTTCAGGAGCTGTTCTGAGTCTTTAACCAGCTTGGAGTTAGAGGCCAAATCCACTAATTCCCTGATGGCCTCGTCCTTGGTTTGCGACCTAAGTTCGAAAGAAATCAAGTCCTCTCCACAAAATTTTGAAAGCTTCATCCTAAAATTCCTCCTGTTCTGTTTGTGCTCACTTTCGCCTTCTTTTAGAACCTCTCGGCCTGGTCCGTCAGCATTACCGGGATGTCATCTCTTATGGGGTATTTCAGCCGACATTTCTCGCACACCAGTTTCTGCTCCTTTTCATCGTAGATCAAGCCGCCCTTGCAGGCTGGACAAGCTAATATCTCCAAAAGCTTCGGATCTATCATGTTCCTCCTACTCCTTTTTACGCAACTTGTTTAACTCCACCATGCACTAAAATTGGACAAGAGGAAACAAGCCTCAAGAGAAAGACCGGACAGGGTCGCCGCCACTTTGAGAATGCGATACCGGCGCCGGACGAACGCCCGCTTTCCTGGATTTTTGGACACACTCCTTGTGCCAATTCGTCTCCGGCTGACATCTTAAGGGCTGGCCTTCGCAGTCGACGGTATCACTCCGTTTACTTTTCCAGGTATTGACCCATCACCCGGAACTTGGCTATTCTTCTCTCGATCAATTCCTCGGGGTTCAACGCCTCCAATTCATTCAAAGCGGCAAGTATCTCTTCTTTCAGTATCTGTGCCTGTCTCTTGGGATCCCGGTGGGCCCCGCCTCCAGGCTCGGGTATGATCTTGTCGATCACCTTGAGCCTCATCAGATCGGGAGCCGATAGTTTCAAAGCCTCCGCGGCCTCGGGAGCTTTGGCCGCATCCCTCCAAAGAATGGCGGCGCATCCTTCCGGGGAGATCACCGAATACCAGGCATTCTCCAGCATGAACACCCTGTCACCCAAACCGATCCCCAGGGCTCCTCCGCTGGCCCCCTCGCCGATTATGTTTATTATTATGGGCACCTGCAGCCGGGTCATCTCCCTCAGGTTACGGGCGATGGCTTCCGCCTGTCCCCTCTCCTCAGCCCCTATCCCGGGAAATGCCCCGGGGGTGTCCACCAGAATCACCACCGGCTTGCCAAATCGCGATGCCAGCTGCATCAGTCTCAACGCCTTTCGGTATCCTTCCGGATGGGGCATGCCGAAATTCCGGTACAGCTTCTGCTTGGTGTCTTTCCCTTTCTGCTGCCCCACCACCAGGATCGGCTTTCCATCCATGCTGGCGAAACCACCCACCATGGCCTTGTCGTCCGCAAATCCCCTGTCCCCGTGCAGTTCGATGAAACCCGTGGTCATCAGGGAGATGAAATCCAGGGCACAGGGGCGGCGGGGATGACGGGCCAGCTGCACCCTCTGCCACCGGGAAAGCCTGGAGTAGATCTCCCGGCTCAGCTTATCCAGCTTTTCCTCCAGGGACTTTATCTCGCGTGAGAGCTCCAGATTCTCCAGGGGATCTTCCCCCTCCCCGCCGACCAGTTCCTTTAAGTCGTTTATCCTCTTCTCCAACTCGTGAATCGGCTTTTCGAAATCCAGGTAAGGTCCGTTCATCCTTTTGCCCTTTTAGCAAATCCTTAATTACCATGCGCTACGAAGGAGAGTTACTACCACCGCGAACCAAAGGCGAATCCAGGTGCCGCAGAAGACGATCCCCTTTAAGAAAAAGTTGGGATGATAGTGTTTCCGATGAAAGCGATACATGCTCCGATGGTGCTCCACCAACATCAAGACTCTTCTTCTCCGGCTGCTTCCGGCGGTATGGTGAATTACGGTCACGTTGGGGAAACAATGGACCGAATAGCCGGCTTTTTCGGCTCTGTAACAGAGATCCACGTCCTCCACATACATAAAGAAACGCGTATCCAGAAGCCCGATTCTCTCAAACACCTCTCTTTTTGTCAGAAGGCAGGAGCCGGACACCCAGTCTGTCTGGATTCTCTCGGTGCGATTTAAGTCCTTTTGAAGGTATTTCCTGGACAAGGGATTCTGGGGGAAGAGTCGGTTCAAGATGGATTGGCCTGACGAGATGGCTGTCAGGTAAGAGGGAAAGGAGCGGCACGAGTAATGAACCTTCCCTCGGGTGTCGGTCATCCTGGGGCCGCAGATTCCGGCTTGGATATGGGAATCCATGAACTTCACCATCTCCGTTATTCCGCCCGGGGTAAACTCGGTGTCCGGATTCAAGAGCAGAACAAAGCGACCCCGGCTTCTCTTTATACCCTGATTGCAGGCAGCTGAAAACCCCAGATTTCGACTGTTTTCCAAAAGAGCGATTCCGGTGAATTCCTGCTTGATCATCTCGGTACTTTGATCCTCCGAGTTGTTGTCTATCACCATCACCTCAAAACTTAAGTCCTTTTGAAAGCTGAGTATCGACTTCAAGCATTTCCTCAATAGATCTCTAACGTTGTAGTTCACTATGATGATGGAAAGGTCTATTTCTGGCTCAAAACGAAACATCACGAATGGTCATCTTTGCTTACAAGATATGGCCGAACCGGAGCGGGAGAGAAAAAACTGTTTTCGTCCGCTCCACATCCCAAAAGAGGCTTACTACGATTTGGACACCGGGCGGCCTTGCGGAAATGGTCACAACCTCCCCAGCAGGCTCCGCAGCCTCAATTTCCACACCATCCAGACGGCTTCCCGAACGATCTTTTTGGACATCTTGGACTGGCCCACCTTCCGGTCCTCAAAAACGATGGGTATCTCCTTTATCTTAAATCCCTTCTTCCAGGCACGAAAGCTCATCTCTATCTGAAAGGAGTAACCGTTGGATTTGACCCGGTCTAAGTCGATGGCTTCCAGGACCTCCCGGCGGAAGCATTTGAACCCGCCGGTGGCGTCTTTGACCGGCAGGCCGGTGACCAGGCGCGAATATACGTTGGCATAATAGGAAAGAAGCAGCCGGGACATGGGCCAGTTGATCACGTTCACCCCATCTATGTATCTGGATCCCAGAACCAGATCTGCCTCCTGGATTGCCTTCAGAAAATGGGGGACGTACTTGGGATCGTGTGAGAAATCACAGTCCATCTCGAATATCAGGTCGTAGCCTTTTTCCAAAGCGAACTTAAAGCCGGCTATGTAGGCGGTGCCCAACCCGCTCTTCTTCTCGCGGTGAATCACAGAGACGCGGTCATCCTTTTTGGCCATCCCGTCGGCGGTGCGGCCGGTTCCGTCCGGAGAGCTGTCATCAACGATCAAGACATGGATGGACGGATCCTTCTCCATGACCAGGGGGACGATCTTCTCGATGTTCTCGCTCTCATTATATGTGGGTATGATCACCAGAGTCTTCATCTCTTTTTGACTCATCTAAGGTTGCTGCGGACTTCAACTGTCAGTTTTTCCTTTTGGGCACAGCCTGCCTAATCCAATAAACTCCAAAAATAGCCAAAAGAAGAACGGATGTCAATAAGGTTGACGTCTTCCCGATGCGATAGGTGGAGGAATCAAAGACGAATTCCACCTCATGCTCCCCTTCCTCCAGATAAAGGGCTCGAAAAAGATAATTCGCCCGATAGATTTGAGCCTCTACTCCGTCCACATAGGCTTTCCAGGAGGGATAGTAGTTTTCGCTTAAGATCAAGAAGCCGCCCCTGGAGAGGACAGCCCTTAGGGTCATGCTGTTTATCTCATCCTTTTCAGTGTAGGCCTTTCCCAGCGACACGGATGTGTCCCCGCGACTGAGGGAGACCTGGGGTTCCTCCTCCAGGATAACGGAGTTGCGATAGTCGAAATTCGGATCGGTGATCCGTTTCAGAATCTTCTCCCGATCATTCATCACCTCGTAGTCGAACACTATCCGGGCTCTGGGGAGATAGGTCTGATTCTGAAATACGTAAACGCCGCCCTGGTGAAACACCTGCTTGAACTTGGCATGCTCGAAGGGTTGACGACTTAAGAAATACTTGACATTCAGAAGATCAGGCTTGGGTCCGAACAAAAACTCGGCATATCTCCGCCCGTATTCCTCCTGGGTTCGGGCTGACTCCAAGTATTTCCTCTCAGTGAAATCATCATAGGCTTTGAGTTGGTTGCCGTGGTAACCCAAAACCTGCCCCACGTTATGATAGGCCAAGATGTTCTGTCCCTGGTAGGTGCGGGGCAAAGAGATCACCCGGAACTTATCGGTGTCCCGCTGCAGAAATTCGATGGCCCCATCCTTGCGGAAGTAGCTCCTGTAGTCGAAATCGCGGATGAATTTGACGTCTATTCTCCACAGGTCGAAAATCAAGAGCACTCCTACGCCTATGATGAAGAAGTGGGGAGCTATTTTTTCCTTAACCAGAAGATAGATAGCTCCCGCGGCCAGCCCAATTAAGAATGTGGCAATCCAGAATCCCTTCACCACGGTGGACAAGTTCTGAGTCAAAACCCTCCCCTTGTAAGCGTCGATTCCAGAATAGATGATTCCCGTCCAGATCGAGAGGAGTGCGCTGCCGGCTATGGTGAAGAGAAATGAGAGTCCGAAAAAGGCTGCAACAATGATCAGCAGAGTCTTGAACATTCTTTTCTGTTCCCGGTCATCCTTGATCCCCTTGAGGAGGCGCTGCAGGAAGAGCGCACATAAGAACACGACCGAGAAAATCAGCAGGAAAAGAATCAGACCGGGCGCCCGGAAATTCTTCACCTGGGGCACGAGATGGTAGAAGAGCCGATAGATGGGAGTATGCCCACCCAAAGAGTAGATTATGGCCAGACCGGAAAGCCCCAGGAAAAACCACTTCTTTTTATCTTTTACAAAGAAAAGGGCAAGGAATGCAAAGAGTAAGGGAATGATGCCACCATAATCTGAGTTCTGCTTAAAGGCGTTTCTCCCCCAATAGGTGTTTTCCTCCTGGAGGCTGTACCCGCAGAACTCCGGCACCACAAAAGAGACCAACTCCTCCGGGTGAGCGGACCAGGAGACAGCATAGTCGTATCCTTTCGCCCCCTCTGCCCTGGGCGAGTATTTGTTCACGTAGACGTAAGTGGGCAGGATCTGAACCAGCGAAAGCGCCAGTCCGATGATGACGGCTATGACAAAGAGTGCCATCGGTCTTATCAAGGGCTTGATCTTCTTGAACGTAGATTCCTCTTTGCGGCTGGTGAAGTCCATAACCAGCCGGAACAGAAAATATAAGCCCACCGCCCACAATGCGTAATAAGCTAACTGCGGATGGTTGGCCAGAATCAAAAGCCCGATGGCAAATCCCAATCCGATATAGTAAATCCACCTCCGACTATCCAGAGCCCTTTCCAAGAAGAAAAAGAGGAGGGGAAGAAGGCTGGTCACGTACATCCTGCCGTCCTGCCCTCCGTAGACCCAGGTGACCAGGTTGGCAGAGAACATATAGGCTACGCTTGAGAACAGCGACACCATTCGGGAAAACTTAAAAGCTCGCATACAGAGATACGTGAATATCCCGGCCAAGAATACGGTCAGCACCAGCTTCCATCCCAGAGCCCGGTGGAAGGGGAGTACGAACTGCAGCATGGCAAGGGGATAGAAGGCGTCGCCGGACATGGCATCCACGAAGGGGATTCCGCCGAAGAGATGGGGGTACCACTGGGGAATGGCTTGATATTGCCTGACGAACGAGGATAAGAAGGACCGATAGGTGACCCCTGCCTCCACGGTATCAGTCCCGAAAAGCATCTGGTCGGAGAAGACGAAGCTCGAGAAAAGGATGATGGTAAGAAGGAACAGCAGAACAAACGGCAAAAACCGCCAGAGTTTTTCCTGCTGGCTGAGCGCAGAACCGGTGGCTCGTCTTTTTTCGACCTTCCTGTCCTTGGTCTTTTCTTTCTTCTTCTTCACGAAGATCTTCTCTTTGCCTACCTCTTCAGGGAAAATACAAACCTAACCCGGTCGAGCCTGGTGGGTTCATTTTAACGGCACGGCGATTAGGAAACACAAAAGCTCCGCAACGGTCGACCATATCCTGGCCAGAAGCGCAATCAGAGTGGCGATTGGCACGGGAAACAGCGACGAGAGCAAGAGCACCAGAATTCCCTCCCTCACCCCGATTCCGCCCGGCACAAAGAGCGCCAAAAAACCGATATTGAACGCAAAGGCAAAGGCTCCGGTTAAGGCGGGATACATCCCGAAAGAGGCCTCTGCCATGGCCTTTATGAATATCAAAAACGCCAGTCCGAACAAAAGCCAGGACACTGAATACGCCAGGATGTAAATAATAACATCCTTGCTACTGATAGCAAGGCTAATTTTCTCCCTTTTTAGCATCCCCAACCCTAAGTTGATGCTTCTCTCCAACAGCTTCGGATAGAAGATGATCACCAAAACGAATATCCCGAACAGGCCCATCACCGCAATCAGTCCCGGATTCCTGGAGAAGAACTGGGAATACAAATTCACGCCCAGAAAAAGGAAAGCGATCAACAGACCAGAGATGACCGAGAAGGATTGGGCCAGGATGGCGGTGGAGAAGCTGTTCCTGGTGGGCACTCCCCGCTTCTCCAGCATGTAGACCATGCCCAGAAACTGCCATACCTTTCCTGGGAGGTACCTTCCCAAATTGGAGAAAAACCACACCTTGAAAAGCTTCAGGTAGGAGACCGAGGATCCGGTATGTCGAAGCACCCCTCCCCAGACCTTGACCAGCCAGGCGAGTGCCATAAGCTGGAGCACAAAGGAGAGGACCAAAAGGGGATAGTCAAACTCCCAATCAAAACCCTTCACCTGGCTCCAGTTGGAAATGAGGCCTTTCAGGAGAAAGTAGAATATCAGGATGATTACTGCAACCTGGGCCGATCTGATTAGAATCTTCTTTGTGTCCATTTCAACACTTCCAGATATCTTCTTAAGAAGGCCTCCTGGGAGAAGTTCGAGACAGCACTTCGATATCCCGCCTCGGCAAGCCGAGAGGCCAGACTCTCATCCGATAGGACTCGTTCGATCGCCGAGGCCAGACTCTGGTGATCCTTGGGCGGAAACAAGAGTCCGGTCTTTCCATCCTCAATTATGTCCGGTATTCCGCCCGATCGGGCGCCGATCACCGGTTTCCTGAGCCACTGCTCCTCCACCAGTACCAGGCCGAATCCCTCATCGATGGAGGGCAGCACGACCATCTCACTTGCATTGTAGTAATCATTCAACTCCTCTTGGCGCATCAGATCATAAAGAAAAACCTTGGTTTCCAGGCCAAGTTCCCTTGTTAACCCGAGCAGGTTCTGCCTCTGTGGTCCTTCCCCAATGATGATCAAATCAAGATCCCGGCGCTCCTGGTAGACTCGATGGAATGCCCTAATCAGGGTGTCCAGGTTCTTTTGCCTGGTGTAGCGGGCAACACAGAGAATCATCTTCCTCTCACGGGGCGGCATTTGCTTTTTGTAGATCTTCTCCGGGTCTATGGGCATGGGAAGCACAAAGATCTTTTCCGGCGGGACTCCGAGTGTACCAACCAGCTGCGATTTGATGAAGTTCGAGACCACGGTAATTCCAGTGGCGTGCTTGAAAACCCACTTTGCCAGACAGGTGAAAGCAAGATTCTTGCGTATCAATCGCACGTCGGTGCCATGGAGGGTGACCAATAAAGGGACATTTCTCAGACGCGAAACCAAACATCCCAGCACCCCGGTCGGAATCCACCAATGCGCATGGAGGAAAGACGGCCTTGTCCTTTTCACCAGCTGCAACGCTCGCAAAAGAAAAACGAACATGAAAAACAAGAAGATGATGAAATTGATCGGGTTTTTGAGCACCAATTGCTGCATGCGCCCGCTGTAAGCCAGTCTTTCGTATCTTTCGAAGAAATACTTGAAGCGAAAGACCTTGACCCCCTCAATCTCTTCATAAAAGGCCAGCTTGCTCTCATGGGGAGCCAGAACGGAGACCTCCCAACCGGCCCGAGTCAGAAGCTTGGCTGCAACAAATATATGTTTGCTAAGGATGTCTCCTTGGTACTTGATAAAGGACTGAGTGATTATCAACAACTTCTTTTTATTCGATTTCAGTGGCAAGGGTTATCTTTGCTCCTTTTTCGATCTGGCCTAATTTCAGGATGGTGCTTTGTCCATCCCTGACGATCGTACAATTGCATCCATTTACGCTAACCTCCCCCGCCCTCACGCCGACCACCTCCAGGCTCAGCCTCTCCAAAGAATCAGATGCGTGACACTCCCAGACGAATCTTCCATCCTGACCAGCTTGACTTCTGAATTCCAAATTCTTTCTTTTTCTCCACCAGTCTGCGATCTCCTTTCCAGGTGCTACAAAATAGCCCCTTTGATGCACAAAGTCTAATATTTCTTCATACAACCGGGGATAGCCGGGAAACCCCAGAGCTTCCACCATGTGAGTATGCCACAAGATGGTTGCCAGCCCGCCAAAATCCTCCAGTTCCGTGAACATCCTGATGATGTCCTTCTTTATCTCTCCCGGGGAGAAGGACAAGTACTTGGAGTAGGTTCGGTCCATCACAACCAGAGGCAACTCCATAAAATCCAGCTTCCGGTCGTTCTGCAGATCATAGACATAAAAGGGAAAGGCAAGGCTCGCTCGATAGCCCGCCTCGTCGGCAAAGCCCAGGCTGGTATCGTACGAGAAGCCGCACTCTTTCTGATCGATCCAGCTCTCAGAGAACCGTGCTCTCAGGAAGTGCTGCCGGAGCCCAGAGACGGGGGATTCAATCAGATGCTCAAGCTCTTTCTTTTCCTCCCGTAGCGCCTGGGAATCGAGAAAGGTATTGTAGCTGGCGTGCAAACCGACTTCAAAGCCTTTACCCAAAATCTCTTTGGCTTTCCGGAGAATCTCAGGCCTGGCCAAATCGTAGGTTATGTCCGAACTCAAAAGAGCCTGCAATCCCGGCTTGCCCATCATGAAGTAAAAGGATGATTTGAAGGAGAACCCCTCTTCCACCGAGGTCATTTGCTCGAACGATAGGGCCGGGTTTTCGCGTGACACAAACCCCTTGAAAATGCCCCAAAGAGTTTTACCCAGAGATGAAAGCTGACCGGTTTTGACCAACTCAAGAGATCTCACCAGGGAATATAGATACCACTTCTGGATTATGTCGACGTCATGGGTCAGACAGACTGCCAGCTTTTCCCCATCGGGCCAGAAGCACTTTCTGAGCAAAGGAATCTTCCTGGCGCGGGCTATCTGAGATATCATCTGGAACAAAAGTTGAAGGTACTGGTTTACTACCGCCCGCCGAGAAAACCTATGCTGGTGGGAGATACTTTCACGGGTGGGAAACCGACCGTGTTTGTCTGCAACTTTGCTTTCCACCTCCTCCCATCTGGACAGAAAGAAAAAAGAGGAGAAGATCAAATCCTTCTCCACAACGACAGGGCTGTGGGCGGAAGCAGAAATCTCCTGGGTAACCTCATCTGCTCGTCTCCCCAGGACGGAAAGCTTTTTGCCCCGGGGGTTCGACAGAATCCCCACCTTGATCTGGTCAATGTCTTCGACCCAATCGTCGCATATGAGTATGCTTCCCGGTCTCTCTTTGCTCCGGTTTTTCAAATCGCCGGCTTTTCCATACGCAATCAAGATACTCTGAGCCCTGTCGCCATGCTCATCTGAATCCAGGAAAGAATAAGGGAAGCCGAGGGTGTCAAAGAGGACCTCGAAGGCATATCGAGCTCTCTTGGTATGGGCCGGATCACACTCCAGGGAGACGTAAATGCACATGTTTATGCGGGTGGTTGGAGCTTTCTCACTATCTTTGCAGGCATTCCGGCGACCACATGGTAGGGAGGAACGTCTCCCGTGACCACGGACCCCGCTCCCACCACCGCTCCCTCTCCTATGGTCACGTTGGGCAGGATTATGGCGCCACAGCCGATCCAGGCGTCGTTTTCAATTATGACCTTTCCGCGCTGCACCGGAGCAAAGGGGCGGATTTTGGAAAAGTTGGGATGGGATGAGGTGACTATGGTTACCCGGGGAGCGAAGCTTACCCGATCGCCTATCACCAGGTTCCCTTTATCGGTCAGTTCCTCCACGACGATAAAGTCGTCCCCGATGTAAACGTCTTTTCCGATCTTGAAGTGACACATCCTCAGGAGGGATATCCTCCATCTGTACCAGATGCAATTCCGGGCCAGAGTCTTTAAGATCTTCTTCTTCAGTTTAAAGAATTTCATATCAACCCAGATGCTTATAAAGGAATGCTCCCTTTTCGGTAATCCAGACAGGCACTTTCTTCCACACTCTGGTCGCTAACTTATATTTCCAACCCTTCCGGTCAATCGCTCCCACACCCCTTATTTGGGGCCAGTAATAATAATACAAATCTCTCTGTTCGGCGCCCCATCTTTTTTTGAATTCGGCTAATCCCACGTTATCATGAGAAACCCTTCCCAGGTCAAAGAAGCGGTAGTTGTTCTCTATAGCCCAAAGCATGGTTTCCCACAGTAGGAGATGGTTAGGGCGACAGAAAAGATACTCAGGATCAGATGCGCCGTACAAATAGTAAACACTGCCTTCAAACAGAAAAAAGAAGGCCGCGGCGACAGGCCTCTTTTGATACTCGGCCAAGACAAGCTTTGCCAGACCATCTTGAACCAGGATATCCCAGACGTTTTTCAAGAACCCGTATGGTTGGGGAGGGATGCCGTGGTAACGGGAGGTACCCAGATTTAATCTGTAAAACTGCTTCAAGCTCTCCTCGTCTCCCGCGAACTGGATTCTCACATTTTCCTTTTTGGCCTTGTTTATACTCCTCTGAGTGCTGCTCTTGTGCAGTTTCCGCCAATTCTGCTCTTGATCGGTCAGACGGACAATATAGGTGCGGTAATTTGCGCTTTCATGAAAACCAAGGTCTTGCAGGACTTCCTCCTTATGGGTCGCTTTTATCTCAAAGTAATCAGACCCAGTCTTCTCGAAAATACGCAGGCCCTCTTCGATCAAGCTCTCCACGGTCTCTCTTGAATCGCCCAGAGGGCCGCAGGTGTACGAGAACGGCAGAGATACCAGCCTTTTGCCGGTCAATCGGCTTTTAATGAAAAAAAGCGGCAAAACACCGCAGATTCGTCCCTCTTGGTCTTTCGAACAAATGTAGTGAGGTTGGAAACCAAATGATTGCTCGATTACCCTCTTCCAGACGGAAAGGTGGAAAAAAGACGCCTCGCCATTTCGGATGACATAGTCGTCCCAGGCCTTTTCATCGACGATCTGAAGTATCTCCATCTCTCTTTCTGGGGTGATCGGAATTTTGAGGTGGGATCCGGTTGGACGATCTGGAGCGGCCGTGCCATCTCGGCTTCGGTCCGATGGCTGGCTTGGTCAGTTTTGCCCTCAGGTTCTTGATTTCTTCTCTTATCCCGGCCATGGCTTCCGCCAGAAACCCCAGGGCGAAAAACGAAATGCCGGCAAGGACCAGAAGGATCACCAGATACAAGAGGGGCCTAAATCCTTCATGCTTTGCAATTCTGAGATAAACGGCTGCTCCTCCGGTCAGGATTCCCAGGAGAATTAAGATCAGGCCCAAGAATCCAAACAGAAGCAAGGGCTTCTTCATGAAGGAGAGCTGGAATTTGACCGAGAGGAGATCCAGGAACCCGATGGGAACCCTCCAGATTCCAAACTTGGATTGGCCGAACCTTCGTGGATGTAACTTAAGCTTCACCTCCCCGATCTTATAACCCTTTTCCGCCGCCATCACCACCATGTACCTGTGCCAGTCCTTGCGCATGGGTACGTCATCCACCACCTGCCGCTTGAATGCCTTGACCGAATTCAGGTCGTGTACCTTAACCCGAAACACCATCCGCGAGAGGAGGTTGTAGAAGAAAGACACAAGGCGCTTCAGACCGTACGAGCCTTGCTTCCAGCCGCAGACCACGTCATATCCGTTGTCGATTCTCTCGACGAGCTTGGGGATGTCCTGGGGGAGGTATTGCAGGTCCGCAGGCCAAAACACGAAGATTCTGCCGCGAGCCTTGGAGAATCCGGTCATCAACGCTTCGGTCAGGCCCATGTTTCTCTGATGGTTTGCCACTCGCAAGAAGGGGTATCTTCGCTGGCATTCTCTGGCTTTTAAGAAGGTGCCGTCGGTGGACCCATCGTCCACTAAGATCACCTCCGCGTTCATCCTGGTTCGGGCGAACGTCTTTGAGAACTCCTCCATCAGCGGCAGGACGTTCTCCACCTCGTTGTATGCCGGAACCACTATCGATACTTTCACGAATCCGTCGTTTTTTCGCATTTTCCTAATATCCTCTAATGCTTTGCAGTTGTGCCGCCAACTGCCTGTTGTTTGGGAAAAGCTTCAAGGCAATCTCCCACTGCTCAATGGCCAACTTTCTGTAGCTATCCTGCCGGGTCTGGTTTCCCAGGCTAAGATACACCGAACCCAACTGCTGATGAGCCACAAAATCCGTGGGATTGAACTCTATGGCCTTTTCCAGCGAAAGCGCAGCCTTTTCAAATTCTTTCATCTCGAAGTATATCTCCGTCAGCGCCAGATAGGCGCTGTAATTATCCGGAGTGCGGGAAGCAAACTCCTCCAGCAAAACCAAAGCGGAGTCTGTCTCGCCTCCGTCGATCAATGTCTTCGCCCTCTCAAAGTCGGAGATAGAATAGTCTTGCGTCCTGGGATTGCCGGTCCATTCCCCTATTCTATAAATATCGACCGGGATGTTCCTGAGCCAATAGGTGGTCACGATTTTGGCCTGATTCATCACCTGGGGATAGTCCTTGAACGCCCGGTCTCTGTTGCCTCCTCTCTCCAATGCCAGATGGGTGATGGGGTAGGTGTGGAAAAGCTCCGGGTCAGGCTTGGTGACCCCGAACATGTGGATTATGTTCTTCAGCTCATTATCCCACACCAGGGCGGGCCCGTATGGTCCGGAAAGAACAGCATCTTTGCTCAGGATCTTCCCTAAGTCCACGGAGGATCGATTCAGGGAATAGGTGAGAGAGGAAGCCCAACTTAAGTACTGCCCCCCGTTGACCACCAGCGAAATCAGAATCAGAACCAGCATAATCAGACCCCTCTGCCCGAGCCTCAGATTTGTAGAACGCGAAGAGGCCTCTCCTTTGGATGCCTTTTTGGAGCTAACGGATCGCCAGAAATAAAGACCTCCAATCAGCAACGTGAGAACCAAAGAGACTCCCAGAGAGGAGCCCAATTGAATCTGTTTCTGGCTTAATCTGTGGTACGTGGCCATGACATTGTTTACGAAAAACGTGACCGCAACGATAAATACGATCCAGAATAAGATTTTGGGCGATCTATTTCTTGAGGCGAAACCGGAGAAGAGAGAGTCCAACCAGAAGCCTGCCAGCGCGCACATAGGAGGAATCAGATAGAACTGATAACGCAGTGGTCGATAGTTCAGGATCATCAGGAGGAAAAAGCAGACCAAGAACCAGAAGACCAGGAAGATTTTGACCTTCGAGCGATGATCTCTGCGCCGGACCCACTCCCGGATCGAATCACCATCCTGAAACAACAAAAGCAGGCCCAAAAACGAAAGAAGAAACGCCACCGGCATACGATAGAAAAGATCCCTTCCGAAGGTGAAGAGGGCGGAAACGAATCCCCAGATCGATTCAAGCGCGACGGGAAAACCATAAAGCCCGAATGCCTGCTCACCCAAGTAACCTGCCACCTCTCTTTTCGCAGGTAGATAGCTGAAGAATATCCAGAAAAGTGTAACTGCCAGGAAGCCGGAGCCGAAAAACACCACCGGCTTGAGGTTGATTTTCCGGTCGGATGAGGAGAAGCGCTCGAACGTCCACAGGAACAGAACCACGGCGCAGGCCGGGAGGATGAATGCAGCCATGGTCTTTCCGAAGAATATGCCTGCAGCAAAGCAGATACCGGAGGGGATTAGAAGCTCACTTCTCTTGAAAGAGGAGACCATGAAGTAAAGGCCCAGGACTAAAAGAAAGCTGGCTGAGATCTCCAAAAACGGGTTGCGGCCGTACATGAGGAAGACGAAGTTCATCCCCAGAAAGAACAAAGATAAGAACGCAGCCCGTTTGCTGAAAACCTTCTTCAGCGTCAAAAACAAAAAGACCATGGTCAAAAGATTCAAAATCACCGCCACCAGGTTGGCCTGCAACCTGCCCGAACCGAATACGGAGAAGACCACAAAGGAGACCACCGTGGTGAATGACTTATAGAAGAAGGGAAATCGGTTGTGCCCGAAAAGGTCCCAATCGCCCCATAGGACCTGGTTCCGGGCGAAGTAAGTGTACTGGGGCGGATCAGTGGCCACATCCTGGCTCCAGGAGATGGCAGGAGGATCAGCACTCAAGAAAAGCACGCCGCCGATAAAGGCCGTCCCGATTATAGCGCAGAAAAGCAAAACCTCGAAAGCCCTGGAGGAGAAGAAGGGATTCTTGAAGAACTCGGTAAGAGCGGATTTCTTAGCGACCACTTCCTTAGGCTTTGCCGCCTGTTTTTTCTTTTTTTTGGCTTTGGATTTCATTTGTTAACCAATCAAAGGCTTAGCTCTGATCATAACCTCACCCCCTTGATCCCCCTCTCCACAAGGTGGAGAGGGGGAAACAGGGGAAGAGGTAGTCTACCTTACATTTTCAGAGCAACCAATTTCTCCTTCTTTGTGCCGACCAAGTCCACTGACTTGGCGACACTCTCCTGTCGGGTCAGGGGACCCGACAGGCACGGCTCCTGCCTTCACTTCCTGATTCTCAGCAAAAGGTAAAACAACGGTTTCACGATCGGCCACCAATCCAAAAACGGTCTTATCTTGGAGTATTTCTTCTTCGAAGGATAGATCTTTGAGACCGGCACCTCAGCAAATTTGTATTTCAGCCTCAGAACCCAGAAGTGGATATAATACTCTAACTCATACGTGGAAAGCCATGCCTGCCATATGTTTATCTTGGGGTCGTCAAACAATGACACCCGGTAAGCCCGGAAACCATTGGTCACGTCGGTCAACTTCCTTCCCAGAAGCATCGACCAGAGAAAGGTGAAGGCTTTTATTCCAACAGCGCGGGCCAGCGGAAGGTTCCCCGCCTCGCCTCCCTCTAAGTACCTGGAACCCTGTATGTAATCGTAATCTTCCTGAGCAACAGGTTCAAGCAGAAGGGGTATCTCTCTGGGATCGTCCTTTCCGTTGCCCGCCATCACCACCACCAGTCCGAAGCCGTTCTTTCGGGCATGGTCTATTCCATCTCTTATGCAGCTTCCCACGCCCTCTTTCCTGGGGTGATGGATGGCCTCGACCTCAAAACCTTTTAGCACGTCCGGGGTGGTGTCTGTTGAACCGTCATCCACCACCAGGACCTTGTCAATCTCCACTTCTCTGAATTTCTCCAGGACGGTCTTGATCCTGTTCTCCTCATTGTACACCGGGATTATCACCAGGGTTCGAAAACCTCTTTCTGCCAAGTTCGCAGCTCCGGTATAAAGGACTGAATCTTGAGGCGGGCAGACGCCCCCGTCTGGGGGATCGAACTCCCGCCTCTATTGAGAATTACCTTCGCTTCAAGTTATAAGAAGCTATCCTAGCCCGCTGGTCATGCTCCGTAGAACTCCCTGATGCAGTCTGCGGTGTACTTTATCTCCTCCTCGATCAACTCTGCGAACATGGGCAGCGACAGGATCTCGTCCATGCATCCCTCGGTCACCGGGAAGTCGCCCTTCCTGTATCCCAGGAACTGGTAAGCCTTCTGGAGATGTATGGGTATGGGATAATGGATGTTGGTAAAGATACCTTTTTCTTTCAGGAAGTCGATCAGTTTTTCCCTGTCTTTTACCCTGACGCAGAAGACATGGTAAACGTGCCTGGCATAGGGCATCTCCTCGGGCAGACCCACGCCGGTTCCTTCCAGATACTTTCTATACAGGTCCGCATTCTTTCTCCTGCCGTCGTTCCACTTATCCAGGTGCTTCAGCTTCACCGAAAGAACCGCCCCCTGAATTCCCTCCAACCGGCAGTTATTACCGATGAACTCGTGATAGAATTTCTTGGGGGAGCCATGATCCCGCAGCATACGGACCTTTTGCGCGATGCTCTCATCATCGGTGGTCACCGCGCCGCCCTCTCCATACGCTCCCAGGTTTTTCCCGGGATAGAAGCTAAAGCATGCCGCCGTCGCTAAGCCACCGGTCTTTTTCCCCTTGTACTGGGCTCCGTGTGCTTGGGCGGCGTCCTCGATCACCGGTATACCCTTCTTTTTAGCTATCTGGAGTATGGGATCCATGTCTGCCGGCTGTCCGTAAAGATGCACCGGAATTATCGCTTTGGTTTTTGCAGTTATGGCCTTCTCCAACTTAGCAGGATCTAAATTGTAGTTCTTCTCCTCGATATCCACCAGGACCGGCGTCGCTCCGGCAAACGAAATGGCCTCGGCAGTGGCTATGAAGGTGTTAGGAGTGGTGATAACCTCGTCGCCCTCGCCTACGTCTAAAGCCTTGAGTGCCATGATCAAGGCGGAAGTGCCGGAGTTGATCCCCACGCAGTGCTTCGCCCCGCAGTAGGCGGCAAACTGCTCCTCGAATTCCGCCACTGCCTTGCCCAAGATGAAAGCCGTATTGGAGATGACATTCTCAATGGCTTTGTCGATCTCCGGTTTTATGGTCTGGTACTGCGCTTTTAAGTCTACAAAATTTACCTTCATCAAATCCTCCTTAAGGTTTTCTTGGCAGCCAATTCATTTCGGTCTAAGATAGCACATCGTCTTTGGATGTCAAGCATTTAGTAATGCACGCGTTACATATGATCAGACTACAGAATGGTTTATGAAAAACCAGCACCTAACTTGACTTAGATGCTGGTCAACTCACCAGCAAGCTTTCAGTTCGCCGAGGGGGCTCATTCTTCATATGGCGGCCAAACGTGGGGTCTGCTTTCCGCCAGCGCCGGGAGAGGACTAACAGCCAGCAAAGGGGCCAGAGCTTGTCTCTGCAACGCAGTGGTAGCGGAAGCACCTAGTTCGGTTGAAGGATATGTAATGCTGGTAGTACCGTGAGGGGACGGGATACAATAGCAAACCTGCCATGCCGTAATGGCGAGTGACAAGATTTCATTTGCCAAATGTGAAGTACACACACTGGGTTCCAAATAGATTACCTTTCATTCCACATAGAAATAAAATAGAGTCTTGCCAAAATCAATTCTTCATTCTTGAAACCGAAGACTTCGGTTATGCCTGGCGGAAGTATTTTACGGATGTCATCCCTTGAAATCAGCAATTCAGTAGTCTCAGGAGAGACTTTGTCTTTTACTAATATGCAACCCAGTTGGGGATTTTTGGGATCATGTTTACCTAACGGAAAGAATAAAACATATCTATTATTAGGAACTATATCTAAATAAATACCTTTCCCATCTCCAACACTACTCCACCATTCCCCTCCTCGATATAAACTAGGCCCAAAAACAGAACCATTTGAATCCGCATAGCTTCTCATTAATCCATAATAATGGGACCAGTTGGGAAGCACTGTTGCATCTTTGTGAATAATATAATTTTCCGTTTCTATTTTATCTGGGTAAACAATAGTCTTCTTAATAGATTTGCTGCTATGACAATTTATCAGAAAGCAGCTTATTATTATAATTGGTGAAATAAATCTCCACATCATTATTTCGTCTCCTATTTCAACAAGTATTCCGACCACTGTCGGTACGGGGATGACGGGTTGATCCGATATGTTCCGTAAACCTTGCTTAATTGTGTTCCTGTCATTACGTTAATCGGTCCGTTGGGCCCCAGTTTAGATAAAATATAGTGCTGGTCATATTTGGATCGACCTAAATTAATCCCCATCAACCCTACCCATATAATATAGTTGATTACCTATACTACTCAAGCCAGGTGCTGGCCCCTGTCGCATGTCTTGAATTTGTTGCCTCTGACCTCGAAACGAAACGGTCGTCAATCTTTGTAGGGCGGCCACACGTAGGGTCTCTCGAACGCCCCGATATAGCACTCCAGTTCGTCGATCTTCTTCATCACCCTGGCGGGATTTCCCGCCGCCACCATCTCCTCCGGCACGTCCTTGGTCACCACCGACCCGGCGCCGATTAGAGCATTCCTTCCGATCTTCACCCCCGGACAGAGCACCGAGCCTGCGCCGATTTTAACCAGATCGGCAACCTTCACTCCACCGCAGCATTCCTTGTACCTGGGGCAGAGCATGGGGTGCGGGTCGTCGGTGAATACCACATTGGGTCCAAAGAATACGTGATCTCCGGTGGTGACCATCTCCAGGAAGCAGAGACTGTGAATTCTGACGTCGTTACCGATCTTATTCTCAAACTCCAGTACCGAATTGGTTCCCACGCTCACGTCGTTGCCGATGACATTGTCCTCTCGGATGGAGGCTCCCTGCCCGGTCTGGAAATTGTCCCCGATCTTGTTTCCGGCGTATATGGTGGTGAAGGGGCGGATCACCGCGTTCTTTCCGATCACCAGTTCCAGTTCTCCGTCCTTCTTGCCCCGGGGCGGCTTGCCCAAGACGCAGGGTCCTTCGATTACCGAACCCTCCCCGATATTCACGTTCTTGTATATGGTTGGCTCACCGGTAATGGTCACGTTCTTGAATTCCGGCCTGTCTTGCGGGCTCATAGTTTGATTACCTTTCCCTTCTGCTTGATGGATTCGTTGGCCGATTCCAGCAGCTTCACCACTCTAAGCCCCGCCACCCCGTCCGTCAACGGCTTCCTGTTCTCATTTATCGAATCGGTGAATTCCTTGCTCACCAGCTTCAAGGCCTCGCTGGGTTCAAGTTTGGGAGCCAGCATATCGCCGGAGCGATACTGAACCAGCATCTGATACACGTCCTCCTTTTTATCAGAATAGCTCACTCCCTTGTCGTAGATTTTTATCTTCTCGCTGGGCTCGTTATCGTCATACACGATCATCTTTCTGGTGCCACCGATAAGAGTTGTCCTCACCTTGACCGGAGCCAGCCAGTTGACGTGGAGGTGGCCAAGAAGATTCCCCGGATACTGGACCGTAACATAGGCGATGTTCTCCAGATCACCAAGGTGACACATCCCTACAGCCGAGACCATCTCCGGGTCCTTCTGCAGCAGGAAATCCATGATGGAGAAATCGTGGGGGGCTAAATCCCAGATCACGTTCACGTCGTGCTGGAACAGACCCAGATTCACCCGCACCGAGTCGAAGTAGTAAATATCTCCCAGTTCTCCGCTTTCGACCAACTCTTTCATCTTTCTCACCGCTCCGGTGTAGAGGAAGGTGTGATCCACCATCAGGGTTCTCTTTTTCTTCTCCGCCAACTCCACCAGCTTCTCCGACTGCTCAACCGTTGAGGTCATGGGCTTTTCCAGAAGAACGTGTTTGCCGGCCTCCAAAGCCTCCTGGGCCAAAGGAAAGTGAGCCGAAACCGGAGTGCTGATAACCACCGCGTCAACGCCCGAATCTTTCAAGATATCCTTGTAGTCGGTGGTGGTTTTGACGGTTGGATACCCGGCCTCGACTAATTTTAGCCGATCCTTGCTCAGATCGCACACCCAGGCGACCCTGGCGTCCTTGTTGCCGTAGAAATTGCGAACCATGTTGGGTCCCCAGTAGCCGTAGCCGATAACTCCTACATTAATCATCGCAACCTCGAAAGTTTAGAGTTTTAGCGCGTCAAGTAAACATGTTGAAGTTTATACGAAAAAAGGCCAAAAGTCAACAACTTTGGTTCCTCTCCGCAAAAGTTGCTGAGGAGGGTTCATGAATTCAAGGGTTCAAGGATTCGAGGATTCAAGGGCTCAAGAGCCCAAGAGCTCAAGAGCTCAAAGCTTCCTTCGCTAAAAGCTAATGGTCACCTTTAACAACCGTCCCTCTTTCTTGCTACCTCCTGACGCTTGCGTAGACCTTCTGCCTTTCTGTTCCATGCGGATAACTCGTTTAGGTTTTTAAGATTTCCACCCGAACCCTTGAATCCTTGACCCTTTCCACCAGCAACTAATCTGGAGATGATCCACAGTTCTAACTCATAGCCTGAAGCTTCACGCGAACAGATCATAATTCGTCAGCACCTCCTTGCTGAAGGTGCTCTCGGTCTTGGTGCTTTGGTTTAGCGGTTCCGCATCATATCCTTTCTCTCTCAAGAATCGGACAAACTCGGCAAAGCCATGCACTGTGTAGACTTTCCTGGGCTGAGCTTTTTTTACATATTCCAAGAGTTCTGAGAAATCGGCATGATCGGAGAGTGGAATAGCCTCGTCCACTCCATTGAAATATCGAGTTCCCTTGTCCAAAGCCCAGCCGGTCAAAACAGCGATTCTCTTCCGGGGGATGCGCTCAATCATGCTGGATTTCCTGACTGAGGGAGGGGCTATCAACACCTTACCCTCCAAGTTTCCGGCCTCATAGTGCTCGTAGTTCTTGAATCTTACCCCGAACTCCTCATATATCTTTGTCAGGTTATAGATAGCACCGTGCACGGAAAGCCTGAATCCTCGGTTGGACAGAATCTTCATCGCCTCTTGCGCCTTGCCCAGAGAATAGGCAAGGAATACCGGCACCTTTCCCTTTGCCAGATTCTCTTGAGCGAATTCTGCCATCTGAGCGTGGACCTGACTGGAGGGCGGGAATATGTAAAGCGGACGCCCGAAGGTGGATTCCATGATGAGGATATCGCATTTCTTGACTTGAGCTTTTTGTGCAGTCAGGCTTTTGCGAAGCTTGAAATCACCGGTGTAGACTATTTTTGTTCCTGCCTTTTCCATCAGAATCTGGGCGCCCCCCAGGACGTGCCCCGATGGGAACAATTCTACCTTCACCCCAATGAGTCTTTTGGGCCGGTTGTATTCGAGTAGCTTGAATTTGGCTTCTCCGTAGCGGTGTTCAAACAGTCTGGCGGTTTCCTTAGTGGCAAGGATTTGGGTATGTTTGACTGCATGGTCCGCGTGGGCGTGGGAGACAAAACAGAAGTTTGTTTTTCTTCGGGCGTCCAGCCACAGCCCGGCGCCCCTGATATGGATTCCGTTTTTATATTCGATCATGCGAAGTTATATCTCGATCTTGTGTTGCGCTGGGGCGCGGCAGTCTCTCTGCGCACCCGCCCGGGATTTCCTCGTCCCCGGTGTGGGGCACTGGCAATGACACCTCAATCCGGGGCTGGAAGCCCCGGCTACGATGCACCAACAGAAGCGTGCTGGTAGGGCGGGCATCTTGCCCGCCCAATTCATCTCGGCTCGTGCAGCTTCCTGAAGGCTTTGTTCTCAACCGGACTTGTATCCAATCCTTCGCAGAAACTGCCTTCTCTCCTTTACGTCCTCTTCCGTCTCGACTCTCTTGGGAGCGTATCCGTCGATAACAGCCGCGATTCCCCGCCCCTGTTCGGTCTCGGCGATCAGCAGCTGCAGCGGGTTGGCGGTAGTGCAGAAGACTGTGGCCACCTCCTGGCAATTCTTGATCGCATTCAGTACGTTGATGGGGTAACCGTGCTTGATATAGATTATGAACGTGTGACCGGCGCCGATGTCAAATGCACTCTGAGCCGCCAGCTTCTTCAACTCAACGTCGTTTCCCTCGGACCTGACCAGGCAAGGTCCGGAAGCCTCGCAGAAAGCCAAGCCAAACTTCATCCCCGGGACGGACCCGGCCAGGATTTCATACAGATCCTCTGCCGTTTTGATAAAGTGGGTTTGCCCAACTATCACGTTGGTCTTTTCCGGCATGGGCACCTTGTAAACTCTGAATTCCATATTCCCCTCCTTCTGATAGGAAGACTGATCCTGCAACTGAACTTTCCACGCTGCGCCAGTCCATGTGCGTTATTATCGTGGAAAGCTCAACAACCTCTAATTCATTAATTTAGAAGCTGAAAGGGAAAAAGCAAGGAAATAAATCCAGCGTCTGTCGCTGCGTTGCGTCGGGATATTGCTATCCCGACGCCAATTCGCCATCCATCAGGCTCATGCATCGGGACTACAGAGTCCCGATGCAACAGAACCCAACCTACTTTTTGGATTTCAGCAATAGAATAGTTCCCAGGATTGCAAACAGGATATTTGCCGCCCAGGCGGCAAGAAGAGGGGGGAGTCTTTCCGAGTAGCCGAAGGATTGGCTCATGCGGATGAGGGTGTAAAAGACAAAGCTAATGAACAGGCTGACGGCAAATCCGAGGGCTAGGCCGGACCTCTTGGGGTTGGCCGCGAGAGGTGCGCCAAAGAGGACGATAATGAAGTTCACGAAGGGAAAGGCTATCTTCAGATGGAGATCAGTAGTCTCCTTTGCCACCAGCTGGCCACTTCTTTTCTTGAGCTTTACGTAATCGGCAAGCTCGAAGTATCCCATCTCATCGGATTTCTTTTGTCTTCGGGTCAGGGCTTCGGGCTCTATCTTCAAGTCCAGCTTGAAAAGACGATCAAAGGGCCGGTATTCTTCCACCTCGGCCTCGTTTATCTGGGCGGAAATTGCCGGCGAATCAGATTCTGCCCCCTCCAGTTCCTCTGAGATCTTGGGTTTGCCCTGCGCATTGGAGAAGATTCTCTCCACCCCGTCCTCGAAAACCCAGCCCTTGTTTTCCCATCTTACTCTTTTGGCGCGTATCTCCTCCTTGAGCCGGTTTTCCTCGAATTTCTGCACCAGGGCATCCGACCCCATTTTGGTCTTGGTATCGTAAGTGGCCAGATGAAATATCCTTCCGTCTTCCCCCTGAATGAACAGGTTGCTTATTATGAGGCTCGTCTGCTGTCTTCCCCTCTCGATCTCAACTGTCTTGACGTGCATCATCTTCTGGTAGGTGAGGGGGACGATCGATCCGCTAAAACCGATGACAAAAACGCTTATCAGAAAGGACAGGGCGAACAGGGGAAGCAGTATCCGATGGAGGCTTATACCGGCTGACTTCATGGCGGTAAGCTCGTTATGTTTGGCCAATTGCCCCAGGGAGAAAAGGCAGGAGAGAAGCATGGCCACAGGGAGGGAGAGAACGAGAATGTAGGGTGTGAAGTAAAGGTAGTATTTAATCACCAGAGAGATGGAAGCCTGCTTGTCGATGTATTTGTCCACATGCTCGACTAAATCCACCACCAGGAAGATAACCCAGAAGGCTATCAGGCTGAAGATCAGCGCAAAGCAAAACTGCCGAATCAAATATCTATCCAGTATCCGCATCTAATCCCAATGCTTGAACTTCCAAAAGGATTGAACTTTTAAACTCTTGAACTTTAAACGCTTTTTGCCTTTTCCTTGCAGGGTTTGCTTTCATCCGGCTTTTTTCTGAATCTTTTCGGCACGAACTTCTCCGTCCACTCCCAGGAGATGAATTTGGCCTCCTTGGCCGATTTCACCAGGATATAGAGGCCTGCTCCTCCGATGAGGATATTGGCAGACCACATGGCCCAGAAGGCAGGGATGAGCTGCCTGTCGGCAAGCTCCTCCCCGCCGATTAAGAATGCCCAGTAGAGGACGAAGAATCCCAGGCTCAATCCCAACCCCACCGCCATTCCACCTTTTTTCGCCATGACGCCCAGAGGCGCACCCAGCAGTACGAAAGCTATGCATGCGGCGGCCAGCGCAAACTTCTTGTGCACCTCCACCATAAGGCTGTTAATGAATCTCCTTTTGTTCTTGACGTCCTGCTTCGCGGCTAAGATTTCGTTGAGGGCGATCCGGTTTTCTTTGATCAGTCTGTCCAGGACGATTGTCTCTCCTGAAAGAGTATCTTCAGATTGCTCATTTTTGATCACCTTCTCCCAAGCCGAGGTTGCCACCTGTCTGATCTTCTGCGTGGCGCCAGCCACCGCCGCCTCCGATTTCCTGACCTCCTCCAACATCTGCGCGGCGGTCTTCTCCCGGTCGGTGCGGTAATCTGACTGGGAGCGGATGAGCCGGCTGCCGATGTCGTGGATATAGATGGTCTGTTTATCGAAGGTTATCCGGCGGTAGCGCTGCGGCTCCTTCTCATCGGTCTCATGAACTTCGCCGTTGAAAAGCCTGAAGATCAGGGTATTTCCATCCGGGGTAAATTCCACCTTGCCTTTTTCCGCTATGATGGTGCGGGGCATGCGGCGCCTCTTGAGATCGTAAATGGTCACCCCGCTCACGTCGGAGGAGTGCGGATCGATCTTCTTTATCAGGATGTTGTAGCCGGGGATGTCATCGATGAAAACGTTCTCTTTTAAATTCCAGGTGGGGCGTTTCTGATGAATGTCGGTCATCAAAAGACGGGCGTGGTGGTTGAGTTCGGGCAGGACCCGGTCGTTGAAAAAAGCCATGCCCACAGCGATAACGACCGAGGCGACTAAGGCAGGCAGGACCAAACGGTAAATGCTCACACCGCTGGCCTTAAGCGCGGTTATCTCGTTATCCTGCGACAGCCTCCCGAAGGCCATCAAAGTGGCGACCAAAACCGCCATGGGAACCGCCAGGGCCAGCATCCAGGCCAAATTCAAGAGGAACACCTGCAGTATGATAAACGCGTTTAAGCCCTTGCCGATGATCATGTTCAAGACCTCCAGGATGAAGTCCATCACCAGTATGAACATGATCACGGAAAGCCCGAAGAAGAAGGGACCGACGTGCTCCCGGAAGACGTAGCGATATAGTATCTTCATGGCTTAGAACCCTGATTGCCTTTCATAGGACTGGAATATAAGTATGCACTTGGGTCTTCACAAGGATTTTTGTCCTTGACTTTGATCGACTCGATGCTCTATATTATTAACTCCTAAATCTCTGGCACGTTTGAAAAAGAGCCCGCAGCAATAAATTAGGAAATGAAGACCTTATTTGTAAAAGACTTAAAGCCAGGCAAAGAGGTGACCGAATTCTTCGTGCTCCGAAAGCAGGAGATCAGGGACACGGTGGATGGGCAGAAGTTTTTGAAGCTGGAGTTGGGAGACAGGACCGGAAGGATAGACGGAGTGGTATGGGACAACGCCGATCAGATTTATGACTTGGCCCAGACCGGTGACGTCGTTAAGATCAAGGCCTCGGTGACAACCTACAAAGAGATGCCCCAACTGAAGGTGGAGAAGCTAAGAAAGGCCAAAGAGGAGGAGATAGACCTGTCCGACTTTTTGCCCGCATCAGAGAGGGATTTAGATTCTCTTTATGATGAATTCGAGGAGGCCGTCTCGAGCATACAAAACCCCCACCTGCGGAGCCTTTTAGAGCTGCTTCTGAAGGACTCGTCCGTGATGGAGAAGCTCAAGGTAACTCCCGGGGGGAAGCTGTGGCATCATGCTTACGTAGGAGGGCTTCTACAGCACACCCTCAGGGTGGTTCAGGTCTGCGAAAAGGCGGCCAGCATGTATGAGTTGGTGGATCGGGACCTGCTCATCACCGGAGCGTTGGTTCACGACATAGGAAAGATAAGCAGCTATTCTGCCAGGGGGTTCTTCGATTATACCGACGAGGGGAGGCTGATTGGGCACATCGTCTCCGGGAATGAGTTGATCGACAGGAAGATTCAGATGATCGAGGATTTCCCTTCTGAACTGGCTCTTAGGCTCAAGCATCTGGTTCTCTCTCACCAGGGGCAACTGGAGTTTGCCTCTCCGGTTGTTCCCAAAACCCTGGAGGCAATTATCCTTCATTATGCGGACGAGCTGGACGCCAAGGCGGATGCCTTCAGCCACATCATAAAGACGCAGAAATCCAAGGGAAAAAGGTGGAGCGACTGGGTTAATCTGATAAACAGATATATCTATCTGGGAGAAGAAGAGGAGACTGAAGAGTAATCTCGGCGAGTGTGCGAGACGGTAAGATTCAAAAGTGGCGAGCGGATTCGAAAAAACCGCACGGCGGCAGGTCTGAAAAACTGTTTGCGATATAAGATTTCAATCATGAGGAAATCTGGTTTTCGGAGGAGAAATGGGCTTTCTTGATTTCATCAGTAGCGATATCGGCATAGATCTGGGGACAGCCAATACGCTGGTCTACGTACGGGGCCAGGGCATAGTGCTGAACGAACCTTCCGTGGTGGCCATCGAGGTTTTCTCCAAGAAGGTACTGGCGGTGGGCAGCGCAGCCAAAGAGATGGTGGGAAGGACCCCGGGAGAGATAATGGCCATCAGACCCTTGAAGGATGGGGTGATTGCTGATTTCGAGATAACGGAGAAGCTTCTGTCAAACTTCATTCGCCGGGTGGTGAGGCACCGATACCTGATGAAACCGCGCATCGTGATCTCCGTCCCTTCGGGAATAACCGAGGTGGAGAAAAGGGCGGTGCGGGATTCTGCCGAGAATGCCGGCGCCAGGGAGGTGTTTTTGATTCAGGAGCCCATGGCCGCCGCCATCGGGGTGGGGCTGCCGGTTCATCTTCCCTCGGGAAGCATGGTCATAGATATCGGAGGCGGTACGTCGGAGATCGCGGTGATCGCCTTAGATGGCATTGTGAATAATATCTCCATACGCATCGGCGGTGACGAGATGGACGAGGGCCTGATGCTCTACCTGAAGAAGAACTATAATCTCTTGATCGGTGAAAGAACCGCCGAGGAGATCAAAATCGCAATTGGATCGGCATATCCTCCGGAGGAGGAAGAAAGCCTGGAGATAAAAGGAAGAGATCTGGTGGCGGGAATTCCCAAGACCATGAAGATAAGTTCGGTGCAGGTGAGAGAAGCTTTGAGCGAACCCATTGACGCCATTATTGAGGCGGTGAGGCAGGCTTTAGAAGAGACGCCGCCGGAGCTTTCCGCCGACATCTTAGACAAGGGGATAGTGGTAACCGGAGGTGGAGCCTTGATTAAAGGACTGGATAAACGATTAAGGGAGGAGACCAACCTACCCATAAACATAGCCGAGGATCCGCTCACCTGTGTGGTCAGGGGAACCGGCGTGGTGCTGGAGAACATGAACAACTTCTCCAAGGTCTTGGTAAAAAGCAGGCGGGATTGAAGATTGAGGTGACTCGGTATTTGCACGAATCAGCGTAAGGATTTTAAACCAGCACCTAACTTGAGTTAGGTGCTGGTTTTTTCACCTCACCCCCTGTCCCCCTCTCCATAGTGAGGCTGTGTCATAATGATGTTTTGAAGTTGTAGCCGCCCGTACGAGCGTAAGTTGTTGGTTTTCAATATCTCAATTTCTCACCCGTACGGGTGCGGCTACGAAAACCTAAATTCTAACACACCCTCACTATAGAGAGGGGTTCACCCTGCCCTTCGGTCCTGCCTCGCACTGAGTGCGCTCGGCACGAAGTGAGACCTCAGGGTCGAAGGAAGACTCAGTATCGAAGGAAGATCCTCGGGATCGAAGGGCGCCCTGAAGGGGAAATCGAGGGAGTGGTTATGACACATTAGCGACTCACAACTGACGTAGCTATTTGTCAAGAAACTGAGCAAACCGACTTTAAACCTTCTTAAGCCCTCATGGGTCTATTTAGATGAAAGAACAAGATATGAAGGATGAGAAAGACTCAAGCTTATTTTTGAGGTTCAAGCAAGGCGATGAGAAAGCCTTTAACCAGTTGGTGCTTCGTCATCAGAAACGAATCTATGATTTGACGTATCGTCTGGTCAGGAACCGTGACGATGCGGCTGACCTCTCTCTGGAGGTTTTCGTGAGGGCATACAGGAATTTGAAGAAGTTCGAAGAAAGATCCAGCTTTTACGTCTGGCTGACAAGGATTCCCGTGAATTTGTGCATCAACTTCTCAAGAAGAGAGAAATTCAGATCGTTTCTTTCCATCTTCGATGTGTCTGAAAAGCCGGAGCTTTCCAGTTCACCGGAAGAGCAGATGCAGAAACATGAGTTGAAGCTCGCCATTGATCAGGCCATCAAAAGACTGTCCGAAAGGCAGCGAGTCAGCTTCGTGTTGAAATTCCACCAGGGTTTGACTCACCGGGAGATCGCCGAGATGATGGGAATATCGGAGGGCGCGGCAAAGGCCAACTACTTTCAGGCTGTCAAGAAGCTGCAGAAACTTCTGGGGCAGTATCGATGAGAGGTCGTGAAAAAGCCATGAAATGCAAAGAAGACAGTCAGGTTTTAATTGATTATCACGAGAACTCTCTGCAGGCGGATGAGAGGAGAAGAGTGGAGCGACACCTGGCTGAATGTGACGGGTGTAGGGGCAGGCTGAAGGAGATTGAACAGCTCTATCAATTGCTGGCAAGAGAGAGAGTTCCCTCACCGGGGGATAGCTTCTGGACGGGTTTTCTGCCGGGGGTCAGAGCCAGGATAGAAAGAAAAAAGAAAAGGAGAGGACTGCTTATCCCCAAGCCCAGGTTGGCGTTCGGTATTTTGACCATTCTGGCCGTGGCCATAGTCAGTATTTTTATGTTTACCCTGGACAAACGAAACCTGGTTGATCGCCAGTCGGAGCAGATGGCAGAGATCGCTATATCTTCACCGGAGTTTTCTTCAACCACTGAGGAGCTGGCGGAGATGCTTTCGGCAGAGGCTGAGGTTTCCCTGGATATACTCCTCTCTAACGGCGAAGGGGAGGAGTTGGATTTTATCGAAGGAATCTTAGAAGAGAGCTACCTGAGTGAGTTGAGCTTGAACTCCATGCTGGGTGACTTGGACCTGGAGGAGTTGAAGAAGCTTGAGGAGCGGATAAAGGCTCTCCAAATTGGAGACATTCTATAGATGGTGGTGTTGAAAAACTGTCGTCCTGAGATGGGAGGATATATCATGAAGAAGTCAAGAATACCGATTTTGATCTGGTTGAGCCTCGCTTTGCTGGCACCAGCAGGACTTTTCGCCCAGGGTCCGCCTCACCATCCAGGTGATCGGCCCGGACATATGGGGGAACGGAAGAAGATCAGGGAAAACATCGAAACTCTTCGTATGTACAAGCTGCTGGAAGCTCTGGATCTCAGCTCAGAACAGTCGGCGGAGTTCCTGCCGGCTCTGACCGAGTTTCAAGACGCCAAAAGGAGATTTGGGGACCGGAGAAGGGATCTTCTCAGAGAGTTGGAAGCTGCCCTAGAGTCAAAGGAGATCGGCGAGAATAAGCTGGAACAGACCCTCGCTGCCCTTGAGAGTGCCAGGGAGGAGTTTCAAGCGGAGTTCGTGAAGTTTTTAGAAAAGGCTCGGACCATGCTTACTGTGCAACAGAGGGCCAGGTTACACCTCTTCGAAGAAAGATTCGAACGTCGGCTCAGGGAGAGCATCCGGCAGATCAGAGACCGAGGCCATCGCATGCAAGAATCCAGATAACCGCGGTTTGATTTTGAGTTCTAGCGAGGAGACGTAAAACGATTAACCTGAGGAGGAGGTGAGAAGTGATGAGAAGGAAATTTCTTGTGTCGACAGTGGTTGTTTTGGGAGTTCTGGTACTGGTTTTCTCCTTAGCTTACGCCGAGCACCCTCGCCGTGATCGTGGGGAAAAGGCGGATGAATTGGGCCTGACCGATGAGCAGATGGAAGACATGCGCGAGGTTCGGTACAACTTCGAGAAGGCCCAGATCGGATTGAGGGCGGAGTTGAAGACCTCTCGATTGGAGCTTCGGCATCTGATGATGCGGGAAAAGCCGAGCCAGGGTGAAATCAGCAAGCTGGTGGACAGAATCGCCGACACTCAAAAGAGGCTTCTGAAACAGAGGGTTGACAAAAAGCTGGCGATGAAGGAGATTTTGACCGCCGAGCAGTTCAAGAAGTTCATGAAGATGAGAGGCGTGCATGGGAAGAAGAGAATGGGAAGGGATAGAGATTCTCGGCCGCATCGTTCCCACGGATTCCGCTCGCATGGTGAAGGCCCAGGGTTCTGAGCGATGTTTGACTGAAACACCTAACGTACCAAAGCCCGGAGGTGTCGGTTCCTCCGGGCTTTTTCATTTGACAAGCCACGCCAGCTGTGATATTATTCGGCTATGCTGCAGGTTATCAATCCGAAAACCAGCAAACGAGTTTCTGTCCTGCTCGTTTTCGCTTTTGTTCTGGCGTGGCATCCCATTGCAGGCTCATCTTCGAGTGTGGATGGAGCTAAGGAATGTTTTGAGGCTTACATAAGAGCGCTGCAGCAAGGATCGGCCGAGGAGGCTGCGAGATTCTGGAATCGACAGGAAGTCCAAAGGTATAAAAAGTATGACTGGCAGTGGGAATATCTGGCATTCAGGAGGCTGGATCCGCGACATTTAAACTACAGGATAACGAGCGCAGATGAGGGGGAAGGCTATGTGGTCCTGGAAGTGGAATGGTTCTACCGGGATGGCAAGGCAGGCCGTTTGCAGAAGGATTTGAGGTATTTCATCGACGAAGATGACCGAATGGTGGGGGCAAATCCGATATTCGTCCACACCAGGGGCTGGTTTCAACGAGAATCTCAACACTTCGTCTATTACTACAAAGATAGACGGGACGAGCCAACGATTGGCCTACTCTCGCAGATGGATCAGTTCTACGAGGAGTTGGTTGAGACATTGCAGGTGGATTATCAGGATAGAATCGATTACTACAAGTGCAGTTCAACTGAGGAGGTGGGTCGGCTTTTCGGACTGGAACCTTCCCTGGCACGAAGCCAGACGGTCAACGGGGTGGTGGCATCCATCCAGAAGTTCGTTCCCCACGAGATAGTCCACATAATCGCTTACCGGATACTTCCCCGAGACGAGCAAAGAATCCCCACGGAGTACTTGAGCGAGGGGCTGGCTTATCATCTGGGTGGAGCTTCTTTCTTCTCTCCGGAACTTCTGCTGTCCTGGGCGAAGGGGAGAATAGACGTTGACAAAGAGGTTTCGCTGGATTCTTTAATCCGTGATCCGTGGCTTTACGGCAACAACGATGGCGCCGGCCTTGCGTCCTCTTTCGTCAAGTTCTTGATGGAAAAGCAGGGGATACCCAAATTCAAGCAGTTATACAGCGCCAGTGAGAAGTTTGATGACCAGAGGGAGGCGCTTGAGAGAATCTATGGCAAAGACGTAAGCCAGCTCGAACCGGAATGGAAAGAGTTTGTTTCGGGTCTGTCTCTGGCGGAAGTCAAAATCGTCGATGGGATACGTGGCGGCGAGGTCTTCCACATGCTCGATCCCCTGGGAGACGATAGAGGAGACGGAGATTACACCTATCCGGAAAACCAGCGTGCGATCCCCGGCATTTTTGATCTGATAGGTTTCAGGATCAGCAGAGACGATGAGCTGGTCTATTTTCAACTCCAGTTTGCCCATTTGAATCCGGCAGAGATTCGCTCGGACCAGGGATTCAACGGGACGTTTGCAGCCATCGCTATAGACTGCGACGACGAAGCGGGCAGTGGCAACACCAGACTGTTCTTCGATAACGGTAACATTGAATTCTCACGGGGGGATGCCTACGAATTCGTCATCGAGGTGAGCAACGCAGGAGTTTTGGTATACGACCAGGACTGGGTGTGGCATCTTCTGTTCCTGAAAGCCTTATCGAAGCAGGGTCACATTAGAGGAAGCGAAATTTCCTTTGCCATCCCAAGCCAGATCATCGGCAGACCAGATCCGACCTGGAAATTGCAGGTTCTTACCGGCGGACAGACAGGGGGCAACAAAAACACTGCATACGGAGTGGGGAAGCTCATGACGGTAGGAGAAAAATCGACGCAACAGCAGGGGGGAGGCGGAACCGACGCTGAGTTCAATCCCAACGTGTATGATATATTGACCCCGAAAGGCACGGATCAAATGGAGATTCTGGGAAGTTACGATGTGACAATGAAGAGGAGAGTAGTAATTCCAATGATCAGTTTGACGCAGAGGTGAATCGGGCACTCCTGTTTCAAGAGAAAGGTCAAGATCAGAAGCAGAACCGAGGCCGAATCGACATAGTAAGAAGCTGGAAAAAAGAATCCTTATTTCTTCCGGCGAAAATTCAAATTCAAATCCTATGAGCATAAGCCAGGAACAGATTCTACAGTTTCTCTCCTGCGAAGGAACCAGACCTCTTAAGGTGCGAGAGCTGGCCAAGAAGATGAAAATCCCTGACAAGGAATATGGCACCTTTCGCCGGACCGTCAGGGAGATGTTAAGAAATGGTCTGGTGGTGAAGATGAAGAGGGGAAAAATAGGATTGCCGGCTAAGGCTGATTTAGTCGTGGGGAGATTAGTATCAGGCAGAAGTGGTTACGGTTTCGTGGTGCCCGAGGATAAAAGCGAGGACGTTTACGTTCGCGATGAGAACATGGGGTACGCTTTCCACGGGGACACGGTGGTGGTCAGGCTGCTCAGCAGAAGGAGAGGGCCGGCTCGCGAGGGAACCGTCATAAAGGTTCTAAAGAGGGTCAAGCAGAGCCTGGTAGGAACATATCACAGGAGTAGATTCGCCGATTACGTGGAGCCGGATGACCCCAGAATCTCCAGGCAGATCTACATCGCCCGGGAGGATTCCAAAGGAACAACCGATGGACAGAAGGTGGTGGTGTCTCTTTCGGGTTGGGAGGCTGTAGACTTAGGTCCCGAAGGCAAGATCGTCGAGATACTTGGCTATCCGGACGAGCCGGGAATGGACATTCTGTGCCTGATAAAGGAATACGAACTTCCGTTGAGTTTTCCGGGGGAAGTGGAAAACGAGGTAGACGAACTGCCCGACAGGGTGAGCAAAGAGGAAATCGACCAGAGGTTGGATCTTCGAAACAAGAACTGCTTCACCATCGACCCGGTGGATGCCAAAGATCATGACGATGCCGTCTCGCTGGAGATCAAGCAGAACGGGAATTATCTGTTGGGCGTGCACATAGCGGACGTTTCCTCTTACGTGACAGAGGATTCTGCCCTTGATCACGAAGCATTGAAAAGGGGGACTTCGGTCTATCTGGTGGACCGGGTTATCCCCATGCTCCCGGAGAAGCTTTCCAACAGCATTTGCAGCTTGAAGCCGCAGCGCATCAGGCTGACCTACAGCATCATGCTTGAGGTTACTCCGGAAGGGGACAGGGTCGGCTACGAGATAAAGAAAAGCGTGATCAAAAGCCGGGCCAAGCTGACCTACGACGAGGTCCAGAAGTTCTTTGATACCCGAAGTGCGAGCAAGAGGATGGAAGGCTTGCAGGATGACCTGGTGGAGATGAGAAGCTTGAGCCGGAAACTTCTGGAAAAGAGGCTAAAGAAAGGAAGCTTGGACTTTGACCTGCCGGAAGCACATGTGGTCTTGGGGAAGGATGGAAAGGTGCAGGACATATTCGAGGTGGCCAGATTAGAGAGCCACCGCTTAATCGAGGAGTTCATGCTCCTTGCCAACCGCACCGTGGCGGAGCACGTAACCCGTCGCTCCGTACCCTTCCTGTACCGAATCCACGAGGAACCGGATCCCGACAAGATGGAGGCCTTCTCGGATTTCGTGTCGACTCTGGGATATTCGTTCAAGGTTTCCGGAAAAATCCGTCCCAAGAAGATTCAGACATTCCTGAAATCCCTGGAGGGAAAGCCGGAGGAGGAGTTGATAAACGAGATTCTGCTCAGATCTTTGAAGAAGGCTTGCTATGCCCCGGAAGACATAGGGCATTTCGGCCTGGCCTTTTCCCATTACACCCATTTTACCTCGCCCATCAGAAGGTATCCGGACCTTCTGGTCCACAGGCTGCTCAACGAGATGCAGCAGGAAAGGTACAGTATCGAAAGGCAAAGCAAACTGGTCCGGCGCCTGCCGAAGATCGGAGAGATCACCTCCGAGAGGGAAAAGCTGGCGAACGATGCGGAAAGAGAATCGATCAAGATCAAGCAGATCGAATTCATGCAGGATAAATTGGGAGAAGAATACCAGGGGCTGATCGCCAGCGTGGTCTCCTTTGGATTCTTCGTCAGGCTGGACAATCTGTTAGCCGAGGGCCTGGTGCGGGTGTCAAGCTTAGAAGACGACTACTATATCTTCGATGAAAAGGGAAAGAGGTGGGTGGGAAGACGCACCAAGAGGATTTATAAATTAGGCGACCGGATAAGAGTTCAGGTAGTAAGGGTGGATAAAGAACAAAAACAGATAGATTTTGTGCAGACAGGAAGCAGTTCGCTCAAGCCCCGCGGAGTTAGAGAAGGAAAAAAGAGAAGATCAAAAAAACGCGGCAGATCCAGGAGGGCTCGACCTCAGCGAATTGTCAGTCAAGAACTGGCGTTTGAAGGTCAGCGAGGACACCCACCAAAATAAATTTTTAGGGTTGTAATTTTCGCTTTTTGGTTTTACTTTTTTAGTCTATTGGAAACTTCCTGGGAAGTTTTGAAAGAATCTGTTGCAAGGGAATAATCTGATGAAGCAGCCGGCTAACATACTGATAGTAACTCCGGACGTAAACCTCTCCAAGGGGATAGGCAAGGCCCTCTTGGACGTCAGTCAGCAGATAAAGGCCGTTCCCACCAGCCGGGATGGCCTGAAGAAGGTGCGGGATGAAAGATTCGATCTGATCATCTCCGATTCCCGATTGACAGATCTCTCCTGCCCGGTGCTCATCCGGAGGATAATGGCCAGAGACCCCCGGCCGGATATCCTGGTGGGGGTCCCAATGGAAAACTGGCATCGTCAGCAGGAACTTCTGGATTGCGGAGCAGATGACGTTTTCGAGATTCCCCTCAAACCGAAGGAGTTCCATCTCACGGTGAGCAAGGCTCTGAAGGAGAAGGCCTTTCTGGAATCGTGCGGTCTGGTGGGAAAATCGATTCAGCTAAAACAGGTCGCCGAATCGGCGCTTCAGGTCGCTCCCACGAATATCACCGTGCTGATCACGGGCGAATCGGGAACCGGCAAGGAGCTTGTCGCGCGCGCCATCCACGCAAACAGCAAGAGAAAAGACAAAGCTTTCGTGGCAGCCAACGTGGGGGCGCTGGCAGAGGGAGTGGTGGAAAGCGAGCTTTTCGGTCATGAGAAGGGCGCCTTCACCGGCGCTGTCAGCCGCAGGCAAGGGCTGTTTGAAACCGCGAATAACGGAACCATATTCTTAGACGAGATTGCGGAGTTCAAGCCATCCACCCAGGTCAAACTGTTGCGAGTTCTCGAGGAGAGAAGCTTCATGCGAGTGGGGGGAAGTTCCGACATCAAGGTTGATGTCAGAGTGATCGCCGCCACCAACCAGAACCTTGACCAAAGAGTACAAGATCGAACGTTCCGCAGCGATCTTTACTTCAGACTGGCGGTGGTGAAGATCGAAGTGCCCCCTTTAAGAGAGCGACCGAGGGACATTCCCATTCTGGTGCACAGCTTCATTGGGAAGCTGAATGAAAAAAGCGCCAGAAAGATCACCGGGGTCTCGGATGAGGCGCTGGAGGTTTTGGTCAACTATCATTGGCCCGGCAATGTGAGAGAATTGAGGAATTTCTTAGAAAGCATGCTGGCTTTGGCGCCAGACAGGAGAATCGAAGCATCCGACGTGAAAAAGTATGTGGAGAAGCAGACGCAGGACAACCGGCAGCTTCCGGTGGTTACGGGCAAATCCGTGCAGGCTGCGGAGCACGAGCTTATCATACAGGCGATCTTGAGCTTGAGATCGGAGATCATAAACTTAAGAGAAGCGCTCTCGGAGCGAGGTCAGCTCAGACCGGAACAGGGGGTTGAGCCTGTAGGTTCCTCCTGGATAGGTCGCCAGGAAGTTGGACAGATACCTACCGATTTAAACGTGGAGGAGATGGAAAGAGAGCTGATTCAAAGAGCGCTGACGTATACTAAAGGGAACAGGAAGAAAGCCGCCCAGCTTCTGGGCATCGGAGAGAGGACGTTGTACCGGAAGTTGGACAAATTTAAACTGAGATAAAGATGTTGGGGCGAGATTCTATAATCCTGGCCCCCCGGCCATCGGTATTCCAAAATCCCGATGCGACTTATCTAATGAAGAATGCAAGTGTGAAACGAGGAGCGGATTATGCTAAGGCATTTTACCCTTGAGTATTGGAAGGATGATGGGTGGTATGTGGGGAGATTGAAAGAGGTCCCGGGTGTATTCAGTCAGGGAGAATC
>JBAUFO010000240.1:0-39829 GCA_049679185.1 Candidatus Zixiibacteriota bacterium
TCCCCCTTGTATCTTGATTAGACGGGAGTATTTTGTTATGATGTGAACAAGGAACTGATAGATAGTGAGTAATCCGGTGTTCCCGGGGGGTACACCGGACGGCGGGTGAGAGATCGAAACCCCCTGGGTGCGAAGACCGTGGGTGAGCGTGATCCTGACCCGCTGATGCGCCCGCATCCCGAACAGTCGCATGGGCCTGAATAGCCCGCATTTGCAAGGAAGGGAGAGACGCATGAGTAATGTATTCGTTGGTATTGACGTTGCTAAAGATCATTGTGACATGTACGTGCATCCTTCGGCTCAACGGGGCAGCTTTGGGATATCCGACATGAATGATGTTATGGTCCGACTTCGGGCTCTCAAGCCTACAATGATTGTCATGGAAGCCACTGGTGGTTTGGAGGTTCCTGTGGCAGCGGAACTTGTGGCTGCCGCCCTTCCGGTGACAGTGGTGAATCCCCGGCAGGTCCGGGACTTCGCCCGCGCCATGGGCATTTTGGCCAAGACGGACGCCATCGATGCCCGGGTGCTGGCCCTGTTTGCGGAGAAGGTGCGGCCGGAGAGCCGTCCGCTGCCTGACGCCCGCCTGCGCGCCCTGCGGGAACTTGTGACCCGCCGTCAGCAGCTGGTGGAGATGCGAACCATGGAGTCCAACCGCCGGCGGATGCTCCGGTCGGAACGAGCATCGGCCAGCATCCGGTTGTTGCTTGATACCATCCAGACCGAAATCCGCAACCTGGACCGCGAGATCAAAAAGCATATCACCAAAAGCCCGGTCTGGCAAGAGAAGACCGATCTCCTGAAAAGTGCTCCCGGCATCGGCAACACAACCACTTCCCTGCTGGTCGCGGCGCTGCCCGAGCTGGGCGCGCTCAACCGGCGCCAGATCGCCAGCCTGGCAGGGCTGGCACCCATGAACCGGGACAGTGGCACCCTTCGCGGGCATCGAACCATAATCGGCGGACGCCGCATGGTCCGAACCGCCCTCTACATGCCGACCATCAGTGCCATCCGGTTCAACCCGCTCATAAGGCAGTTCTATCAAAGGCTCCGCGCCTCCGGAAAACCGCCCAAAGTCGCCATCACTGCCTGCATGCGGAAACTGTTGATCCTGCTCAATGCCATCGTCCGAGACAACAGAACATGGGTATCCCATATTGCTTGACTTTCATCACAGTCGCTCACCCCCCACCTTTGGTGGTTCGACTTTGTTCCCTTCGACCTTGCTCAGGAACATTGGGCCAAGCCGAACTGTCACCAACCTGTCTTCGACTCCCAGGTCGCTCAGACTCGAGGAGAGCTTGTGCTTCGACCTTGGTCAGCACCCAAATCTATCGAGGGGTCGAAGGGCGGGATTTTCAATCTGGCCCTTGTATATTGTGAATCAAAAGAAGGGTTGTCTCTGGTAGAGGAGAGGGGAGTCGTAGCTCAGGAGCCCTGTGCTCCTGAGCTACGTATTCTGTCAGGAGCCGAAGGCTCCTGACCTGCTTCTAATCCGGCATAAACAGGATGGAATAGGGCCATTTGCCTTTCAGCTCACTAGTCCACTTCCTGATGAGCCTTCGTCGATCAACATCCTCGGTCTTAACCAGGAGACCTGCGTCACGAGCGCCTGTCTGCATTTTCTGCAAGGCCTCGGAATTCTTACAAGCCGATGGCTGGTCACATTCGCTGCAGTCGTTTATCTTCTTGCCTGAGGCGCAGATTCGTATCTCACAGTTTGGCTTGCCGTCGCCCTTCTGACATCCTTGACATAGAGGCATCTGTTGTATTGACCGGAGTCCCTTCTTGAATTCCTTGAAATCAAACTCCTTGGGACCCCATTCTTGCAGACCGTACGCTTTTATGATGTCTTCATACCTTCCGGTCAATTGCCTCAAGGTTCCATTGCCGGCAACACAACTGCCGCACCAAATCCCACAAAAGCCGATTTGATCTTTCACATTCTCGAAAGATTCAGCTTTCAATGAAGCATCCTCCTCGCGGCCGCCCGGCAGCGGCGGACGGCAGGACCGTTAGAACGACCAGTTCACGATGGGGAAGACCGGGAATTGTCCCCCTTGTTTGATGATGTTCACCAGTCCTACCTGCAGTCCTTTCATAGTCATGGCGTAATTGACCAGGCCCAGTTGAAGTCCGCTCATCTCACCGGCGTAGTTGACAACTCCCCATTGGAAGCCCTCACATCTTCCTTTGGTGACGTTCACCCCGCAGTCCTGGAAGCCCAGGAAGTCGGCGTCATTAAGACCGACCAGGCCATGCTGCCAACCTTTGGACAGGCCGGTGGTGGTGTGATTCACCAGCCCCAGGTCCAACCCAGACACGGACACGTTCCGGCCATACAGCAGGTTGAGCCGAACGCCGCCAATCGGAGTGTCTTCCGGGAAGATCTGAATCGGGGTCACCAGGGCGAGCTGGAAAGGTTTATTCTGCGCCAATGCTGGCGCTGCCATCAGAACAGCGATGAATACAGCCAGCCCCAAAAGTGAACAATGTCTTATAGCCATCGTTCCCTCCTTTCCTCAGATTGAGGTTAACTTGAGTACACTTATCACTTGAATTTCGCCAGAACAAACTCGATTGCCTTCTTAATCCTCTTTACCACTTCCTCCCTGCCTAAAAGCTCCAGCATATCAAAAAGCGGGGGACCGGTTGAGGTCCCGCTTGTCGCCAAACGAACCGGATGAATCAGAGCTGCCGGCTTAATCGCCATCTCGTCTGCCAGCCCCCGCAGGGCTTGCTCTATCTCCTGTTTTTCGTAGCTATCCAGCGCAGAGAGACGATCGACGTAGGCGCTCAGCCTGCCCGCAGCCTCTGCGGAATTGAAATGTTTTTTCGCAGCCTTTTCCTCGTATTGATAGTCAAACGCAAAGAAGTATTTCCCTTGATCTGCGAACTCCCTCAAGGTCTTGGCTCTGGGTTTGAAAAGAGAGATGTATTTGAGGAGCCACTCTCTTTTTTGCTTTGCCATCTCGTCGGTGACCAGATTCTCCTTGATCAGAAAGGGGAGCGCCAAATCCAAAAGCCTCTCGTCACCGCTGGCCCGGATGTATTCACCGTTCATCCATTCCAGCTTTTCCTGATCGAAAATCGGATTGGAAGGGTTTACTCCTTCGAGAGTAAACAGCTCTATCATCTGATCTGTAGAAAGAATCTCCCGGTCATCTTTGGGTGACCAGCCCAGAAGAGCCAGGTAATTTACAAAAGCCCCGCGCAAAAAACCCTGCTCCCTGTACTCCATTACCGAGACCGCCCCGTGCCTCTTGGAGATTTTTGCCTTGTCCTTCCCCAGGATCAACGGAATATGAGCGAACTTGGGAGGAGTCAAACCCAAAGCATTATAGATCAAGACCTGCTTAAAGGTGTTGGCGATGTGATCGTTTCCCCTTACGATATGAGTCATTCTCATATCGACGTCGTCTACCACGCAGGCGAAGTTGTAGGTGGGGGTTCCGTCCGATCTGAGGATGATTAAGTCGTCCAACTCCTTATTCTCTTTCTTCGGTTCGCCATACACGAGATCGGAAAAGGTGGTTTCCCCCTCTGGCACCAGAAGCCTGATGGCCTTGGGCACCCCTTTCTTGATTCTTTCTTCCTTTTCGGCATCCAAAAGGTTCAAGCAGGTTCTGTCATATTTCCAATCGGCCTTTAGAGCGATGGCTTGCTTTCTTTTTTCCTCCAACTCCTGAGGAGTACAGAAGCAAAAGTATCCCTTGTCGCTTTCCAGGAGCTGCTGCGCGTACTTCTGATAAAGCTCCGTTCTCTGAGACTGATAATACGGTCCCTCGTCCCAATTTAGGCCCAGCCATCTCAAGCTCTCCAGAATAGCACCCACCATCTCCCGGCTGGAACGCGACGGATCGGTATCCTCGATCCTCAAGATGAATTTTCCCTTATGGTGCCGGGCAAAGAGCCAGTTGTAGATGGTGGTGCGGGCAGTGCCCACATGAAGGAATCCGGACGGGCTGGGAGCCATCCGTACTCTTATCTCACTCATATCACTGATTCCCTAACGTTCCCTCCGTTTCTGTTCCGGACGGCTGTGCAGGCTGTATGACCACCTTAGCTTTTTCCTGCTCCAGGTAGAATTTGAAACCTCCCAATCCCCTTGCCAGCAGATTGTAAATCCAGGTGGAGATGGCCGCTCCCACGGCACCGATTACGGCATAAAAGAGCGCCAGGAAGAAGGCCATGAAGATGCCCACTGCTCCGGTCAGGCCCTTCATGGCTTCAAACTCGCCGCCCAACTGGCTTAGGATTCCGCCTATCATGGTGAGCATGACGGCGTATAGGAGTCCCGCCAGCAAACCGAAGATCCCGGACAGGATGAAGGCGATCTTCACCACTGACCAGATGTCGATCTTCTTGATCTCGTAAGTCATGTTTCCTCCCTCGATTTTGGAATTCTCATCTCTTATCGGAGTTCGTATCTTGGTGCATTAGTTTCATGACGTTCGGATTATACCAAATGTTCCGTTTGATGGCAAGAAGTTTTGTGTGTGAGTAGAGCAAACATATCAGGGTACTGCGCAAAAACGGCTGTCAACGGATTTAACGGATTGAACGGATAATCTGATTTCTGGCGCAGGGAATTCCTCCCGTTGCTTCGGGGTGCCGCCCGAATCCGGACTCCAAGGGCACCGCGCAACAAGGTGCCGTCACTGCGAGCGAAGCGAAGTCCCGCATTCTGCGGGACTTCGTCGTCCCCCGTACGGGGGACTCCTCGCAATGACTTCACGATCGTGCTGTTCTGAGTGCCCTCACCCCGAACCTCCTCGATTATGAGTTATCAAAGATGTAAGTTGATTACGTATTCACTTGAGAGAGGCCCGATTTCCCTTCTAAGACTGCCTGGCAAACGAGTTCAATCTGTGTCTGCGGAGGCAGGGATGAAAAAAGCCCTTGTTCTATTCTTCGCTTCCTTCGTTCTGCTGGGCGTAGGAATTCCGGAATCCTTTTCAAGAACTGAACTCCCCCAAACATTGGGTCAAGAGAATGACGCCACGGATGTCCTTCCTAATACGCAATTCCGGGTACATACCGCCGGCAAGCTCTGGCTCTGCATCTCGAATTGGGGGTTGCTGGGAAGCTGGCTGAGACAACTAAACGATCCCGAAACAGGATTACCCCTTCCATCTTCGCCGTTCCCAGGAGGGTCCGACCTGGAGTATCTGTTTCAGGGAGGTATATGGATTGGGGCAGTGGTTAACGACACTCCATATGTATCTGTGGGGCTTGATGGTTGGGAGTGGATTTACGAGCTGTGGCCGGATTCCGGGGTGACCGGTTCGATCGAGGAGAACGAGTGGTGGAGCGACCAGGAATTCATCGCCGTGTATGCCGATACTTTTGTTCCATATTGGCCCTGGCCTCCGCAGGACAAACGTCGTCCTCTGGGCGTAAAGATCGTCCAGCGCAGCTACTGCTGGGAGACGCCAGGATACAATGAGTTTATCATATTGGATTACACCATCGAGAATATCGGAGGCGACACATTATATGAGCCATATGTGGGATTCTACATGGACGCAGACATAATGCACATGGACGAGCAGCCATACGGCCAATACGGTTTTCTCGATGACATCACCGGATTCCTGCGTGTCCACGAGTCAGACACTGTGAGTATTGCCTGGGCAGCGGACAACGATGGGCACGGGGATGAAGACGGAGGAATGACTGCGACAGAATTCATGGCTGGCAAGAGCCCGACCGCGGTGTTAGGGATGAGGCTTCTGGATGCTTCCGCTCAACAAGCACAGTTATCCTACAACTGGTGGTTCTCATCGAGTGGGGGGCTTCCGCGAGACTGGGGACCGTGGAAGCGAGAAAATCAGGGTATGTGGGCGGAGGAGGACTGCAACACCGCGGGAGACAGTCTTTTTCCCGACCACGTTCTGGGCACGCCCAGCGGCGACTGCGCAAAGTATTTCCTGATGTCGAATGGAGAAATCGACTACGATCAGATACTCTCCTGTGAGGATTATGGCGAGGAAGGCTGGCTGCCACCTGTTGACGGCCTGTGCGCGGACTTCGCAAACGGGTGGGATACACGCTTTCTGTTATCGTTTGGGCCCTTCGAGACACTTCTTCCGGGAGACAGCCTTCATTTCGCGATAGCTTGGGTGGCCGGAGACAGCTTCCATGTAGATCCCACAAATTTGGCGCAGGATCCGAACCTGACAGATCCATATCGGTTCTACTCCAACTTGAATTTCTCTAAACTCGTGGAGAATTCTCAGGCCGCACTGGCAGTCTACCAGAGCGGGTACACTCTACCTCCCCCTGGTTCTCCTAAGAACCTGCGAGTCCTCGGCACCACTGACTCAACTGTTGTGCTCACCTGGTCTCCAAGGAAGTATCACACTTTGCTTGGCTATAACCTTTATCGCTCCACAGTTCCGGGAGAGTATACCGACCCTCCGGTCAACAGTTCAGTCATAACCGACACGGTTTTTCAGGATTCCGGACTGGAAGCCACTGAGGTTGTTTACTACGCTGTCGCCAGCGTGGATACCTCCCATGCACAAGGCGCCTTATCGTCGGATTTGGAGGTTACTGTGGGCAGACCATCCGTTCCCGCCGGTCTGGCTGCTGAAAGCCAAAAAGACATGGTTACCGTCTCCTGGCAGCACAATCCGGAGGGTGACGTCATCGGTTACAAGATTTACCGAACGGAAGATTGCAGCACCTATGTGCTGGTGGACTCAGTGGGATGGCAGAGCGTTTTCTGGGACCTGAGCGTGGTCAACGGAACCATATACTACTACCGGATCACGGCGATCGACTCCACTCAATTGGAGAGCTTTTCTTCTGATACTGTCTGGGCTCTGCCTATGGAGTTCGATCAGGGCATTGCTGTGTTAGACTTGACGGATGCTCAGCACGTCCGGTGGGACTTCCAGTACGGCGACAGCGTGGATGCCTTCTATAATCGGGCCCTTGAGTCCTACGAATACACTGCGATTCACCACGACAGCTGCCCGCCTCCGGAGAGTCGGCTGTCGCTACTTGAACTAAGTCCATACCCAGTTTGTATCGCCCACCTGGAAGACCTTTGGCAACTCTGCTATCTTTTGGACGAGAATTCCCAGGCCGTCCTGAGGGATTATCTTAGGTCAGGAGGAAAGTTGATCATTGAGGGGAGGTACGCGCTCTTTCGTGATCTTGGCATTCTGTCCTGGGAATGCCTTGACCTGAGCACAAACTGGCCGCGCTTTGAGTTCGAGTACAACTATCTTCGCGTTAAGGAGGTTTGCTCGAATCCATCCCCTCCTACACACGATGGAGGTTGGCAATTTGTGGGAGCTAGGTCTGAGTTTGGGGAGTATCCGGATTTAGACGTCGATACCGCCAGGGTGAACAGGAGTATGGACTCGGCTTCTTACCAGTTAGATGGAAAACTGCCCGGTATCCCCTACGTGATACCGCGGGACTGGAGAGAGGTCATTTACAGGTATCACTCGGCATATCCGGATACATCCAGCTATGAGGGGATGCCGATTGCCATCAGGCACCTGGGACCGGATCACCAGGTGATCTTCTTCTGCTTCCCGCTTTATTTCATCCAGGAGGATCAGGCAACCCAGCTTCTGCATCAAGCGTTGGCTGATCTGGGCATGTACCCCACAGGATTCGAAGATGGTGAAGATGAAGAAAGCAGCCCTGCTTCTTTTTCCCTGAAACAGAACTATCCCAATCCCTTCAACCCGGGGACGGTCATAGAATATAGTCTCCCTAAGGGTAGCAGTGTCGAAATCGTCGTCTATAACATCTTAGGTCAAAAAGTCCGAACGTTGCTTGAAGAGTATCAGAATGCTGGTCGGCATCGTGTGCTGTGGGACGGCAGGGATGACAAGGGAAAAGAGGTCTCCAGCGGAATCTATCTGTATCGGATAAAGACCTCCGAATTCGCGCAGACTAAGAAGATGGTATTGCTGCGATAGGTTCGCTGTCAACGGATTAAACGGATGAAACGGATTTCCCGAGTTGTGGCGGGGTAACCGAGCGCCGTCGGTTCGAGTTGGTTACTCCCCGACCAGTGTATGTGTTGCCGGGTAGGGGCACCCCGCAGCACCAGTCATGGCTGAGGTCTAGAGGGGACAGAGAGAGCAAGAAAAATGAGGCGGGCATCCATGCCCGCCTCATCGTCTCAGGGTGCGGACCAGCACCTCATTTTTTCTTTTTTAGTTGCTTCAGTTTCTTTTGGAATTCTTTGTTCTCCGGTTCTAGACGTACCGCCTCCTCCAACTCGGCGATTGCCAGGTCTACCTCCCCTTTCAGATCATACACCATGCCCAACCTCCAGTGGGCGTCAGCCCATTGGGGCGCAGCCCTCTCCGGCTCTACTTTGAGATACTCCTTGAAACACCACTCCGCTTTATCTAAGCTGTCTTCGGCGAAGATATAGCTTCGTCCCACCTGATACAAAAGACCCAAGTCGTCGGGGTACTCTCTGGAACTCTTCTCGTAAACCTCCACCGCCTCGTGATATCTTTCTTGCCCGTGTAGAAACTGACCATACATATATGTGGCCCGATGGGCTGAGGTGGTGTCCAACCGAACGGCTTCTCTTAGAAAACTCTCCGCTTTAACGGTGTCCTTTCTGTTTTGCCAGTAGAACGACCAGGCTATGGCTCCGAAAAGGGAATCTATCTGCTCTATGATCCTCGCCTGTTCCTTGGCTTTACTCTTGCTTCCGCCGGCGACCCCGGGAGCCGTCAGAAGATATTGCGCCAACTGGAGGCGGGCATCTATGTTGAGGGAATCAAGCGAAACCGCCTTTTCGAATTCTTTCCTGGCCCTGTTCGCACGGAAAATGGCCTTGAATTTACTCCCCTTCTGCGCCTGCATTCCATGTGCTAGACCCAACCAGACATGATACTCCGAAACCGAGTCGGCCAGCTCCACCGCCTTCTTCCCATGCTTGAGGGCATTGTCATGATCGTCCAGCCTCACAAAGGCCCTGCACAGAAGGAAATTCGCCTCGGCATTTTCGGGCTCTTTTTCTATCACCTTCAGCAGGACATCCTTGGCTTGCTCAAACTCCTGCTCTTCAACCAACCGTCTACCCTCGTCGACGGTGAAGTCCTCTGCATACGGCGGTACGGCGAAGGGTAAACCGACACATATGATTAAAACAACCAGTGCCGTTTTCAATCTTGTATGAAAAAGATGCGCCGACATGTGTTCCTCCTTTGGGCAGTTCTTACGTTAATTTACGTTGAGGCCGGTTTTGTTGTTCCGGGAATGATTTTCACTACAGAAGTCGAATTAGTCTTTCCATCTCGTCCGCGGTATTGTAAAAGTGGGGCGCCACACGTATACTGCCTTCCCGCAGGCTGGTTATGATATTATGCTTTCGCAGCTTCTTAAACAAGCCCTCCGTGTCTTTTCCGGAAAAGGAAAGAATGCAGGAGCGATGATCAGGCTCCAGCGGGCTTGTTAGGTGATAGTCCTTCTTTTTCAGTTGTTTAATCAGCAGATCGAGCAGACTCTGGTTGTGGCTCTGGATGTTTTTTATGCCCACCTCGGACAGCAACTTCAAGGAAGAATGCATGGTCCAGATCTGAGAATAGGGGTACGTTCCTATCTCAAACCTTCTGGCTGAGTCGAAGGGCGGAAGGTCGAATTTGAAAAGATCGGAGAAATCCAGCTTCCAGTCGACTCCTAACCAGCCGAAAAAGGAAGGGTTGATCTCTCTCTTGGCTTCAGAAGAGAGATATATGAAGCCCGTGCCCGGTGAGGAGAGAAGCCACTTCTGTCCCCCACAGGCCATGAGATCGATTTTGCATTCCTTGACGTCGATCGCGAGATTGCCTATTCCCTGAATACCATCCACCACGAAGAAGACGTCCTTCTCCTCGCAGATTTTTCCGATGGTCTCAAGATCGATCTTGAAGCCGTTGAAGAACTGTACGAAGCTTATGGCCAGAACCTTAGTCTTCGCGTCGATGGCCTTGAGGAGATTATCTATATCGAAGCATTTGTTTTTGTTGGGGAGGAATTCAACCTTCACGCCTTTCTGCCTGAAATTGGTCCAGGGATAAGTATTACCGGGAAACTCCACGTCGGAAAGAAGGACCTTGTCACCCGGCTTCAAATCCAAACCCCAGGCGGCCACGTTCAGCCCATACGAGGTATTAGTGGCAAAGGCGATTTCCTCCGGCTTGGCCTTGATCATATCAGCTACGAAGACCCGGATTTCATCCAGTTTCTCGAAGGCCACCTTGTCCATGTTTTTCATCTCTTCCAATCTCAAGCAGCTATAGTATTCCTCGGTGGCTTTCCAGCTTCTCTCGGGCAAGGGCCCAAAGCTGGCATGCGCGAAGAAGGTAACCTTGCCGGTGAAAGGAAATTCCTTTCGGTATTTGGAGAGATTGATGTCCGTTGGTTTCATGTTACCCTTAATTCCAGGTTAACTGAATTAACCTCACCCCCTATCTCCCCCCTCCATGAAATGGAGAGGGGGACCAAAGGGGGAGAGGTCTAACATAAAGAAACTACGCCCAGAGGGATTCGAACCCCCAACCCTCTGCTCCGTAGGCAGATGCTCTATCCAGTTGAGCTATGGGCGCAGGTTTCAATTCTTCTACGCAAGAAATATAAACGAAATTTCATTAAAATGAAAGAGAAATCTTGGGGTGCAGGGACAGGTATAGGCACATGGTATCCGCACGTAGGGATGGGCGTCGACTCGTCTGGGATATCATCCCACGGGAAGCAGGAGAATGCCTCACGGAGACCGCCCGACGGGCCCGTCCGAGCGTCTGGGACAGCTGATTAAACAGATTAAGCCGATGCCGGTAATTCTCATCTGCTTAGTCCGTTGCATCTGCTGTGAGGGATTTTTTGTTACTAACCAGCCTCAAGAATTCTCCCCCGCATTTTGCGGGGGACCTTGGAACTATTCCTGAAGCATTAAAAAAAGGTGGAGCTGAAGCTCCACCCCTACACGTTCGTTTGAAGAGAGAAAGGAGGTTTACTTACAGGCGGATGGTTTGGTGACGCTTGTCGCCTGTGGATATCATGAAGATAGGAGTTTTCAGTTGTTTGCTAGTGAAATCCAAATAGCGTTTTGCCTTATCCGGCAGTTTCTTGAAGCTGGTTGTGCCCTTGGTGATTTTTTGCCAACCGGGAATCTCCTTGTAAACCGGTTTGCAGTTTTCCAAAATGTGCAGGTCGGGGATGAATTCAGTCAGAGTCTTGCCCCGGTATTTGTACCCGACACAGACTTTGATCTTATCGATACCATCCAATACGTCCAGCTTGGTCACGACCATCTTGGACACGCCGTTGATTCTGAATGAGTACTTGAGCAGCAAAAGATCCAGCCAGCCGCATCTTCTCGGTCTGCCGGTGGAGGAGCCGAACTCATTTCCCTTTTCTCTGAGCATCTCTCCAAGTCCGGTCTTCTCCTCGGTGGGAAAAGGGCCGTCCCCCACCCTGGTGGTATACGCCTTGACGACTCCCAGCACCTCGCCAATCAAGGTTGGGCTTATTCCTAAGCCGGTGCAAATTCCCCCGACGGTCGAATTGGAGGAGGTGCAGTAGGGATAGGTTCCAAAGTCTATATCCAGCAGAGCCCCCTGGGCCCCTTCGAAAAGCACATTCTTGCCCTTTCTCACGGACGTGTCCAGATACTGCCCCACGTCGGTCAACAGCGGTTTTACTCTCCTGGCCAGTTTCAAAACGTCCATACACTGATTCTTGAGGAATATCAACTCATGCTCAGGCAACAGACAGAGAAGCCCCTCCTTGATCCTCAGATTCAGCTCTACCCTCTGCTTGAAGATTTGGGGGTATAGGAGATCAACCATTCTTATTCCCTGGCGGGCAGCCTTATCCCGGTAAGCCGGACCGATACCTCTTAGGGTGGTGTCAAGTTTAAGTTTTCCTCTGGCCTCCTCCTCTAGTCTTTCGATGACCTTGTGGTAGGGCATGACCAGATGAGCATTGTGACTTATCAGAAGCCGCTTCTTGAACGTTATCCCTCTCTTCTTCAATTCCTCCAGTTCAGAGAAAAACTGCTCCAAGTCAACCACCATTCCGTTTCCCACCACGCAGGTTTTCTTCCTGTGCAAGATTCCGGTGGGAACCAAGTGTAATATGAACTTCTCATTGCCTATGACCACGGTGTGACCTGCATTGGCACCCCCGGAATACCGGGCGACTATATCCGCCTCCTCGGTCAGGATATCGACGATCTTTCCCTTGCCCTCGTCCCCCCATTGCGTTCCCACAACTGCGCGATTCGACATCTTCTCCTCCCGCTATACTTGCGCCCCGCCTGGGTTTCTATTGCGATATCACCTGTTGAATCCAGTTCAGTATCTTGTCCTTTCCTTCGCCGGTCTTGGCTGAGAATAACACCAGCGAGTCTGGGTCGAGTTTCAGAACGTCCGATGTCTTCCTGGCGCTCTCCAAGACTGCAGATCGAGAGAGCTTGTCTTTCTTGGTCAAAACGATCAGCTTACTCAGTCCGTAGTAATCGAGCCATTCCAACAGCTGCAAATCCGGATCCAATAGTCCCCGCCTGGAATCGACCAGCAGAACTGTGCCTTTGAGATTTTCCCTCTCCTTCAGATAATCCTCCACCAGCTTTCCCCAGCTTTTCTGCATCGACTTAGGGGCTCTGGCGTAACCGTATCCGGGCAGATCCACGAAGTAGAGATTCTTGTTTACCAGGAAGAAATTTATCATTCTGGTCTTGCCGGGCGTGGAACTGGTCTTGGCCAGGCTTTTGACGTTGACCAGCTTGTTCAGCACAGACGACTTTCCCACGTTGGAGCGGCCGGCGAAAGCCACCTCCGGCAACCGGTCCCGGGGAAGGCCTTTCAAATCGACCACACTCTTCACGTAGGTGGCGCTTTTGACTCTGAAAGGCATAATGAGCTTTAGGCCCTTTTTTCTCTTAAGAATGTATGGGCAAGACCTTAGGTTTTTGTTGACTTGAGGGTCTCAAGGGCGCTTCGAGAACTCAAACCGTCAGGCGGGGCCACTCTGCGTCCTCACAAACGTACGTTAAGGCTTAAGGGTCCTCTGAGTTTCAAGAAATCTTCTTATTCTACTCGCAGGTTTCGCGTCCAGATCCAATGGTTAAGATGATGGCAGAGTTCTAACGTGTCGACTACGCCGCTTTTTCTCCTTTGCTTCGATAGGTCGGGGGAGCCTTGGAGAGAATGGTCTCTTCGGTTATGATGCATTCCTCGACGTCCTTTCGCGACGGGATCTCGTACATGATGTTCAGCATGGCTTCCTCCATCACCGACCTCAAGGCCCTGGCGCCGGTTCCCCGTTTGTGCGCCACCTCGACTACCGCTTTTAATGCCTCTTTGGAGAAATTGAGTTTCACTCCTTCCATCTGGAAGAGCTTCTGATATTGTTTGATCAACGCATTCTTCGGTTTGGTCAGTATCTCCATGAGCGCGTTTGAGTCCAGCTCGTCCAAGGCACACGCCACGGGAAGTCTTCCCACCAACTCAGGGATCAATCCATATTTTACCAGATCGTCCGCCTCGACCAAGCTCAATATCTCACCGATCTTCTTTTTGCCTTTGATGGCGATCTTTGCCCCGAATCCCATGACCTTGTGGGTGACTCTGGATTCGACGATCTTCTCAAGTCCGTCGAATCCCCCTCCGCAGATGAATAGTATGTTCTTGGTATCGATCTGAATGAAATCCTGCTCCGGATGTTTTCTTCCACCCTTGGGCGGCGCGTTGGCCACCGTCCCCTCAAGTATCTTCAACAGCGCCTGCTGGACTCCCTCGCCGGAGACGTCCCGGGTGATGGAAGGGTTTGCCTCCCTGCGGGCTATCTTGTCTATCTCATCGATGTAGATGATTCCCTTTTCAGCACTGGTCACCCTGTAGTCAGCAGCCTGGAGCAGCCGCACCAGAATGTTCTCCACGTCCTCGCCCACGTAGCCTGCCTCGGTTAAGGCAGTGGCATCTGCGATGGAGAAGGGGACGTGAAGCATTCTAGCCAAGGTTTGAGCCAAAAGTGTTTTGCCCGTGCCGGTGGGTCCGAGAAGCAGAATGTTGCTTTTCTCCAGTTCAACGTCGTCCTCGAGGTGGGGGAACAATACTCTCTTATAATGGTTATACACCGCCACCGAGATCGACTTCTTGGCCCCCTCCTGCCCGATCACGTACAGGTCCAGGAATTCCTTGATCTTCCTGGGCTTGGGAAGCTTGAAGGCCACCTCTTTATCGGCCTTCTTCAGATCCTGGTCCAGAACGTCCTTGCAAACCATGACGCACTGATCGCAGATTAAGGCATCCGGCCCCGAGAAAAACCTCGCCTTAAGGTCGACCTCTCTCCCACAGAAAGAACATTCTCGGGGGGATGAGCTTCTCCTTCGGGTTTCTCCTTTACGCGGCAAATCTATTTCCTTTCATTAGTCCGAGTCCTATTTCGGTTTCTTTCCGAAGACCTCGTCTATCAGCCCGTAGGTCTTGGCCTCCTCGGCCGACATGAAGTAGTTTCGATCGGTGTCTTTTTCGATTCTCTCAATTGGCTGCCCGGTGTGCCTGGATAGAAGCTCAGTCATCTTTTTCTTCACCAGCAACAGCTCCTTGGTGTGAATCTCGATGTCGGAGACCTGTCCCTGCACCCCTCCCCAGGGCTGGTGGATCATCACCCGGGAGTGCGGCAGGGCCCCTCTTTTTCCTTTTGCTCCAGCACACAGGAGCAGAGCCGCCATGCTGGCCGCCTGCCCCACGCAGGTGGTGGCCACGTCCGGCTTGACGAACTGGAGGGTGTCGTAAATGGCCAACCCCGAAGGGACCATCCCCCCAGGGGAGTTTATATACAGGTTTATGTCCTTCTCCGGATCATCCGCTTCCAGAAACAGAAGCTGGGCTATCACCAGATTGGCCACAACGTCCTCAATCGGCGAACCGATGAAGATTATGCGATCCTTCAGCAGGCGGGAGAAGATGTCGTAAGCTCTCTCTCCCCTTCCGGTCTGTTCTATCACATAGGGAACTAAGGGCATATTCGATCCTTTCTCGTTTGGTTTATCTGCAACAGGGACGTACGCCGTGGGCGGTTAGCTGGTTTGCCCTTTTGAATCCTTTTTTACTATCACCTGAGCAGGAATAGTCTCCTCTTTTATCTTCGCACTCTTTCGCAAGAAATCCAGAACTTTCTTCTCCAGAATGTCCTCTCTTATCTTTTTGATCTGGGAGGGATTTTCAACCAGCTTTTTGGCGTCCTCGGTCTTCATCTTATAGTCCCGGGCAAAATTCTCCACCCAGGCATCCATGTCTTCTTTGGTCACCTGAATCTTCTCCTTCTCGACGATCTGGTGGAACAGGAAATCCCACTTTATGTGACCAGAGGCGACCTCCTTGTAATCCTCCCTGACTTTCTTCTCGTCCACCTTTTTGTATTTTCCTTTTAGATCCTTTATCAAGGAATCCATATAGTAGTCAAAAAGAGTATCAGGGACCTCGAAGGGATTGTGTTTTATCACTTGGTCTACCAGCTCATTCTTCACCTCCACCTCTACATCCCGGCGGGATTTTTTGAGCAGGCCCTCTCTTATCTTGCCCTTGAGTTCGTCTAAGGTTTTGAATTTCCCCACGGTCTTGGCGAACTCGTCGTTTGCCTCGGGCAGGATCTTTTCTTTTACCTCCTTGATGGTGATCCTGTATCCCACCTTCTTTCCTGCCAGCTTCTTGTTGTGAAAGTCGCCGGGATAGCTTACCTCAAACTCCTTCTTCTCACCAGCTTTTGCCTTAAGCAGGGCATCCTGAAATTCCTTGATCATATTGTGGGGGTCCAGGGCGAGCTCATGGTTTTTCACGTCCTCCTTCTTCCCATCCTGCACTTTGGAGAGATCAACGATCAGGTGATCGTGGTATCTGGCCTCCCTTTCTACCGGCTGAAGCTGGGCTAAGTCTTCCCGGAGATACTTCAAAGATTGTTCGACGTCGTTGTCCGTTATCTCTTGTACCCTTTTCACCACCTCTAGGCCTTTGTAGTCTTTCACGTCAACCTCCGGCTTGACTTCGATCTCTGCCTGGAATTTCAGCGGCTTGCCTTCCTTGAACTGAATCTCCTTCACCTCCGGCAGACTTATGGGAGAGAGGTCGGTCTCCTTCAACGCGTCCTCGTACGCTCTGGGCACCAGCGTCTCCAAAACCTCCTTCTGGATCGCCTCCCCATAACGAAGCTTCACCAGATTCATCGGAGCCTTACCCTTGCGGAAGCCAGGAATCTTAGCTTGACTTTGGTATTTCCGGTAGGCGGCCTCGAATTCTTCATCCACCGTCTCCCTGGGCACTTCCATCTCCAAGGTCCTCTTCCACGCCTTTCCTTCACGCACGTCGACGGTCAGTTTCTTTTCTTCTTTCTCTGATGGGCTCAAGTCTGGACTCCTTGTTAAGTCTCCAGTTGCCAGTGGGCAGTTTGCAGTTCTTGACTCCCGGTGTCCGATTGACACTCTACAGGTTTTTGTCGGCAGTTTACTGCGAACTGCTTACTGCCTACTGCCAGCTGTCGTTTGTCAACTGCGGACGGGGAGACTCGAACTCCCACGGTCTTTCGACCAACAGCTCCTAAGGCTGTCGTGTATACCAATTTCACCACGTCCGCCTTCGCAAACAAATAACTTAACAAGTTCAACACCAAAATCAAGCTAAAAGTGAACTTCTGCTCGCGAGGCACAGTCACATATACGTAATTGCAGAGCCGGGAAGTTGGACGAGAACGGCTGGCGGCAGGTGGGGTTTCTTCTGTCTAACCCAAGGGAGTGAAGTCAAGGCCGGGCAGGATGCCCGGCCTACCCGGGTGGAATGTAGGTGGCAAAATGTCGGCCGTGGTCGGGGCCCTCAGCCTCGACGGATAACACCTGTGGGCCGTAAGGCGGCGTAATGCCCCGCTTTCGTTGTCAACTTGACAATTGCGGTTCTACGATTATATTCAAACCAGCCGTATTATGGTAGATGAAAGGAAGCGCAGATATGAAAAAAGACCATAAGCACATAGCCTCCAGGGAAGACGAGCTTCTCAAGTGCCTGAAATGCGGAACCTGCCTTTCGGTCTGCCCGCTGTATGCCGAGACAAGACGCGAGCCGGATGCGGCCAGAGGCAGGATGGCCTTAATTGAGGCGGTGCAAAAGGGGGAGTTGGATTTAAGCGAGGTCTTCAGGAAGAAGATAAACTTCTGCTTAAACTGTAAATCGTGCGTGGAAGGTTGTCCCAGCGGGGTGAAAGCGGACGATCTGATCCTGTGCGCCAGGGCAGACTTAGTGGAGGCGGGTAAGTTCACTTTTCTGGAAAGAGTGATCTTCCGACATATGATGAAGAGAGGGAGGCTTCTTCCGCCGGTGGCAAGATGGGCCACCTTTGCCGGAAGGATAGCCAATAAGATTCTGCCGGCTAAGAATCCCTTAACTCTATTTTTGCCCTTCCCGGACGGCTGGAAGGAGCGAATCTATCCTGAGATTGCAAAAAAGCCTTTGAGAAAAAGATTCCCCGAGGTGGTGAGCGTAAAAAATCCAAAGATGAGGGTGGGGTATTTTTACGGATGCGGTACCAACATGGTCTATCCCGAGGTGGGTGAAGCTTTGATAAAGGTGTTGACTCATAATGACATCGAGGTGGTAATCCCCAAGGGACAGATATGCTGTGGCACATCTATCTATAATTCGGGCGATTTCAAGACCGGAATCAAACATGCCAAGAGAAACCTGAAAGTCTTCAAAGAAGCGAAGGTGGACTGCATTGTGGTCAATTGTGCTTCGGGCGGATTAACCCTAAAGAAGGAATACAAGGAGCTTCTGGGAGTCGACTTCGATATTCCGACTTATGACATCTCGGAATTTTTAGTCAACGTCATAGACATGAAAAAAGATTTCAAACCGCCGGAGAAGGAAATTGTCATTACCTATCACGATCCCTGCCATTTGAACCGGGGGCAGGGTATCAAGGATGAACCCAGAAAGATCTTGGAACAACTACCCGGAGTTAAGTTTATCGAGATGGCCGATTCGGACAGATGCTGCGGCGGGGGAGGGTCGTTTAATCTGAAGTATTATCCCATCTCCAAGGGTATAATGGAACATAAACTGGAAAATATGGAAAAGATCGACCCCGACTTTCTGGTCAGTGGGTGTCCCGGGTGCATGATGCGGTTTGGAGAGACATTCCTCCAAAGAAAAATGAGACAAGGAGTAAAACACCCTATCCAGCTTTTAGCCGATGCCTACCCCGATGGTGAGAGTTCGTAAGCTAAGCTCAAGGAGACCAGTCTTTTAACCACCATCCGTCAGTCATAGTTACTCTATCTTGAATAAATTGAACATCCTTCCGCTTTCCAGAAAAAAAGTGACAGCCTTACCCTTTGCGTTCCTCCTGAGTCTCTCTTTTGCTCTTTTCTGTTCAAGGGCCAGTATAGGATCTGCAGATCAAAGCCCGGGCGGTGAGAACTCCAGATTCTCAGTGGATCTGGTAGTGGGCGAAATGTCAGAGCAGAGCGAAGATAGTGGCGGAGTGATCAGGGTTAATGCCGATTTTGATGAGAAAAACAAAAACAGAGATGGCAATCCCCTAACAGATTATCAGCAGGACGAAAAGGAAGGTCACCGGATAGTCGGGGATGATCCGAACCTGATGGATGGGTCTCTCTTGATAGACGGAGCCGGAAAAGGAAAATGGAGGCTTATCTTTCCGGAGAACACAAAGGTTTGGAGAAAGAAAAAAGGTGGCAAGTATGTGGAACTGATTTCCTCCCGGTTTTCAAAGAAGTTGAAACTCCCCTTCTCCTGCGAGTTTAAGGTTGAGGGGATAAAGAGGAGCCAACTCACCAACGACGTGAGAATCTTAGCGGAGTTCACCCCCGCCAAGTCAAAGGAGACTTACCGTGACTCGGTCTTTCTGACCGTTTTAGAGACTCAATTCGCGGTGACCTTCGACGACGGGCCCTTACCGGAAAAGACGGACAAGATAGTCAGGGCGCTGACGAGATTCTACTGTGACGGAGAACCCGTCAGGGCCGCGTTTTTTCAAATCGGAGTTAAGATAAAGAAATTTGGCGACCTGACCCGGTTTGCCCACCAGCACGGGCACCTGGTGCTGAACCATACCCATTACCATGCACATTTTGGATACGCAATGTTGAATGACGAAGAGATGAGAGATGACATCCTCCTGTGTGAAGAGGCAATCCACCGGGCGTTGGGCGGAGAGCCGGAGAAGATCATTCGCAGCCGGGTTTTGAGGGAAGACAAGAGATTTGAGAAAGAGGTTAGGAGATTGGATTACAAAATCTGCACCGGCGAACTCATAGATGATTGGGAGGCTTCGTCGGTTGAGGAGATTCAGACTAAGGCTGAGCGGATCCTGGAGTCCTGGAACACCAGAGAGGACCCAAGGCTGCACCCTTATCCGGCCATTTTGATCTTTCACGAATTCCCTGAGACAACCTATGAGCACATCGGGGAGATCATCGGCTATCTGCAGGATCGCGGATTCGTTCTGGTCAACTTCGATCCGAATCTGATTTATTGAACGGAGCCTTTGCGTTGCTAAAGCCAAACAAATCAAGCATCTCTCTGGCCTGGCGACATAAGGCGATATTTCTGCCCGTTGCCTCTTTCCTGATCGTTTTCTCTTCTTTTTTCCACTCAAAAGCCAATCTGAGTTCTCCGGACTCAGGTCCCGAGGGTACAACTCAGGGGTTCTCCGTGAATCTGGTGATCGCCGGAATGTCGGAGGAGACCGAGGACAGCGGCACCGTGATCAGGGTCAACGCCGATTTCGACGAGAAAAACAGAGACGCAACAGGGAATCCGCTGGCGGATTATCAACCGGACGTAAAGGGGGGTCACCGGATCGTGGCCGACGACCCGAATCTGTTGGACGGGGCACTTTTCATAGAGGAAACCAGAAAAGGAGAATGGAGGCTCATCTTTCCGGAGAACATAAAGATATGGAGAAAGGAAGAAGGTTCTGGGTACCAGGAATTAGACACCTCTTGGTTTTCAGACAAGATGAAACTTCCATTCTCCTGCGAGCTTAAGGTTGAAGGGATAAAAGGGAGTCAGCTCACCAACGATGTGAGAATCTTAGCGGAGTTCATCCCCGCCAAGTCAAAGGAGACTTATCGCGACTCAGCCTTTCTTACCGTTCTGGAGACCCAATTCGTGCTCACATTTGATGATGGACCTCTGCCGGAAAAGACTGAAAAGATATTAGGGGCGCTGAAGGGTTTCTATCATAATGGTGAACCGGTCAGAGCGGCTTTTTTCCAGAGAACCCCCAAAATCCACCAGTTCCCGGAACTTACCCGACTTGTGGATGAGAACGGACATCTGGTATTCAACCGCGCCCTTGAACTCGAACGCCGAGCGCGCAAGAGAACGAAGGCGGAGGAGATCGAGGAGAACATGCTTCTGTGGGAGGAAGAAATCTACAAGGCGCTAGGCAGAAAGCCGGAGAGGATGATCCGGGCCAGATACTTGAAGAAAGGGGAGCGATTTGAAAAAGAGGTTGAGAAGATCGGCGCCAGAATCTGTGGCGGCGAGCTGGTGTATGATTTCCGGACCTCCTCACCCGGTAAGATCAAAACGAGGGCAGCGGAGATTCTTGAGGGTTGGAACACGAAAGAGAATCCGCAGCTTCATCCTTACCCGGCCATTCTGATCTTCCACGAATTCCCCAAGGTGACCTATGACCACGTCGGGGAGATAATCAGCTATCTGCAGGACCGCGGATTCGTTCTGGTGAGCTTTGATCCCGATCTGATCTATTGAAAGACCCTTAGAAGGATTACGTTTCGTTTCCGCAGCTGTCTCGATCTGCAGTCTTCTCGCCCATATACAACTAGCCTACTTTTCCCGAGAAAAAGGATTTTTCCCTTGCCTGATTGGTCAAAAGGATATTCATTAGGGGGAGTTTGCGGCGGCTTTTGCTGGCTTAACCTCAAATCGACGAATCGGAATTGAGTCAAGGAATGAAAATCTCACGGTTTCTTATCTCATTATTCCTTCTGCTGACGCTGATGCATTGCGGGGGTAATCCGCACGACGGCAATCCGAATAACGAGTTTGACTTCAGCCTTCCCGATCTAAAGGGAAAGACTCATAGCCTGAAGGATTTCAGCGGGGAGGTTGTGGTGCTGAACTTCTGGGCCACCTGGTGTCCTCCCTGCCTGGAGGAGGCCGCCAAGCTGAATGATCTTTATTCACGATATCACGATAGCGGTGTGCACGTAATCGGCATCGCCCTGGACAAGGATAGCTTGGACGTCGTAAGACCGTTCGTGAAGAAGAACAACATCACTTACACTATCCTTAGAGGCGACCAGGAGGCTTTTGCCATTCTGTCCGCTGGGTCCTCAGGGAAGAACTTCAAAGGAGTGCCAACCACGCTGCTTATCGATAGAAAAGGCAAGATTCGAGAGAGGTTCGACGGCTCCTTCGAATTAGAGCAGTTGGAGGAGAGCTTGCGATCGTTGCTTCGGGAATGAAATCGCCAAGACATTGCTAAAGAGAGGTTAGATATGGAAAGAAAGCACAAATTAGCCACGCTGGCCATTCATGCCGGGGAGGAAGAGTTTTCACCACCCGGAGCGGTGACAACGCCGATTTATCAGACCTCCACCTTTGCTTTCAAGAACACGGCGGAGGTGATAGAGTATCAGAAAGGGGACCCGTCCAAATATCTTTATACCCGGTACGGAAATCCCACCGTGGCCGCAGTGGAGAAAAAGATGGCGGCTTTAGAGGGAGGAGAAGCAGCCTTGGTGGTCTCCTCGGGGATGGCAGCCGTATCGACGCTCGCTTTGACTTTGGCCTCCTCGGGTGAGGAGATTATCAGCACCGAGCCGGTCTACGGGGGCACTTTCCACCTGTTCAAGGATGCCCTCGCTAAGCTTGGCATCAAGGTTCACTTCGTCGATCCGGAAGAAATCGATGAAGCGAAGGCCCTGTTGAGTGAGAAGACTAAACTCTTTTTCTGCGAGACACCAACCAATCCCAATCTCAAAGTTGCGGACATCAGGAAGATCGTAGAGATCGCCAGGGAGAGGCAGGTCCCGGTAGCTATAGACAATACCTTCGCCACCCCGTACAACCAGAATCCACTCTCCCTGGGAGCGGACTTCGTGATTCACAGCGGAACCAAATACCTGGGAGGGCACAGCGACTTGGTGGCGGGGGTTATCGTGGGATCGAAGAACGTCTTAGACAGAGCCAGAGAGACCATGAAGCTGATGGGCAGTTGTATCGACCCCTTCGGGGGCTTCCTTCTGTTGCGCGGTTTGAAGACCTTAGCCGTCAGGGTAGACAGGCAGAATAGCAATGCATTGAAGGCAGCCGAATTCCTGTCTGCCCACGAAAAGGTCAGCCGGGTATTCTATCCGGGTCTTGCCAGCTCTGCCCAGCATGATCTGGCGAAAAGCCAGATGAGAGGTTTCGGGGGGATGGTCTGTTTCGAGGTGAAAGGAGGGCTTGAGTCGGCCACTAAGGTGATCGATAACCTTAAGCTTTTCATCAACGCCACCAGCCTGGGGGGTGTGGAATCCTTGGCCAGCCTTCCCGTCTTGACCTCCCATTTTGGTTTTGAGGAGAAGGAGCTGAGAAGGGCTGACGTGACGCCAGGAATGGTGCGCCTATCCTGCGGCATCGAGGATGAAGAGGATCTACTTGAAGACTTGGAACGTGCCCTTACGAAGATCTGACGACACACTCTTGACTGGATGCAAAAAGGAATATATCAACTCTTAATGTGTCTGCCTGAATCCGTTCATATCCAAATCGGGAAGAGGGGAAGATTCAGATTTCCAGAGGGCTACTACATTTACACCGGCAGTGCCAAAAACGGGCTCAGAGGGAGGATAAAGCGGCATCTTCGAAAAGAGAAGAAACATTTCTGGCACATAGACTATCTTTTGAATCATGCATCGGTGAAGGCCGTTCTTTCTTTCCCCAATGAAAGAAAAGATGAATGCTCCCTATCTTTAGAGACGTTAGCAGGGCCAAGGGCGGAGGTGATAGTCCCCAAGTTCGGGTCAAGCGACTGCGGTTGTTCAGCCCACCTGGTCTTCTTCAAGAGACTGAAAGACGTTCCTTCAAGAAACAGCGAAGCAAGTTCTTCCTCATACACTGAGAGGTGATGAAATGCCCAGCAGAGTCTATTTCATAAATGCGCGGGTGGACAGATTCGACTATCAGGATAGTGTGGAGGGCAGGCTGGAGCGCATCCTGGGAAGGATCGATCTGAAGAAGTACTTCTCTAAGAATGAGTTGGTCCCGGTGAAGATGCATCTGGGCAATCCGGGAGCGCACCATACCATAAGGCCCAATTTCGTCAGGCTGGTGGTGGATCAGCTAAAGCAGATCGGCACCAAACCTTTTGTGACCGACTCGGTACGCTTGAAGGCCTATGAGTATCTGGATGCGGCCAACCGGAGGGGCTACAACCTCACGAGTTTGGGTGCGCCGGTGATAATCGCCGACGGCATCTTCGGATTGGATTCGGTAAAGGTGAAGGCCGGCAAGATCTTAAAGGAGCTCTCCATCCCTTCGGCGATTCATGATGCGACCTCTATGATGGTCCTCTCCCATGTGAAAGGGCATATAGACTCGGGATTGGCCGGGGCCATTAAGAACCTGGCCATGGGATGCGTGACCGCCGTGCCCAGGGGATGCGACTGGAAGGAGGGGGGAAGAGGGAAGATGCACTTTCAGATGGATGAGCTGATGACCTGGCATAGGAACCTGTGCACCTTCTGCGGAATCTGCGTCCGCACCTGCCCCCTGGATGCCATTTCGATCAAAGGTAAAACCTTCCTGGTGGACGAAAGGAAATGCTGGAGATGCGGAAGATGCGTACGCGTATGCCCGGAGAAAGCACTGACCGTTCCCGTATCCATTAAGAGATTCTCCATATCCTTAGCCGAAGCAGCCAAGACGGTCCTCTCCACATTTGAGAAAAGAAAAGTCTTTTACGTCAACTTCCTGTTTGACATTCAGCCGGAATGCGACTGCATGGCCGTCTCCGATACCCCGGTGGTGCAAGACCAGGGGATCTTACTGTCGGACGACATCGTGGCCATCGACGAAGCATCCTTGGATTTAATCGCCAAAGCACAAGCTCTGCCGCAGTCCAAAGCAGAAGGGCTGAAGAGGAAAAAGTACACGGACGTACTGAGCGCCATTAACGAAAAAGACTCCAGGATCCAGATCAAGGCGGCGGAGAGGACGGGGCTCGGAAAAAGGGATTACAGGCTCGTCGAGGTCTGAGTCGATCAAAATACCAGAACCTACCTTAAGTTAGGTTCTGGTTTTCAACCCGGGTCTAAATCGCGTCACAAAAGGGCTTCCAATCGTGACCACGCCAGTGATTTCTTGGGGCGGTTTTTGAATCTGTGAGAAGAATGGCAAGCCGAGCCCGAAAAGCTGAACTGTCCCTACTTCTCTTGACCTTCATCTGGGGAACCACATTCCCTCTGGTCAAGACCGCTCTGAACTTCTCCTCTCCGTTTCTCTTTGTGCTTCTCAGGTTCGCTCTGGCCGCCCTGGCGGTCTGGCTGGTCTTCCGGGGAAGAATCTCCTTTGAAGCCAAGGGTATTGTCAAAGCTGGAGCCATAATCGGGGTTTTTCTTTTTCTCGGCTTTGCCTTCCAGACTCTGGGAATGAAATACACGTCAGCGTCCAAGTCGGCCTTCATTACCGGGCTTTTTGTGGTTATGATTCCTCCGCTCTCTTATCTGATACTCAAAGAAAAAGTGAGGACATTCTCATTGATAGGGGTGGTTCTGGCTCTGACCGGATTGTACCTCATGACCAGTCCCAGGGGATCGGAGTTTAACATAGGCGACTTCTTTACCTTTTTCTGCGCGATATCCTTCTCCCTGCAGGTGATCTTCGTGCAGATATATACCAGGAGGTTTGACTTCCTCACGCTCACCTTCATTCAGATAGCGGTGACCGCCCTTCTGAGTATCCCTTTTGCCCTGGCACTGGAAACCACCAAGCTGGTGTACGATCCCTGGCTGATCTTGGCCATTTTCGTCTGTGCCATCCTGGCCACGGCCCTTGCCCTCTTCCTTCAAAACCGGATGCAGAAGGACACCACCACGGTCAAAGCCGCCCTAATCTATGCCATGGAACCGGTCTTCGCCGCGGTCTTTTCCTATCTTCTGCTAAGTGAAATCCTGGGCTGGCTGGGGATTTTGGGAGGCGGCCTTATCCTCTCCGGCATGCTCTGCTCCGAGTTGGGCAGACGGTAAGACCGGCTGGGGCAAACGTCGAAGGCATCTTTCTTGGAAAGCAAACTTTTTTTATCACGTCCCGTAATAGAATGGTAGTAATTGAGATTGAGATTCAGTCTCAATTAAGGAGGAACACGTGACCCATGCCATTCAAATTTTTGCCGAGTACCTCAACTCGAAGGACTTGAAGCTGACCAAGGAGAGAGAGGCCGTTTTGCGCGAGATATTTCTTCACCCGGGACATCTGGAGGCGGAGGAACTGGCTCAAAATCTGCGGAAGAAAAGAAAAAGAGCCTCCCGGGCCACCATCTACCGGACCCTGGATCTTCTGGTGGAGAGCGGGATAGTCCGAAAGGTGGATTTAGGACACGGGCACAGCCATTACGAACTGGAGCTGGATCACCCCCATCACGAGCATATGATCTGTCTTAAATGTGGCAGGGTGCTTGAGTTCTCAGACAAAGCTATTGAAAAAGCACTGAGCCGGCTTTGCAGAACCAGTGGATTCGAGCACACCTCTCATCGCTTTCAGGTCTTCGGGCATTGCGACAGATGCAAGAAGGCCGAGAAGCAAGGTGACCAGGTCTGATGGAGCTGGCTGTAAAAGAGTGAAGAATCAAGGCCGTACTCTCGTGTTCGGAAGAGAGAGGAATTAGGAGAAGATGACGACTATAGATCTGACTCAACTGGAAGAGGGAGAATCCGGGCGGATCGTATTGATAAGCGGCGGACACGGTCTGATACGACGCCTTGAATCTCTGGGGATGAGAGTGGGAAAAAACGTGACCAAGGTGAGTTCTCAGCTTATGCGAGGTCCGATCACAGTCAGAATCGACGGCTTTCAGGTGGCTGTGGGGTTCGGGATGGCAAAGAAGATATTGGTGGAGATAAAGAGGTGACTGAAACCTCTTTATCGGATACTGTTCAAGCCTTGAAAAGATTAATCTCATCCCAGTCGATGGTTCATTGCGCGGAAAGACGTGGTAAGAAATAAGCGGCTATCCGGCACATAATCTGGGTGAAGGAGCAATCGGTGCGCAGGATTCTGTTAATCGGCAACCCCAATGTGGGCAAAAGCGTGATCTTCTCCCGGCTCACCGGGGTCAGCGTGATCGCCTCCAACTACCCGGGCACCACGGTGGAGTACACCCGGGGGCAGATGAAATTAGGAGACGAGGAGGTGGAGATAATCGACGTGCCCGGAACCTACGACCTGGACCCCACCTCGCCGGCAGAAGAGGTGGCCGTTCGGATGGCCGAAGAAGGAGACGTGATCATCGACGTGGTGGATGCCACCAACTTAGAGAGGAACCTGAACCTTACCCTTCAGTTGCTCAAAGACGGAAAGCCGGCTGTCGTAGCCCTGAACCTCTGGGATGAGACCCGTCATATAGGCATCTCCATCGACGTGGACAAGCTTCAAGAAATTCTGGGGGTGCCGGTTGTCCCCACCTGTGCCATAACGGGTGAGGGGATCAGGGAGCTGGTCTCAGAACTTCCCCATGCCAGATCAAACACCTTCCAATATGAGGAAGAAAAAAGATGGGAGAAGGTGGGAGAGATCGTGGGCCAGGTGCAAAAGATTACCCACCGCCATCACACCTTCTTAGAGAGGCTGGAGGATCTCTCCATAAAGCCGGTTACCGGTTTGCCCCTGGCTGTGATAACCTTATTGGTGGTTTTTCAAATCATCCGGTTTGTCGGCGAGGGGCTAATTGGACTCCTATTTGAACCCATATTTGAGAAGCTCTGGGCACCATCGATGATGCGGGTCTCAGATTTTCTGGGTGACGGATTCGTTCACGATCTACTTATAGGAAAGCTCGTGGACGGCCAGATAGACTTTGTGGAATCGTTAGGGCTTTTGACCACCGGTCTCTTTGTGCCCATTGCCATGGTTCTCCCTTACGTTTTCTCCTTCTATTTGGTTTTAAGCCTCCTGGAGGATTCAGGCTATCTTCCCCGTCTGGCGGTGCTGGTGGATAACGTTATGCACAGGTTTGGTCTGCACGGATTGGCGATCATTCCCATGATGCTGGGCTTAGGCTGCAACGTGCCGGGAGCCATGGCCACCCGCGTTCTGGAGACTAAAAGGGAGCGGTTCATCGCAGCCACCCTGATGGCGATTGCAGTTCCCTGCATGGCGCAGATGGCCATGGTGATTGGGCTGATAGGAAGATACGGGACCAAAGGATTAGGGTTAGTCTTTGGGACTCTTCTGGTCGTATGGCTGGCGCTTGGGTTTTTGCTTAACCGGTTTTCCAAAGGTGAAAGCCCGGAGATCTTCGTGGAGATTCCTCCCTACCGCATACCCTATTGGGGAGCACTTCTTAAGAAGCTCTCAATGCGAATCAGAGGATTCTTGAGAGAAGCAATACCTTTTGTCCTCTTGGGGGTGTTTATCACCAACATTCTCTACTCACTGGGGATAATCCGGTTCATTGGGCAGTTCGCTTCTCCTATCATCACCGGGGTCCTGGGTTTGCCCCAGGATGCCACAGGTGCCCTCATTATCGGCTTTCTGCGCAAGGACGTGGCGGTGGGCATGCTTCTTCCATTGGGCCTGGACCTGCGCCAGATGGTTGTTGCCAGCGTGGTTTTGACCATGTACTTCCCCTGCGTTGCCGCATTCGCCGTCCTGGTAAGGGAATTGGGAATGAAGGACATGCTGAAATCTGCTACCATCATGATCGCCTCCGCACTGATCGTCGGGGGGCTGCTCAATCTTATCCTTCGATAAGAGTTAAATCTCTTATTCTCTCGAAACTGTCAACTGATCAAACGGATGGGTCAACGGATTGAGCGGATGCAACGGATGAATGGGGCGGTAGTCTCGTAGGCAGGGCTTCCATCCCTGCTGGCAAAGTTCGTGGAAGATTTGTTTCGGGAACAGCCAACGGATCAAACGGATGGGTCAACGGATTCATCCTGATCGGACTCGTCCTGCACTTCGGTCCTGCCTCGCGCTGCCCAGACGGGCACCCGTAGGGTGAGTGCACTTCCTTCGACATCCCGCCTGTGGCGGGAGACGAAGTGCGGCACGAAGTGAGACCTCAGGGTCGAAGGAAAGGCTTGGCCTGAAGGATTGAGCGGATGGAACGGATGAATGGGGGAGTAGTCTCCCAGGCAATGCTTCCAGCCTTGCCGGGCAAGTCGTGGGAGCGTTCGTTACGGAGACGGTCAACGAATTGAACGGATGGGTCAACGGATTGAACGGATGGGTCAACGGATTGAACGGATGGATCAACGGATTAAGCGAATGGAACGGATAACAGCAGCGAGCCGACGCTCGCTCGTCTGGGCGGGCAACATCCTTGGGCCTGTCGGTCAAACCCTGTCTGGTGAAGGGGTTTCTGTGTAAAAGAGGTTGACTCTCCGCTACTTTTCGTTTCCTTATGCTAAAGTCATGAAACAAAAGGTCGAAAAACAGAAAAGGAGCAAGGGTGAAAGTTGGATTCTTTCAGTTCTCCCCGATCTTAGGGAGGAAGGACGAAAACGTAGAGCGAGCGATAAGCTCATTAAGGGGGGCAAGGGCTGACCTCTTGGTTTTGCCGGAGCTTTTCAGCACCGGCTATCTCTTCGGAAACGAAGAGGAGACCAAGAGGTCAGCTGAATTTATTCCCGACGGTCCTACTTTCGTGAAGCTGGCCCATGCGGCTGCGCGGGAAAAGGTAAACTTAGTTTACGGAATCGCAGAAAGGGAGGGAGACAAGCTATTTAACTCATCGGTTCTGGTGACGCCAAAGGGAGACTTCTCAGTCTACCGAAAACTTCATCTGTTCAATCTGGAGAAGCTGTGGTTTTCCCCCGGCGATAAGGAACTGAGGGTCGTCGACGTAGGCGGCGCGAAAGTGGGAATGATGATCTGCTTTGACTGGATCTTTCCGGAGACGGCGAGGATATTGGCTTTAAACGGGGCAGACGTAATATGCCATCCTTCTAACCTGGTCTTGCCCCACTTTTGCCAGAACGCTATGATCACCAGATGCGTGGAGAATGGAGTCTTTGCCATCACGGCAAACCGGACAGGTGTTGAGGAAAAGGAGGACGTGAAACTATCGTTCACAGGAAGAAGTCAGGTGGTTAATCCGAAGGGGCATATCCTTGCACAGGCGGATGAATCCTCGGGGGGCGTGTGGACCACAGATATCGACCCCGCCTCAGCCCGGGATAAGAAGATCACCCCTGGCAATCATCTTTTTGAGGATCGGAGAACAGAATTCTACCGGAAGGGGAACCTATGCTAGGCTCAAAGTCCGAAGGAGACAATTCGATAGGCATTTCTCAGCCCGCCAAGGTTACCGATGCCAAGAGGCGCAAACCAGCCAAGATCCTGGTGATCGATGACGAGCCGGAGATCACCGACATAGTCGAGACCTTTTTGGAGACTGCCGGCTACGAGGTGGAATCGGAGAACGCCAGCCGATCGGGAATAGACAAAGCTAAAACCTTTCTGCCCGATTTAGTTCTTCTGGACATAATGATGCCTACCATGGATGGCTACGAGATCTGCAGCGAGTTGAAAAGATGCGAGAAAACCAAACGTATCCCGGTCGTGTTCTTGACCGGAAAGGATGCCCGAAGCGACGAGGGCAAAAGCTTCAAGGTGGGCGGCGTTCTATACATTAAGAAGCCTTTTAGCTGTGAACGTCTTCTGGAAATCGTCAAGGTAGTCTTGCAGAGTGTAGAAAAAGAAAACAAAAGATAACCAGACGGTAAATTCTTAGATACGAACTAACTGGTATTCAGAGCGAACGAAGAGGGGGTAAGCCCTGTACCATACGGTGCAGGGCACGCCCTGCATCATGTGGTGCAGGGTAAGCCAGCACCCGACCTCAGGAAGTACCTCTTGAGGTTAGATGCTGGCTTTTTTTCTGTGGTCAGTCAAACTGCAAATCTGATTCAAAGAAGGCGAACCAGACTGACAACGCGACCAGGCTCGGGAAACTTGAAGATATATCATTCCTGCAAATAAAACAGTCTCTCGTCCAACTGCCACTCGGGGTCGAAGAAGCCAGCACAGATGACGCCGCCCCAGCCTTTGAATTTCACCTCTTCATCGAAGATAATGAAATCAGGCAATCCGGCGCCTGAATAGAGCGCGGTGAAGAAAGTGGAAAGCTTCAGCCCATCTAAACTTACTCCCTCGTGGACGCAGATGAATCTCTCCGGGTTGAGCGGGTTTGGATAGATGAACTTGGCTGCTAGACCATCCCCCACAATCTCCTTTTTCCCAAGTATGATCTTCTGGCCTTCTATTCTTATGGGCAGTTTTCTATTCAGCTTGACGGTCACTAAGTTCTCCTCCGGCCCTCCGAAAAGGATCAGGTTGAAGTTCTCCATCGTCTCTGACGTTACCTCTGTATCCGGCAGGACCTCTGCAAAGCCGTTCGCTCTCCTCCACCACCGGGTGGCCTCCAGCCTGGCCTGGTGAAGCGTTGTCGCGGTGGTTACGGAGTCTCCTTTTGTGCCGTAGACCAGCACAAAGGGAGAAAAGTAAGCCTGCTTTATTGGGCCGTAAGACTCCGGCGATTTCCTCAAGCGGCGATGCTTGGTCCTGCCTATTCGGAATTCGTCGCCTTTTTTGTAGAAGGATACCTCTTCACTTTTTCTCAACTGATAGCCAATCTCCTGACCATTCACGGAGAAGACTATCTTACCAAGAGGCAATAGATTCTGTGATAAGTGCAGGGCGAACTCCCGGACATTCCTGGCGCTTACTTCAATTCTTCCCTCTTTCACCTCCACCTCTATACGGGATTCAAAGAATGGTTTTTCCTGCCGGATTATCTCCACCCAGTAGCTCTTATGGTTTTGTCCCAGGTTGGTGGTCTTGAAGATCACACACTTAGGCCAGAGATCTCTTTCTCTGCTTTTCAGAAACTCCACGAGTTCAGGGTCATCGACGCATACGGTCTTATCCGGGTCATCAAGGCTGTACCAGTGTCCTTTTTCCGGGATCTCCTTATACCGGTATTCATAGCCGAGCCGTTCCAGAAGGGAGGCGAAGAGTCTGGAATGCACTGGTGGAACATTATCGTCATTGCCCCCCTGCGAGATGAATATTGGCAGATTCAGGGCGTTCTCCACAAAATTGGGGACGAAATCTTCTCTTAAGCTCATGTCCCGTATGGCAAGCTGTGCCGGCTCGGCGAAGGTGTAACTCTTCTGCAGAAACCAGGGAATATAGAGTTGAAAGGAGGTCCAGCCGGCCAATGGAGCGGCGGCGGCAAAGAGATCGGAGTGGGCTAAAGCTATGTGCCAGGTTCCGTGCCCGCCCATGGAGTGACCGGTAATATACACTTTGTTGGTATCGATCGAAGAAGTTTCTTTCACCTGTTCCAGAACCTCCAGGGCATCCAGCCGTCCCCAATCCTGCCAGTCGAATCCGAATTTCCGGCGATTGGTCGGAGCAACGACGAAGGCCCAGTCCTTTTGGCTGTAGCTATCCACCAGACCGGAGGCTTCTACTCCGGCGCCGTGAAGAGAGAGAATAAGGGCATATTTCTCTTGGGGATCATAATCTTTGGGAGGTAGGAGGGCGTAATACTGACACGATTGGTCAATCTTGGAAATGAATGTTGCCCTGTATGATTCTCCCTCTTCTCTTATTCTCAAGACGAGGCGATCCTGTGAAACGAAGTTGCCGTAAGAGACCTTGACGGCAACGGAAATGGTGTCCACCCCGCCGGGGAATTCAGCTATCTCTATTGGAACAGGCATTTTCTTGACGCACAGAGAAAGAAGAGAAGGGACGATGACCTCGCTTTCTTCAAAATACTCTCCTCCTCCAACGGAGACTTTGACATCCTTCAGCCTTTTCGATGTCGTATTAAGCACGGCAACGCCAGCCCACAATCTCTCCTCTTTTCCTTCGATAATGTCAGGCAAGGTTGCATCTTTGGTGATGAGCATAACCGGATTTGGTGCAGGGACTAACCTGAACATGAAGCGGTGATCGCCGTATCCACTCAATGGTACCAGAATCCGGTTGACGCCATCTTCCAAAACAACCGGAGTCTTCACAAAGCCGTGGGCGTAAGGATCACCCCAAAACCTCTTGCCGTTTAGATAAAACGAGCCCACCCTCTCTGCGATTACCAGGGCCCGCTTTCTTCCGATGTTCCCAAACTCTGTGTAAGCATAGCCAGCATCCAGAATTCCCGCCACCCCATAGTAATCCATCAGGGTATCCCACTGGACATTTTCATACTCCAATTTCACCCAGTACAGGGAGTCGGGTGCAATTTTCTTCCAGGTTACCTCCCCGCCCTGCGGCAGGATGCTGCGAAGTTTTTCTCCTTCCCGGGGCCGGAGATTCTCTAAGTCTTCGATTACACCCACGATTCCCTCGCGCGCACCTATGGAAAAGGGACCCGCATAAAGCCAGTCGGTGGGGCACAACGTATCCTCAATTGTTGGAAGGAAGTCGTCCTGAGCGAAAAGAGAAGAGGGGAGGAAAACGAAGATGAGGATTAACATCCTTAGCCCCGAAGAATTCCTTACTCGGAATGAATGTAACATCACATCCTCCTTGATCATTGCAATGTGAACAAGATGCAGCGGAAACCTTCCTTGTCCTGAGCTTGTGCTCGGCACCCTGTCTTCGACCCTGAGGCTCAGACCCGAAGGGAGTTTGTCGAAGGGCCGAAGGAAGGTTTCCAGGCAGCTTTAGATATACACATCGTTATGAAGCGTGTCAACCGAATTATCAGTTACATCGGAATTCCGTGGCCGGGAATAAGAGAACCAGCACCTAACTTAAGTTAGGTGCTGGTTTCAAATCTCATCGAGAACTCATCCGCTCCCGCGCAGGCTACCAGCCATAGGCTGGTCCCTGCCCGCTGGAGATTGGCAGGCGGGCGCCTTCGGCGGAAAGCCTGCGGCTACCCCAGCCCCGCTTTCGATGACCGCCTGCTCAGCAAGCGAATCTGCTTGACAAATCGGTTTCCTCTCATTAGATATAGTCCATTGTTTTGGGGCCGGAGGCCGGTTTGTAGACGATTTACCCTTTCTTGCATTAAAGGTGCTGTGATGACATACGCTATCGGGATTCGACGAGAAGACAAGAGTAAGTGGGAAAGGCGAGTGCCCTTAACCCCGGAGCACGTTAAAGAACTGATCGAAAATAACGGAATAGAGGTTTATCTGCAGCCATCCTCCATCCGCATTTTCTCTGACCAGGAGTTCATACAGGCGGGGGCAAAAATCCAAGAGGACCTTTCTTCCTGCCCGGTCATCTTTGCAGTCAAGGAGATACCTGTCGACTTCTTCCGGCCAGGCGGGACCTACGTCTTCTTCTCACACGTCATCAAAGGACAAAAGCACAACATGCCCATGCTGAAGAAGATGATGGAGTTGAAATGTAATCTTATCGATTACGAGAAGGTGGCAGACGATGAAGGGAGACGTCTAATCTTCTTTGGGCGTCATGCCGGGCTGGCAGGGATGATCGACACCCTGTGGGGACTAGGGAGAAGGCTCGAGTGGGAGGAAATCGGCACTCCCTTCAGTGAAGTCAAGAATGCTTACAGGTATGAGAGTCTGGCCAAGGCGAAGGAAAGCATATCTGAAGTGGGAGAACTAATCAGAAAAAGCGGCTTGCCGGAGATGCTGACTCCCTTAATCTTCGGCGTCACCGGGTATGGAAACGTCTCCAATGGAGCTCAGGAGATACTCGATCTGTTGCCTTTTGAGCAGATAGATCCTGAAGAGATATTCTCGCTGGTTGAGCGATCCGCTTTCTCCAGAAATCAGATCTACAAAGTGGTGTTCAAAGAAGAGCATATAGTGGAACCCATCGCCCGGGAAGACCAGTTTGATCTTCAGGACTATTATAATCATCCCCAGAAATATCGCTCCCAATTCGAGAGGCATATCCCTCATCTCACCGTTCTGGTGAATTGCATCTACTGGGATGAACGCTACCCAAGATTGGTGACGAAGAAATTCTTGAAGGAACTGTTTGACAGGGAGAAAAATCCCCGTTTGAGGGTTATAGGCGACATAAGCTGTGACGTCGAGGGTTCGATAGAGTGCACGGCTAAAGTGACCCAGCCTGATAATCCGGTTTATGTGTACAATCCTATTGAGGAGGGGGTGACTGACGGACATGAGGGAGAAGGTGTGGTGATTCTGGCGGTGGACAATCTGCCCTGTGAGATCTCCAGAGAGGCATCTTTGGATTTCAGCCAGGCTTTGAAGCCCTTTGTTCTTCAGGTCGCGAAGGCTGATCTTTCGGTTAGTTTCGACGAATGTAAACTTCCTGGTCCGATCAAGAAAGGGATGATCCTTTATCACGGCGAGCTTACGCCCGATTATCGTTACATACAAGACTTCTTGTAGAGAACCGAACGGCCAAAGTTTGCCCAAACTTTTCGCGGGCACTTGCGTTAATAAGCTGTTAATTGGAGTTAGTGAAAGTTTTCACAAAGGAGAAACAGCATGAAAAAGGTTTTAGTCTTAGGTGCCGGTTTGGTATCGAAACCTTTAGTGCAGTACCTGCTGGATCAGCCCGATTTTCACGTTACTGTTGCCAGCCGTACGGTGAGCAAGGCGGAGAAACTGGTCGGCGATCATCCCAGAGGAAAAGCCCTGCCTTTGAACGTGAAGGATACCGACACGCTGAGAAATCTGATATCGGATGCGGACCTGGCGATCAGCCTGGTGCCGTATGCCTATCACGTCACGGTGGCCAATTTCTGTATCGAGCTTAAGAAACAAATGGTGACCACCTCTTACGTGAGCGCTGCCATGAAGGAGCTGGATCAGAAGGCCAAAGATGCCGGCGTGCTCATCTTAAACGAGATCGGCTTGGATCCAGGAATCGATCACATGTCCGCGATGAGAATCATTCACGGCGTGCAGAACAAGGGCGGCAGAATCGCAAGTTTCTTCTCGTACTGCGGTGGGCTGCCCGCCCCCGAGGCCAACACCAATCCCTGGGGATATAAGTTCTCCTGGAGTCCACGTGGTGTGGTTCTCGCCGGAAAGAATCCCGGCAGATACCTCAAGGACAAGAAGGAAATAAAGGTCGCCTCAGAGGATCTCTTCGCCCACTTCTGGCCCATGAACGTCGAGGGGGTGCCGCCTCTTGAGGCTTATCCCAACCGTGATTCCATTCCATACCTCGAGATATACGGCATAGCTGATGCCGACTCCATGTATCGTGGAACCTTTCGGTATCCGGGATGGTGCCAGACTCTGAAGAAGGTGGTGGATCTCGGGCTGCTGGATGAGGCCGAGCAGGAGGTGAGGGGTCTCTCCTATGCGGACTTTTTGTGGAAGTTGATGAAGAAAGATAAAGGGGAGAATCTGAAGAAAGATTTAGTCAACTACCTCAAGATCGACGAAGATTCAGAGCCGATTAAGAGATTCGAATGGCTTGGGCTCCTGGGCGACGATATTATACCGTCCGAGAAGAGTTCCCCCCTGGACGTTTTTGCCGATCGTCTCTTGGAGAAGCTCAAATACGAGGAAGGGGAGAGAGACATGATCGTGCTGCATCATGATTTCAGAGCTGAGTACCCGAGAGGGAAGAAGGAGCAGTTCACCTCCACCCTGATAGATTACGGCATTCCGCATGGAGACTCATCCATGTCAAGGACAGTGGGCCTGCCTGCTGCCATCGGCGCTGCACTGATCCTCAAAGGAAAGATCAAGGAGACGGGCGTGCACATCCCGGTGAACCCCACCATCTACGAGCCGGCATTAGACGAGTTGGAGAAGCTTGGAATCGTGTGCAAAGAGAAGAGCCAGCCTCTCTAACCTTCTTGTCTGCCCTGGGTGCAACAAAGGATACCCAGGAAGTAGTGAGCCAGAACCTGACTTAAGTCAGGTTCTGGCTTTTTTCTTTCTGTCGGGACAGACCTGACATTTTTGATTTGCGTTGACAGAATCTAATAAAATTCTTAACAGGGTTGCATAAATGATTATGGTGGTTTATATAAACAGAATGTACTTTGAGAGAAATAGGGTGAGGAGGGAGTGGTTGTGTATTGGGCGCCTGGACGGGCGCCCCCAGACGGGCCCCCTACAGGCCTGTAAGGCGTCCGGGCGTCTGGGCGGAAACCATATAGCCATAGTTAGGTTTTTCAACCTTGCAGGTTGTATTGTCGTAGACTATTCTGAAAATGGCCGGATCAAAGCAACCTTGGAGGAAACTTATGAAAGCGGTTTTATGCACGAAATACGGACCACCGGAGGTTCTTCAGCTCAAAGAGATAGAGAAACCTACTCCCAAGGACAATGAAGTACTGATAAGAATACACGCAACCACAGTAACATCAGGGGACGTGAGACTTCGAAGCTTCACATGGGCTCCTTGGTTCTGGCTCCCCGGGCGAATAATGTATGGTCTTAGAAGACCAAGAAAAAAAATACCAGGGAATGAGCTAGCCGGGGAAATTGAATCAGTCGGCAAAGACGTAACACTATTTAGAAAGGGTGACCAAGTCCTTGGGATTTCCTGGGGAACCAGCTTTCAGGGTGCGACTGCCGAGTACAAATGTCTCCCTGAAGATGGGATGGTCGCAATAAAACCGGCCAACATGACCTATGAAGAAGCCGCCGCCCTTCCTGTTGGAGGCCTCACCGCTTTGCATTTTCTGCGAAAAGGAGGTATTCAGCGCGGACAAAAGGTTCTGATCTTTGGCGCTTCTGGAAGTGTAGGTACATTTGCAGTGCAGCTTGCCAGGTACTTTGGGGCGGAAGTTACCGGGGTATGCAGTACCACGAATTTAGAAATGGTGAAATCTCTTGGTGCCGACAAGGTCCTCGACTACACCAAAGAGGATTTTACCAGGAGCGGCCAGACCTACGATATCATTTTCGACACGGTAAGCAAGACGTCGTTTTCACGTTGCAGGCGCTCGCTAAAGCAAAGAGGGGTCTATCTTACAGTTGAATGGCCTCTTCTTCAAGCACTATGGACTTCAATGGTAGGTAGCAAGAAAGTAATAGTTGGAATGGCAAGCCAGAATCTTGAAGATCTCATTTTCCTCAAACAGCTTATTGAGTCGGGAAAGATAAAACCGGTCATCGATAGAACCTATCCGTTGGAACAGACTGCCGAGGCTCACAGGTATGTTGATAAAGGGCACAAAAAGGGAAATGTAGTGATAACTGTGGAACACATTGAAAGGCGTTAAAAAGTGAATTCAAACAAAATGACAAACCGTATCACCGGCACATCACAACGTAAAGCTGCAAAAGTTGCAGGCTTCATGTTCCTGTTTAGCTTAATAGGCCCTTTACTTAACTGGACTCTTGTACTATCCAAATTCATTGTTGCAGAAAATGTTATAGCTACAGCCAATAACATTATGGCCAATGAGCTGCTATTTCGTATTGGTATTACTATCGAACTAATCATGTCTGTCGGTTTGATAGTATTGGCCCTGGCTCTTTATATAGTACTCAAACCGGTAAACAAGAATCTTGCTTTGCTTGCGCTGTTTTTGAAGTTGGCAGAGGCGATTATAGCGGCCGTTATTATGCTTGTCTCTTTTATTGCTTTGCAGGTTTTAAAAGGAGACGCATATTTAACAGTATTTACACCGGAACAGTTGCAGGTTCCCGTCGGATCAATTCTCAACGCGCATTTTGCTATATATTCTATTCCCATGGTATTTCTTGGCCTGGACATGATGGTATTTTCTTATTTGTTTTTCAAATCGAAGTATATACCAAGGATATTAGCCGGCTTTGGAATCCTTTCATTTGCGCTTATTCTCATTCACGCTTTAATGTTTATTCTTGCACCCAAGTACGCAACGATGCCGATAAATCAAATCGCTTTTTGGGCCCCGAGCGGTCTTTTTGAAATAATAATTGGTACATTGCTTTTGTCTAAAGGTCTAAAGGTCCAGCAGGGGAATAACCGTTATTCTGAATCTTCCTGAATGCAGTCCATGCCGGGGTAAAGGTAGTTGTAATTTGTTACGAATTAACGGAGAACAATATGACGACAAAGCAGACAATATTGATTACTGGAGCAACCGGTAACATCGGTGGAGGAGCTGCAGTTGCGATGGCAAAACGTGGCGCCAGTGTTGTATTACTTGGCCGTAGTCGCGACAAGTTAGAAGCTAAGGTGGAGCGTATCCGAGTCGCTTTATCTGAAGCCCGGATCGATTGCCAGGATATGGACATTGCCACGTTGGTACTCGACTTCTCTGATATGGAGTCTGTGAGACTCGCGGCTGCGGAGGCTATGAACCGATTCCCCATGATAAATGGTCTGATACTATCTGTTGGCGTCTATATCGAAAATGGTCCGAACATCCTGCCCAGCGGTCGTGAGGTGATGTTTGCTGCGAATGTGATGGGGCCGTTTCTGTTTACCCAGCTGTTGTTAAAGAGGATGCAGCAATCAGACGGATTGGTCCTTCATGTGATTGCACCATTCTATAAAGAAATCGACTGGGATGATCTTGAAAGTATCAGGAATCACCGGACAATGACTGCATTCAACAGGACCAAGACATGCAACCGGGTGATCGCCGGGGAGTTGGCTCGACGATATGCAGGAAAAATCTCCTCTGTAGCATTCGATCCTACGTTCGTCATCGATAAATCAGACCCAGAGTTGGACAAGAGGTGGCCATCCGGATTCATGGGCTTCTTCTGGCGGATGATGACAGTATTCCGTGCAAAGCCACCTGCGGTCGCGGGTGAGCCCATTGCGGACCTGATGCTTTCGCATCGAGATCGTAGTGCAATCAATGGAGCGTTGTTCATACTGGATAAACGCGTCGAAAAACCTGATAAGGCAATGAATGACGAAGTGTCCGGCAAAAGGCTTTGGAATGAATTGGATCGACTTACAGGACTAACGCCTGAATGAATCCCGATAGCTTGTTTTCAGCCTCGTATTTTGGATTGTGAATCTTCTTAACATTTGGGATAAGTGCACCGATGCCCTTTTTTAATAGAGTTTGAAGGAATACTCATGAAAGCGATTGTATGCACAAAATACGGCCCACCGGAAGTTCTTCAGCTCAAAGAGGTAGAAAAACCTTCTCCCAAGGACAATGAAGTGCTGGTAAGAATATTTGCAACAACAGTATCATCAGGGGTCGTGAGAATTCGAAGTTTCACATTCCCTACCTGGGCCTGGCTCCCCATGCGAATACAGTTTGGTTTCAGAAAACCAAGAAGAACTATACTAGGAGTTGAGCTAGCCGGGGAAATTGAATCAATAGGCAAAGATGTAAAACTATTTAAGAAAGGGGACCAAGTTTTTGGATCTACCAGGATGAGTCTTGGTGCTTATGCTGAGTACATATGTCTACCTGAAGAAAAGGTGCTGGCAATAAAACCGGCCAATATGACCTATGAGGAAGCCGCCGTCGTTCCTCACGGGGCATTAACTGCACTGCATTTCCTCAGAAAAGGCAAAATCCAGCCTGGAGAAGAAGTCCTTATCAACTCAGCTTCTGGAGGGACAGGCCAATTCGCGGTACAGCTTGCCAAGTACTTTGGGGCAGAAGTCACCGGTGTATGCAGTACCACGAATTTGGAATTGGTGAATTCTCTGGGAGCCGACAAGGTCATTGATTATACCAGAGAGGACTTTACCAAAAGCGGTGAAACCTATGA
>JBAUFO010000241.1:0-18693 GCA_049679185.1 Candidatus Zixiibacteriota bacterium
TTCAACAGGAAACACAAGAAACAACATAATGAAGGGGGGTGAAAAAGCATGAAGACCATGCGCAAGCTTTGGGGAAGCCAGGCCGGATTCACTCTGGTCGAGTTGGCTATCGGATTGGTCATCATCGGACTGCTGATCGGAGCCATCTTAGGTGGCGCCCAGATGATCAAGAACGCCAAGATCAAGAGGCAGATATCGGACCTTCGCGGTCTCTACGGAGGGGTCTACACCTACTTCGATAGATTCCTGCAGCTGCCGGGCGACGCCAATGCTGACGGTTATTTCGATACCGACTCCGCGGTGTGGAATGACGTTGAGTCGGAGGAGCTGGCTTACGAGACCAAGCGGAGCCCGTTCGGAGCCAAGTACTTCTTTGGTTCCGACACGTTGGGTACCCCGGTCGCTTACAGGAACGGCAACTACATCATGGTGAGTCTTCCTCCGGATGTGTGCGAGAGCGTGGACAGGCAGCTGGATGATGGCATAGACAGCACCGGTTTTGTGGTATCAAGCTCGACCTACACCGGTACCGCCAAGATCAATCTCTACTACTTTGTGGACTAATTGGCAGACCAAAGGATAAAAGTCGGTTGGGAGGGGAAACTGCTTGAAAAACAGTCTCCCCTCCCCACCGAATTTCCCGTGTAGATTCTCCATTTTTTTGGTCAAGGGGAGTAAGGGGTGATACCTCTTCTGATGGTGCCTTTTCCCCAGATTTTGTAGACAGCGCATCGGCGCTGCTTTCCCTAAAGGGCAACAGATGAAGCTTTCATTTTGCCGGATGGCCGGAGGACGGTCAGGTGAGGGATTTACCCTCATAGAGCTGGCCATAACCATGGCCATAGTCGGTATCCTCACCGTCTCGGTGGTAGGACTCTTTGCCGCCATAGGGAAAAGACAAAGAGAGATAAACACCAAAAAAGAGATGGAGACCATCCGCGAAGCGGTATCGGGTTATTACCAGTCTTATCTGGTCTTGCCCACTCCGGATTCAGGGTACGTCGTTCCGGTGGGCGAGCTGGATCTCTCACCGAACGCGCAGACGGACGAAATCTACAGCGGGAAATACTATGCCTACGTGGCAACTAACGACGGGTCACCTTTTTCTGAGTTGCAGGTCGATGGACAGTCGATAGGAAACTCGGCTATGGTTCTAATATCCAGCGGTACCAATTTGAAATTCGACGAGGACAATAGCGATTTAAGCGATGGGGTATATTCTCAAGACGGATCAACGGATGGTTTCGACGATATCCTTATCTGTCTTTCGGCCAACCAACTGGCTTCCGACATTTCGTGGAGACGGGAGATAGAAGAGGAGGTGGCCGTCTTAGAGCAGGCTGCGACGATTTTAGCCGAAAACGACGACGATGGCGACGGATACGTGGACGAAGATTCCACCGATGCCCCGGGGAACTCCGACAGCAACGCGGACTGGAATCTGGTGACCGGAACGGGGTCTTTGGTCAATGCGGGACTTCTGTGGAATGCCGACCATTTGGTGGACCCATGGGGGAGCGAGTATATCTGGAACTCGGTCGGCCATGAGTTCTATTCCTCCGGTCCCAACAAGACAGACGAAGGCTGCGGCGGCGACGATATCTGTCCTTGAGAGGAGCGAAATCAGATGCTTATCTGCATGGATTTCACAGGCCAAAAGGTCAACCTGGCCTGCGTGAAGAACGGAAAAGAAAAATCGAAATCCTCCTCGGCAGCAGAATCGCCCGAGCTTGAAGTGATGGAATCCCTCGAAGTCAACGTCTCCGACCTTGAAGAGTATCTCCAAGGCAAATCCCGGGAAATCAAAGAGATAAGGGTCTCGGGCACGCTGGAGGACACCTTTCATAAGATACTTGTGTTGCCTGATCTGAAAAAAAAGACGCTCAGGGCATCTTTAGAAAATGAGGTGGTAAAGGAATTTGGAGCTGGTTGCCAGTTTAGAGAACAGGACCTGGGAGAGGTACCTGGTCCTGCTGACAAGATCAACAGAAAGATAATGGTCTCCGGAATAAATAGAGATGCTCTGGAGGACCTCTCGCGGGTGTTTGGCAGGTGCCGGATCAAACCGAAAGTATATACAACCTATCCCGTGGCCCTGCAGGCGCTGTTGGAAAAAACAGAAGTCCTGTCCGAAGAACCTCTAGCTTTCGTGGTACTCGATTCTCCCACCACCCGGATCGTCATCTTCAAAGGGAAGGAAATACGGCTGACCCGGGAGGTCAACGCGGCCGAGCCGGACCAGGACCCTGAGAATTCGGCACTGGTCAAGGATATCTACCGAACTCTCCTCTTTTACAACGACACTTATCCCCAGGAGAGAGTGTCGAGGTTAGCGTTGGCCGGACGCTTGAGCAATTCGCAAATCGCGAAGAATGTGAGCGAAAAGACCGGAGCCGAGATGGTCTCTCTTGATCTTAAAACTGTTTGCCGGGGAATTGAGGAGACGAACGGCATTCATCCCGGATGCTTGGGGCTGGCTCTGCTGAATTCGGACGAGGCCAGTCTTGGATTCGTACCATTCTCGGTTCAGGAGAGAAAGGCACTGAAGAGAATACTAACACTGGCCTCTTCTGTCTCCCTGGCTGTTTTTTTGGTCTTTGCGTTGATCATATCCCGATTTTCCTTGGATTTGAGAAATCTGAACGCGTTTCACGGGGGCGTAAAGGGAGAGATCACAATGAAAGAAGACAGGCTGAAGGAGATGCCTTTGGAATTCGTCTCTCAGTCTATTGAGACCACTCAGCCTCCCTGGTCCGATATTCTTTTGGAACTGGCCGCGGTGGTGCCGCCCGGCGTGATTCTCAAGACTCTCACCCTGAAGAACGTCAAGAAGATATGGCGGGGGGAGGTCACCGGCATTGCAGATGGATCGGACGAGATTAACTCGCTTCTGCAGGTCGAGGAGTTGCAGAATAGTTTCGCCCAATCACCCCTGTTCACCGGCGTCAAATTGATCGAAAGGAAACTGCAGGGCAAACAGGTTGTATTTAAGATAATTTATCAGCTGGACGTTTGACATGGGCAAGGATAAGATCATCATCATAGCCTTCGGCTTCCTGATTCTGGTGGTTGCCTTTATTGGGGTGAAGAAGATCAAGACGCTGAATGGTCAGATCAAAGAAGGGAAGGAACAACTGTCGAAGTCAAGCCAGAGGCTGGAGTATGTCGAAGAACTGGAAGAATCTCTGGAGGAGAGAAGGATCACCGGGAAGGTGCTGGTCGAGATCCCCAGGGCGCATGACCCGATAGCCAACAAGGTTCTGATGAGGAAATTCGTAACAAATTTCCTGTCGCGACTGGGGCTGGAGGCTGAGGTGAAGGTGGACGGCGAGCGCAAGAGCAGAGACTTTCCCGACGTGGTCACGGTGAACGAAGTGCCCCTGAGAATTGGCATAAGCAACTATGCGTCCTATGACCAGGTTATAAAGATGTTAAGAGAATTTGGGAATTTTCCATTCGTGGTGGAAGTGCTCACCATAGGCGGCACGGACGTGGCTGTGCCCGGACATTTGAGGGTGCAGCTGAAATATTACGTTATACCGAAAGGTTCCTGACATGGATCTGCCAAAGGGTTTGAAATCCAAAAAACTCCTTATCGTCGGCGCCGGGCTGGTAGGCGTAATCTTAATCGGATTTTTCGTGATGAAGTTCATGACCTCGGGTGGAGCCGAGATGGTGCAGGAGAAGCCTCGCTCTGCCCCTCGATCGGAGAAGAAAATCTCCAAGCCCCAGAAGAAGGAGGAGCCGAAGTCTCCTCTGTTTAAAGCCATGGAGGCGCTGAAGGATCCCTTCCGGAAGGAGGATCCGAAGCTAATAGAGTTGCAGGATAAGCTTGGCCGGACGCAAAGGGAGATAGAGTACCTGAAGGCCAGCCTGGAAGAGAAAAAGCTCAGGCAGGAAATACGGGAGATAGAAAGGTCGCTGACCGGAGACGATCAATCCGGAGCGTTGGAAAGCGAGGTGGCGACCACACCGTCAGTAGGAACGAACGAGGAAGCAAGGTCTGAAAAACATGTGCTGGTCAGGGCAATCCTAATCACCGACGAGGAAAAGAGCGCGCTTTTGGTTTACGGAGACAAAAGAACCTGGGTTAACGAGGGAGACCGATTCGATGTCTGGGAGATAAAGGAGATCAGGAAAGAGAGCGTGGTTCTTCTCAAGGATGGCAAATCGTTTGTCTTCTTCTATGATCGTCCGGGAATCACCAGAGAAGGGGAATCATGAGAATATCCGACTTGACCAGGGGAACTCTCCCCGTTCTTGTTATATTTCTGCTACTCAGCGGCTGCGCCCCTAATCTGGCCAAGCAGGATGTCAACGAGGCCGTGACGCGGATCGAGGAGAGTGAAAGGAGCGCCCCCCCGATTCCGCCGGAGCTGGGTTTCTCCCCGGTGGTGGAAATCCGTCCCGAGAGAGAGAAGCTCTTCTCCTTCTCCGGGAAGGGAATACCGCTGGAGGAGGTGCTTGACGCCCTGTCAAATCAGGCCGACTTCAGCGTGATCTGGGACAAGGAGGTCGACCGAAGGACTCAACTAAGCGTAGAATTCGAGGATCTGACCTTGAGTGAGGCCTTGGACGCCATATTCGCTCCAACCGATTACCTCTACTCCACTCTCAGCCCCACCCTTCACGTGAAGCTCACCGACACGCGCGTCTTTGAGTTGGGATACGTTCCCAATAAGGTAACATCTCAGATGCAGGTGGGAGGGGACGTCCTGGGATCCATTCCCAATGTCGGCGGGATGAGTGGCCGGTTTCAAATCACCGGGACGACCGATGAGGTAGCGGTCGACCTGTGGAGTCAGGTCGAGGAGGGACTGGAAAAGATAGTCTCCCCGGAAGGAAAACACTTCATAAATAGGCTTGCCGGCGTGGTAACGGTGACCGACCGGAAGAAGAACCTCAAGATGGCTGAAGAGTTCATCGGGAACCTAAGAAGAGCCCTGTGCAGACAGGTGCTGATTGAAGCCGAGGTGGTTGAGGTCACCTTGGAGAAGGCTGAATCCTGGGGAGTCGACTGGTCGGCCGTGCATTCCTTCATAGCGGATAACAAGAACATAGACTTAACCGCCACTCAGACTCTGGGTCTGCCCGGCTCGGTGGTAGAATTCACCGCTTCCCGGCACGATGCTAACCTGGTTCTCGACATGCTGGCCAGGTATGGAGAGGTCAACGTGCTCTCCAAACCCAGACTCAACGTAATGAACGGCCAGACCGCAATGATCAACGTGGGGCGGGTGATAAGCTACTGGGAACTGACCGGACTCTCTGCCGGGGGGGAAGTAGGCCAGCCAATCGTGTTTCCTGAACAGAAGACCGTGCTTCTGGGCCTGACCATGGGCGTAACCCCCTACATCTCCTCGGATGGTTACGTTACCCTGCAGGTGACCCCCATCGTGAGCGACGCCAGCTCCTTCTCCGAATTTCAATTCGAAAACCAAACGCTCAAAGCTCCCAATATCGACATTCGCGAAACCAGCACCCAGGTGCGGATGAAAAACGGAGAGACCGTGGTGATCGGGGGACTCATCACCTCGAGGAGGACCGACACCGTACATAAGATTCCCCTGCTGGGCGATCTGCCCCTGCTGGGCTATTTTTTCAAACGCAAGGAGAAGACCGAAGAGAGGGCGGAACTGGTGATCCTTCTGACCCCCCGGATCTCCGAGATCGATAGAGAGGGAGGTTAACATGAAGGTGATATTCAAGTCCCCCAGATTGGGAGAAGACGTTATCTGTGGCTCACCCGATCAGAGGAAAATCGTGTCATCGCCGGATCAAAAAAAAGGCCAGGGTCTCCTGCGGGTCGATCTTCTCGATTCGTACCGGAGTTTCTTTGGATTTAAGGAGTCGCCTTTTTCGGTCAGCCCCGACCCTAAGTTCTTTTTCTTTTCCCGTTCTGCGGCCGAGGCGCTCAACCACCTGCGCTACGGCATATACGAGGGGCTGGGTTTCACCATGATAACCGGGGAGCCAGGAACGGGCAAGAGCATGCTCCTGCGATACTTCTTGAGCAAGGTCGGTGAGGATCTGCGAATAACCCAAATACTCGACCCGCGCCTCTCGCGAAGAGAACTTCTGCTGGGACTTGTGGATAATCAGGGCTCATCGGAAACTTCCCAGCAGGATCTGACCGAGAGAAGACTAATCCAACAGCTTTACGATCTGCTCCTGGCGGCTCACCGCCAGTCCAAGAGAGTGGTCATCTTCTTAGATGAGGCTCAGGGACTCGATTTTGAATTCCTGGAGGGATTAAGACTCCTCTCCAATTTGGAATCCGAGGGCCATAAGCTGATTCACATTGTCCTCTTCGGCCAATCCGAGTTGGAGGAGCGGCTTCAGGAGAGGAGACTTCGACAATTCGATCAACGTGTCCTGGTGAGATATCATCTTCTCCCGCTTGAGCTTGAGGAGATCCGCCCGTACATCCAACATCAGTTGAACGTGGCCCGGGTTGACTCCAGTCTGGAGTTCAGCTTGGAGTCGGCGAACAAAGTGTACGAGATCTCCAGGGGGCTGCCCAGGATGGTTAACGTCCTTTGTGAAAGAGCTTTGATGTCGGCCTTTACTGAGAACAGCAAAAAGGTCGTGGTGCGAAATGTGCTGGAGGGCTGGGAGAGCTTGCAGGGGATAAGAATACTGGAGAGAAGACTGTAGGTTTTGGAGACAGATTATGACAGACCAGGGAAGCGACGTGGGATTGATAACCAAGACGGTGGAAAAGGTGGAGACAAAAGAGACTCCGCCGATCCAGCCGGAGGCACCACCTGAGCCTGACCGCGGCAGTGGCAAACCGAGGAAAAGGACACTGGGGATGGGGGCCGCGCTATTGGTGGTCGTCCTGTCTCTGGGACTGGGTTACATGTTCTTTCTCAAGCAGGATTCGGAACCCCCGGCAAATACTCCCCGCCGCTCGATAAGCGCCCGAAAGGAACCGGGGAGACTTGTGCAGAGGCCCGCCGAGGCGAAGCAGGATGCCGGTGTATCCACAACAGACCCGTCCCAGAAAAAAGGCACTCCGACCCAATCTTCGAATAAACCCGCCGCCGGAGAAGGAGAGGCTGCTGAGGCCGCTGCTGCTTCAGAAGCTGTGACGGAGACGTTGCCTGCAGAGGAGGAGCGGTCAACCCAAGTCAGCCCGGCTGAAGAACCCGGCAAGGGAGAGGTGCTTCCCGGCCCGGAAGACCAGGAGCAAATCTCCACAGATGTGGCCTCCGGTGAAGAGGGGGGTACGCTGCCTGGAGAGTACATGGAAGATGAGACTCTCTCGCTCCCGCCAGAAGAGCTCTACTCAGACGAGGCGACCCGGTCCTACGCTTCCGACCCGGGGAGGGAGTGGACTCAAACAGCAGTTGAGGTCACAGAGAGGTCAGCGTCCAGAGCGGAGAGATATTACAAGAAGGGAGCGTCTTATCAGCAGCAGGGTAAGCTGAGTCAGGCCATCGAGTCGTATAGAGAAGCCTTGACCTTCGATCCGGATCATCTGCAGGCACATGTGAACCTGGCAACCGCCTATCTGCAGACCAGCAGATTCAGGGAAGCAGAGCAGGAGCTCGCCTACCTGTATGCCGTAAAACCAAAGGATCCAAAGGTACTCTTCAATTTCGGGCTGCTACTGTACCGGACAGGCGAATACGTCTCCGCGGAGGCCAAGCTCAGAAAGCTACTGGAACTGGATCCTTTTCATCTTGAGGCCAACCTTCTCCTGGCAAGCATCTACGAGGAGAGGGGAGGAATCAACAAGGCAGTTGAGCTTTGCATGAGAGCCTATCAGATCAACTCGGCTCATCCCCGTGTCCTTTACCGGCTGGGTAGAGCGTGGGATAAGGTGGGTGATTCGGCAGAGGCGGCAAAATACTATCAGCTTTATTTAAGCACCCGTTCGGAGAAAGAGGGTCAGTTGGAGCTCGTGGTGCGCGATCGATTGAATTATCTTCTCTCGCAAAAGGAGGAAAAATGACTGAGACACTGACTCAGACAATGACTCAGACATTGGGAGAACTGCTGCTGGAGACCGGGAGGATAACCAAGAGCCAGTATGAGTTGGCAGAGAGAGAGAAGAACCGAACGGGTGCCAAGTTCGGCGAAATCTGTGAAAGATTGGGATTCATAAGCCATGAAGAGGTGCTGCAGTTTGTGGGGCAGCAGTGTGAGGCGCCTTACCTTGATTTCTCCAACACTCACGTCGATATTGAAGTGACCAGGCTAATTCCGGAGGAGGTTGCCAGATCATCCAAACTTATACCGGTGGCGGTTAAAAAGGAAGGCGTGCTGACCGTTGCTATGGCTAATCCCAACGACATCAACGCCATAGACCGGCTGGGAGAAATCACCAAGCTGACCATCGAGCCAAGAATCGCTGACGAGGAAACCATCCTGAGCTATATAGACGAGCTTTACGGAATGACCGTCTCTCCGGAGAAGGTGATCGAGGAGAGCCTGAGCCAGGCTTTGAGCTTGGATGAGGTGGAAGAGGAAACGCCTCCGCTGATCAGATTGGTCGATTCCTTGATCGCCCGGGGGATAAAGGAGAGAGCCACGGACGTCCACATAGAGGTTGATGAAAGCGTGGGTCGTGTTCGTTACAGGATTGACGGTGTCCTGCACACTGCCTTCATTCTCTCCAAAAAAATCTACCGTCCGGTTGTCAGCAGAATAAAGATAATGGCCAGTCTGGATATAACCGAGAGCAGGATTCCGCAGGATGGAAGTTTCCGTTTCACCTACAATACCCAAGATATCGACGTTCGCGTATCCACCATGCCGATTTTCTATGGTGAGAGCGTGGTGATGAGGATATTGCAGAAGCCCAAGCTTCTCATGAGCCTCCAGGACCTTGGATATTGGGGCGATAATCTTGACAGGTTTAAGAAACTGGTACAGAAACCCTACGGCATGATAGTGATCACGGGTCCCACCGGGTCGGGTAAATCCACCACCCTATATGCAGCCCTTACCACGCTGAATACCTTAGAAAAGAACCTGATTACGCTGGAAGACCCGGTGGAGTATCAGCTTCCCATGAGTAAGCAGTCTCCCATACACGAAAAGGCGGGATACACCTTCGCCAAGGGGCTGCGCTCCATCCTGCGGCACGACCCGGACATAATTCTGTTGGGAGAGATGAGAGACGAGGAGACCGCGGAGATGGCCTTTAGGGCATCCATGACCGGCCATTTGGTCTTCACCACCCTGCACGCCAACAGCGCTTCGGCCGCGGTGGCACGTCTATTGGACATGGACATCGAGCCCTTCGTGATATCCACCTCTCTCCTGGCGGTGATAGCCCAGAGACTGGCCCGCAGGATATGCTCCAAGTGTAAGGAGAGTTATACCCCTTCGGAGGAGGAGATCAGCTTCTATCCACAGCTGAAAGATTTGAAGAATCCAACCTTCTATCGGGGCAAGGGCTGCGAAAGGTGCAAGCATACCGGTTATCGGGGAAGAATCGGCATATACGAGGTGCTTGAGACAAATGAAGAGGTAAACCAGCTCATCCTCCAGAAAGCTCTCTCCGTCGAGTTAGAGAAGGCATCTGGGATGAAGAGCATGTTGGATGACGCGATTGAGAAGATCCTAAAAGGGGTGACCACCACCGATGAGATTCGAAGGGTGATCGGGTAATGCCACAATACACCTATCAGGCGGTCGACACCAAAAACAAACGGGTAAAAGGTCTCATTCCCGCCCGGGACCTGGGGCACGCGGAGGAACAGCTCAGAGAGCTGGGTCTGTATCCCATTTCGGTGCAGGCAGAGGCAAAGCGCAAGTCCGGCCGCTTCGGATCCGGGAAGATCAGCTCAAAAGAAGTTCTTTCCTTTACCATCCAGTTGCATTTGATGTTCACCGCGGGCCTACCGCTGTTGCAATCCCTGCAGAATATCGCGGAGCAGGAGAAGAATCCCAAATTCCGGGATGTGATTCGAGATGTCTGCAAGAAGATAGAGACCACGGGCAGCTTCTCCGAGGCCATCGCCGCCCACCCCAAGGTGTTTCCCCCTTTCTACCTGGGGGCAATCAGAGCCGGGGAACAGGGGGGCACTTTGGCCGACATATTGGATGAGCTGGCCGTCTCCCTGGAAAAGCAGGATGCACTGCAGGCAGAATTAAAACAGGCTCTGATGTATCCTGCTATGATCGTAGTGGTCATGTCTTCAGTTACCGGCTTCTATGCTTTCTATCTTATGCCCAAGATGATGAAACTGGTAATAGAACTGGGCGCTCCCATTCCCTGGTACACCCGTGGCGTTCAGTTCGTAATCGGTTCAATCATGACCTTCTGGATTCCAATTGTGGTCTTGATCGGGGCAAGCGTTGCCGGCATCCTTCTTTACCGCAGGACCGAAAGCGGAGCCTATACCTTAAGCTACCTGAAGATGAAATTTCCGCTTTTTGGCTCGGTTATTCAGAAGAGTGTCTTGTGCACCTTCTCCCATTATCTATCGCTTCTGCTCCACTCCGGCTTTGGCTTGCTTCCCTCTCTGGACCTGGTTAAAGGGACCATCGGCAACAAAAGCATTATCAGGTCCATCGAAACCATAGAGGAGAGGATCAAAAGGGGTGAGTCCTTCGCCGACTCCCTGAGGGGACTTCCCTTCCCCGGCTTCATGGTCACCATGATAGGTTTGGGAGAACAGACCGGCAAGGTGGCAGAGCAGCTTTCGTTGGTCAACGGATACTTCGAAAAGGACGTGCAGAGAACCATCAAGAAGGTTCTGACCATAATGGAACCTCTTATCCTGGTGGTCTTTGGAGGCGCCTCCGCACTCATACTCCTCTCCACCTTCTTCCCCCTGTATAATTCCATGGGTGCGATCAAATAGAAATTTCTCCGGGGCCGCCCCCCACCCACAATCAGCATGAGCGTTGCGCCTTGTTGGCCGCATCTTGTCACAGTCTGAAACTTCACTTCTTCGTTCGGGTCCAAAGGAGCAGGGTACTCAGTCGGTAGTTGTTAGTGTGAAGAGAGAAAGATGACAGAGGTGACTGCGGAGATCTGGCAACCTTTACTTCTCAACCGGAGCATCGGGTCTGATATTCTTCGGATCGGTTAGATCTCTTTCTTTATCTGGAACAACCGGGTTTTGAGGGTTTAACCGCTTCCTCAGGGAATTCAGAGCCAAAAAGGCCAACAACCCTAAAGCCGCTCCTAAAAGGAAAGCCCCCCAGGCGTAGTTCTCGAGCCAGAAAAGCCAGACGATTAAAGTAGAAATCAGGCTGAAGGCCAAGACCCTGATCGCCCGAATGAAGACCAAGCGGGTGATTTGGCCCAAGCCCGCACGTCCCTGGACGAGTTTTTCTAATATCTGGTCTCTCACTTTTCGCCTTGAGTTTCAGTGGAAATGAACTCACAAATGTCAAAAACCAGATAAAACGCATAGAACAGCATCACCACAACGAACGAGTGGAGGGAGAGTATCTTCACCAGGGCGGCCTGGGGACCCGAAAGGAATCTAACGCCCAGCAGGATCACGCTCAAGCCCGCCCAGGATATGAGCATCACCAGGGTGTTGACCACCAGAATCAAAAGCATCTTCTTGATTGTGTCCATGCTAATCCTTCCGGTGAACAGATCCTCTGGAGGTCCGTTGAGAGGTGAAGGTTTTAGTTTTCTTCGCGTGATCAGGACGGTGACAGGACCTCACCGCCCACGGAAGAGTCACTGCGATCACCGCCCAACATGCGGCGTCAATCTTGCTTATACCATCGTGAGCCTGCTTTAGTTCTTATTCACACTCCCTAACAACATCTATTTGGTTATCGGCCGGGCACGCACCAGGCGCCAGTTGTTCGGCATGTTTTTCCCGAAAAAGAGCAAAAAACTTGACTCTTGGCGGGCCGAGCCAAGAGCAAGACCTGACACAACCTTGAAAACCGAGTTGATCACACACGCAAGGTTCGTCTGATCTGGAATAATCCTCTCCGTGACAAATTCCCCAACGGGCATTTCCTGTCGCAGTGTCCCTAAAGGGGTCGGGATATAACCCGGGCGTTTCAGCAGAATCCCCAGGGACAAGACGGAGGTTGCCACAATATACAGAGCAAAATCAAGGCAGTGTCAAAATCCGCTTGATTTAACCTTTTCCGGATGATATCTCTATGCTCAAATATCGTATAGAATCACAGCAGGCAGAGGGACAGACAAATGAGTAAGCACCTGGAGTTGGGTAACAAGGAAACACAGAAAGGGCTCAAGATTTCAATCTTCGAGGGGTCTTTTGCAGCCATTCACATGGCTCTGACCACAGGTCCTTTCCTGGCCGGCTATGCACTTTTCCTGGGTGCAAACGATTTTCACCTGGGACTGGTGGCGGCTCTCCCTTTCCTGGCACAAGCTCTTCAAATCCTTGGAGCTTTCGTGGTTGAGAGGCTCAAGCAGAGGAAGAAGATCAGCCTGTTGGGTTCACTCTTCTCTCGCTCGCTTTTCTTAGTTCTTGTCTTCTTGCCCTTTTTCCCGGAAAACCAACGAGTCAAAATCGGCATTTTTCTTTTGCTTCTTTGCTTATCCTCCGCAATCGCCAATTTGGTGGGAGTCGCATGGCTCTCCTGGATGTCGGATTTGGTCCCTGCACAGAAAAGGGGAAGATATTTTGGCCTGAGAAATACAATCCTGGGCTTCATCACCATGGCAGCCAATTTCGCCGGGGCCAACCTCATTGATTATTTCAAAGCCGGAGGTGCGCGGATAGGTCCTCATCTACCGGATTTTATCTCCAGACTGCTCAAAGCAAACCCGACTGGTTTTGGATTCTCCGTCATATTCCTGCTGGCGGTTTCATCAGCCTGGATCGCAGCATCCCTTCTAACTCGGCAACCTGAACCGAAGATGGTTTCTGATAGAGAAGTCAGCTTAGCTTCTACCCTCAGAGTCCCTTTCTCAGACAAGAATTTTAGAATGCTAATCTATTTTTTCATCTACTGGTCTTTTGTGACTGGAATATCCACGCCTTTCTGGGTGCCGCATATGCTCAAGAATTTGCATTTGGATTTCCGCCTGATCTCACTTTTCTCCATCGGTGCCGGAGTGATAAGTCTGTTTGCGCAGCCCTTCTGGGGAAAAGCTATTGATAAATATGGAAACAAGCCGGTCCTGATCTTCAATGTCTGCTTTATTTTTCTCATACCTTTTATCTGGCTTTATGTTACCCCCAAGAACATCTTCCCTCTATGGATCGATGCGGCTATGGGAGGGATTTTCTGGTCGGGATTCAACTTAGCCGCCTTCAACGTGGTTTTAGCCCTGTCCCCACAACAAGGCAGGGCATATTATCTGGCTACAATTGCAGCCGTCAATGGATTGGCTCTGTCTGCGGCCTCTACCGTAGGGGGGATTATTGCCCAGAATCTGAGCGGGTTGAGTTTCGTTTTTAAAGGCCAGCATTTCGTGAATTTTCATATACTTTTTGCCCTCTCCGGAGCAGGCAGGGTCTTTGGGCTTTTGTTTCTTAAGAAACTCCTGGAGCCGGAAAGCAGACCCACCCGGACCATGATCCGGGAGATAGGGTATTCCTTTTCCAAGCGGCTTCCTTTGGGGAGACAGACCTGGACTTTGGTCATCTGGGCCGTTTCGACCTTTGGCGGGACGGGTAAAGATGACCGGAGGTAAAGCAGCAATGCCTCAACAAACGGACCGGTGGCCCACAGTTCTGCTGTGAGATAGTAAAGCCTTTGAGCTCACCCCTGTGCCCGCTCTCTTAAAAAGAGATGGGGATTAAGGGGGTGAGTTACAGGTAGTTTGTCAAAAGCCCCGTACTCCTGATACTATTCTCCACGTCTTACTATGTTGCCAAGGCGGCCGGTCATCCGGCATCTTTTTCCCGGGAAAGGATGAAAAAATTGATTCTCAGCCCGCCGAGTGGTTAAGGGAGGTCGTCGCAACGATGGCCTCCGGTGAGAACAGCACGCCGCAATGGTGCTCCTGGCCCTCCTGGCTCCAAAGCAGACAAACTTCTAGTTGGCCCCCTCGTATAGTGAGTCGTTACCCTGAGATTAAACGCTGACGTCTTTTGGGTGACTGGTGCCAGGAGGGAAGTTTTCTGTTGACTCGATAGATTGAAGCTCGTATATTCTTTTGAGAAATTGGAGCTTATGCGCCTATAGCTCAATTGGATAGAGCATCTGACTTCGGATCAGAGGGTTGGGGGTTCGAGTCCCTCTAGGCGCGAATATTACGTTGCAGGCTTGATCCAGATCTGGAGAGGATTTGTCTTCCGGCAGTGGTACCCTTGTTTGGGTGCTCCGGCCGCGCGCAAACTGATGTTGCTGGCCGGGACCCGAAGCGCGCGCGGTTTTAAGGCATCTCGTGCACCAAGGGAAGGTGTGATAGGACCAGGCCTCGCCCCCCACCATGTACTTCAAACGGCCACAAATCATCGCTGGGCGGTGAAGCGGAAGCATATCGCAGATCGTTCAAGCCCCGGCGAGGCCGCAACTCTCGCTTCGTCCTAAGCATCCCTCCGCACACTCGTCTGTCTTTTCCTAGTCAATGAAGTAGTAGACATTGACCTTAGCGGTGCCGGTATAGGTGGAACTGGAAACGACAAAGCCAGTGCTGTCTGCTCCGTCATCCAGCTGCTTGTCCACGTTCTCCGCCACGTCGGAAGGAAGAGCAACCCGTATGAAGTTCCCGTTTCGGTGAGCCGCGGGAGACCAGAGTGTGTCAGACCCAAAGTAGTACTTGGCTCCGAACGGGCTTCTCTTGGACTCGTGGGCCAGATCCTCTGACTCCACATCGGTCCACACGGCAGAGTCCGTGTCGAAATATCCGTCAGCATCACTGTCGCCGGGCAGCTGCAGGAACCGATCGAAATAGGTGTATATGGCACCGTACAGACCCTGCAAGTCCGACACCTGTCTTTTGATCTTGGCGTTTCTGATCATCTGGCCACCCCCCAGAATGGCACCGATCAGAAGACCGATGATCACCAGTCCGATGGCCAGCTCGACCAGAGTGAATCCAGCCTGCCCGGCAAAGATCTTTCTCTTAGCCCTCATTGTTTCTCACCCCCTTTCCCCAAGCCTCGCAGGAGAGAGCTCTCTGTCCTTTTGAGGATGAAATCTGGAACTGCATCCCAGACCTAGAAAGACGTGAATCTCACTTTTTAGGTGGGCGAAATTACTCGCGGTTTAGCCCGAAAAATACGCGGTATCGGAGATGTTCGTCTTCTGTCAGGATGATATCGGCTGTCTTGGTCGCGGGGTTAACAGGAATCCATATAATTTCTCTGCCTCCATCCATTTAAATGGAAGGAGGCCCCAGTCTCGCGTCAGCCGTTTTTTCGGGCCGGCCGGCGTCGCTACTCCTTCACTGCCACAGCCGGCCGCATGAATAACGTTATGCACCATCTCGGGGTGCACCCTGTAGCTTGGATTATCCGCCTTGTGCCCCGGCGGGGAGTCCAAGATCCCATATCGGATTTCGCAGTGCCGTTTGTTTCTTCTGGCACGGCTGTTTCCTGCTTAGAGGTGCAGGGATTGTGTGGGGCTTCAAACGTAGAATGGTTCTCTCGACCTTATGTCCAGGAGCCAACAGAAATGAGTTGACAGCAGAAGTAGATCTGGTATATTCGTTCGGTGTGGCAGCCGACCATTGCCACATTGGTCAAACAAAGCAGCGTGGTTTGCGAACTATAGACTATAGAGAAACACAGTCCGTCCCCATCGTCTAGCCCGGCCTAGGACACCGCCCTTTCACGGCGGCGACACGAGTTCAAATCTCGTTGGGGACGCTTTTTTATCTCTTGACCTCAACTAAGCTATCGTCTCTTTCCCGGTCAATCACAATGACGTAGTTTGTAGGTCAAGCATGGCGCAGCCTGCTTGACAAAAAGATTTGTCAACCACCCTTTGGTTCGGCTTTGCTCACCACCCTGAGCTTGTCGAAGGGCGGGATGGTTGACCCACAAGCTGCTCCCCGTGCTGGGAGTAGTTCCGGTCTGAATTCTTGGGATCGTAGCTATTTTTCCTTGACCTCAACTAAGTTGTTGTCTCTTTCCCGATCAATCAAAACCACGTAGGGGTCGATCCCTGCCCGAACCGGCTTCTTGTCCACCATGATTTCAATGTCCGATCGGTTCTGGGTCAATTTGTGTTTCTTCAAGTATAGCTCTTCGCCATCTTCACCCAGAACACCGATGTCGACATAGTCTCTGATGGGAATCTCAGTCTGGTTGCCGATGCTGTCGGCCCGGAATTTGTGAGTGGAGACCTCCAATGTGACTTTGTACTTCCCGTCACCGGATTCCACATACGAAGCCGATTTGGCTTCATTTTCCCACAGGGTGATGGTCTCGAACAGGTCGGTGATGAAGTACTGTAGGCTGTCTGGTGTGACGGCCTTGAAGGCGTTTACGACGTCTAAGGACGTGGGAAACAGATCTTGACTGTGCCCATACTTCTCCACGATTTTCCTTAAAGCCCCGTTTACCCGATCCTCGCCAAGGTAATCCTGCAGCCCATACATTACGACTGTGCTCTTGGGATAGTTCAGATAATACTGGTCTGCATGACTTCTCATCAGGGGTCGTTCGCCGGCCACGTCCTTTTTCCGTCTTGAGAGATACCTGTCCATCTCCTCCTTCAGGTGCTTCCGGGATATTTTTGTCCCGTATTCCTTTTCCAGACACATGACTTCAACATACTGGGCCATGGTCTCGGTCAACATTCCAGCACCTTCAGCTTCGGCGGGCTTGACGATATATGCCCACCACTGATGGGCCATCTCGTGTGTGCAGATACCGAATACCATGTCGATCTCCTCGGGGTCCTCCAGATTACTGATGAACCCGGCACTCTCCTTCCAGGTGAAGAGTGTGGGCTGGGAGCGAGCGCCAAAATGAACGTAGTCGGGTATCTCGGCGATCCGGATGAACCGGTAGGGGAAGGGACAGAAATTCCTGGTGCAGTAATCGAAGGAACGCTTCACACCCTCGATCATGCGCTGCACGTTTTCCGGGTGTTTTCTGTCATAGTAAACCTCGATCTTGATCCCTTCGTATTCGTCTCTGGCCACCTTGTATTCCGAGGAGGCGAACACAAGCTCATTGTCCATCAGACCTTCGGATTTGTAATGGAAATAATTCCTTTGGTTCTCCGTGAATTGGTTTATGAGATTCCCGTTGCTGACAACTGTCTGTGACCTGCTGGTGCTGAGCGTGGCCTCATATTCAACCAGGTCGAACTGGAACTCGCAGATCGAACTATCTGCTTCCTCCAAAGGGGGACTCTTGGGCAGCTTGGGGAGGCCCTGTTTCTCCCGATCTCTTTCCTTTTTGAGCTCCAGTCCCCGGACATATCCGATGAGTGGAAAGTAACGGGGAGACTCCGATGTGAGAAGAAAGCAAGTTCCCTTCCGGGCCAGCTGGTTCTTCGGATTGTTCTCGGTAAAGCCCTTGGCTTGGGCCACCAGGTCGAATTCGAGTCGGATTTCTTCACCAGGAGCGAGAGGAGTATCCAATTGGAAAATGCGGAATCCGTATTCTTGGCCTTGATATGTGAGCGTTGTCGGATTCGATAACTCCAGCCGGTTCTCGTCGGTGATATAGCTGTCTGACAGGTTTACGTAGATATCGCTGATGGATTGATCGGTCTTATTCCTCAACACGTAGTAGCCCTGGATGTCGGCTTTTCTCTGCTCGGGGAAGATATCCACGGTCAGGTTTACCTCTGTTATCCTGGGCTGTGGAGCGTTTTTGTACTGGGCATATCTCTTTTCGTAATCCGCCCTGATTCTCTTGCTCTCATTCTTTGATGCATATTGGTTCAAAATGTATTTGTTGTACGAGATGTATCCGCCGGTTGCCACAAACAGTACCAGCAGGATACCCAGTGCCCAGTGAAGGCGCCTGTTGAGTTTTTGCAGCCCCACCCTGAATCGGAATTTCAGGGCGGTTTCGTTGCTGCGGCGCCACAAAAGTGAGGTCAGGACACCCAGGATGCCTGCGAAGAAAAGCCAGTAGATTGAATACCAGATTATAAGGGGCGCGTAGTGCCCGAACCCGTTTAAGTTGGAATAGATGAAGGGGGGCAGCTGACCGTATCGAAACAGGAAATTCTCTGTCTTCAAGACCTCGAAGATGATCAGATCGGCAGCAACGTACAGGGCGGAGATGAAGAAGCCAAGAATCTTGTTGCCGACTAAGTTGTGGATGAAGAAGACGATGATGGTCAAGAACCAGAACTTGAGGAGCGTGATGCCGAACAGGTGCTGGAAGTAGAGGCCCAGTTCGAGGTTGGTGTAGCCGAAGCCGACCACCTGGGTGACGATCCCGGTGAGCATGGCCAGGACGACGTAGAAGAGCTGTATGGACATCATGGTGAGAAGTTTAGAGAGATAGCTCAGCCAGTCCGGAAGTGGAAGCGTATCGTAGAACTCGTTGGACTTGTGATCCCGCTCCCGCCAGATAATCAAACCGCCGAAAAGAATCGTGAGTGGAATCATGTAAATCCAGATATGCATGGTTTGATCCAGAAAGCGAGAAGTGAGGGGATAAACACTATCTCCCGCGGGGCCGGCATTTCCCGCGAAATTCATGACCAGCTCGCCCATGGCCATGAAGGTTAGGATTAGGAAGGCGGGGTGGAAAACGATTCTTCGGAATTCCCTGATGACCAGGTGAAAGCATTTCTTGAGCTGGAAAGCAAAAGCTTCGTCGATGATGGTTGGCCGGATTGTCCCCAGTTCACGGACACCCT
>JBAUFO010000242.1:0-13514 GCA_049679185.1 Candidatus Zixiibacteriota bacterium
GTCACACGTTGGTAAAATCCCTTCGTTACTAAAATACAGAAAATCTCATCGAATGTCAAGGAAAAAGAAAAGAATAAAACAGGATGTTTTCAGCCAAACTTCACCCGCGGCCAATACACAAAACTCGGATCAGCGACCGCCTATCATCGAGTTTGGTGCAGTCGAGAATCAGACTTCGGCTCTCCTAACAGGAACGACCAAGTAAGGAGAAAAGACTAAGAGCCAGCAAAGCAGGAGAAGGAATTATGCTTGAAGTGAATGAGAATAAGTGTATGTAGTATAGATGAATAGGCGGATAATGTGAGCTTTCAGTTTAATACTCTTTGGCCCCCTCTTCTCCCGATACGACTCGGAGACCGCCCAGGGTGAGAGCCTCCATCTCGTCCTCACCGGGAAATACCAAAACCGGACCGAGGAATTCAACCTTTTGGGTGATCGAATCAGTCAATCTCTCGGAATTAGCAATGCCGCCAGTCAGGAGAACGGCATCCGCTTCCCCTTCCAGCGTAGTGGCCATGGCACCTATCTCTTTGACTATCTGATAGACCATGGCATCATAGACCAGTTTCGCTTTTCTATCACCATCATCAACTCTCTTCTCCACCTCCTCCACGTTGTCGGTTCCCAGATGCGCCAGAAGCCCGCCCTTCTTGGTAAGAAGCTCTATCATCTCCTTCAGAGTATATTCTCCGGAGAAGCAAAGCTTGGCCAAGCCGGTGACCGGCAGAGCGCCGACCCTCTGGGGCGAAAACGGGCCCATGTCATTGGCGTTGTTGACATCAATCATCCTTCCCTTACGATGGGAACTGACGCTTATCCCCGAACCCAGGTGCACGATGATCAGATTTAATTCCTCGTACTTCTTCCCCAGCTTTTTGGCCACTTTTCTGGCCACCATCTTCATATTGAGAGCATGCGAGAGGCTTTTCCGCTTTATCTGGGGCAGTCCGGATATGCGGGCCTCGGGGATGAATTCATCCACCGAGACCGGGTCGACGATGAACGCGGGAACATCGGTTCCTTTTACGATCTCATGGGCAATCAGCGCACCGAGATTAGACGGATGATCCGCCTGAACGTTGCCCGACCTGATGTCCGAGAGCATCTTATCGTTCACCCCGTAGGTGCCGCTTTCTAAGGGCTTGAAGGGCCCGCCGCGGCCTACCACGGCAGCAAGCCCGGCCACCTTGACCTCGTTTTCTTCGAGGAATCTCAACACCAATTCTTTTCTATAGTCCAGTTGATCTAAGGTGCCTTTAAACGAAGAGAGGTCCTCAGTGGAATGCCTGATGACCTCCACCTTCAAGGGACTATCATTCAGATACAAAGCCACTTTGGTTGAGGTGGCACCGGGATTGATACTTAGTATCCTATATCGATTTGCCATCTTTTTTGGTTCGGCACAAAGCGATCTTGGCCTTTGAAGCGGACTCCTTTGGCCTGTTGTTCTCTACTGTTTACTGCATACTGCCTACTGGCAACTGCGGTCCCCGGCACTGCCTTGTTTGAATCTCTTAACCTGATTGATCCTCTCTTCAGCCAAAAGGGTGGCAGCTTTGTGAGTAGGGACGTTCTCCTTTTCCGATTTCTCTAAGACCCTTAAGAGGATCTCGTATATTCCTTCTGCCTTTTTTAAGGCTCTTTCCTGTTTGTGGCCTTCCAGTTCGTTGACCACGTTGATCAATCCCCCGGCGCCTATCACAAAATCGGGAGCATACAGGATTTTCTTCTTATGAAGCATGTCCCCATGTCGCTCTTCCTTCAGTTGATTATTGGCCGCCCCAGCCACTATTTTGACTTTCAATCTATCGATGGTCTGATCGTTGATCACACCCCCCAGGGAATTGGGCGAAAAGATGTCTGCTTCCACGTCGTATATTTCGTCCGGTGGAACCACTGTGGCTCCGAATTTCTCTTTGGCCAGATTAACCTTGTTCTCGTCCACGTCGGCCACCAGCAACTTACAATTTCTCTCATGAAGTAGCTGGGCCAGGTTAAACCCGACGTTACCCAATCCCTGAATGGCAATTGAGAATCCCTCCAGGGATTTTTTTCCAAACGCCTTTTCCACGCAGGCCCGGACTCCATGGACCATTCCTATGGCGGTGACCGGACCGGGATCTCCTCCCCCGCCTAACGCGTGAGACAACCCGGTAACGTATCGGGTTTCGTATCTGACGATCTCCATATCCTCCACGGTGGTTCCCACGTCCTCGGCCGTGATGTATCTGCCGTGCAGGCTCTCCACGAACCGCCCGAACGATCTCAAGACCAGCTCGTTTTTGTCTTTAACCGGATCCCCGATGATTACCCCTTGTCCTCCGCCCAGATTGATCCCGGCTGCGGCAGCCTTGTAGGTCATGCTTTTCGAGAGCAGGAGGACGTCCCTGAGCGCCTCCTCCTCCGATTTATAGGGGTGCATTCTCACCCCGCCGATGGCCGGGCCCAGGGTGGTGTCGTGAATGGCGATGATGGACCTCAGGCCAGCGACCTTGTCTGACCAGAAGACCACCTGTTCGTGCTCGTCATGGGCTAATGACTCGAATATCTCCAAGTGCAGCCTCCCAAAGGATAATACGGACAGAACTGCTCGGCGTCAGCCGAGCCTCGGAAAAACCGTGATTCAAGTCAAGCTAAAGCTTGACACTCCAGATTGATTACCAATTCGGCTTTCGTTTTTCCAAGAAGGCGGTCATCCCCTCTTTGGCCTCGCCGCCGGCAAAGCACTCACCGAACCGGTCGCTCTCTAAGGTGGTACCATCATCAAGATTTACCTGAATCCCTGCGTCGATCACCTTCTTTGCCAGCTTTACCGCGGTGGGTCCCTTGGACGCGATCTTCTTAGCCATTTCCATACAGACGACCATAAGTTGATCTGGCGCAACCACCTGATTGACCAGACCTATGGAGCGAGCTGTCTGCGCATCGACCATATCGCCGGTGAAAATCAGCTCCTTGGCTTTCGCCGCGCCTACCAAGCGGGAGAGCCTCTGCGTCCCGGCGAATCCGGGTATGATGCCCAGGTTGACCTCCGGTTGCCCTAACTTTGCCTTCTCCGAGGCGATGCGAATGTCACAGGCTAGCGCCAACTCGCATCCTCCGCCCAGAGCGAATCCGTTGACCGCAGCAATTACCGGCTTATCCATTTTAGCGATCTTTTCGAAGACACTCTGGCCAAACCTGGAGAACTCCCTGGCCTGATCCAGGGACATGTCCTTCATCTCTGCAATATCCGCCCCAGCCACGAAAGCCTTGCCTTCACCGGTGATAATGATGACCTTCACGTCATCATCGTCTTTTAGGTCAGCGAAGGCCTCTTTCAGCTCCCTCAGGGTTTCGCTGTTGAGGGCATTCAAAGCGTCGGGGCGGTTCATCTTGACGATTCCCACACCGTCCTCTTTTTCTACGATGATGTTCTTGAAATCCATCCCTCCTCCTTTATGGTTGTCCTGATTCCAGAAGACCTCTGTTACCGACCAGCACCTGACTTAAGTCAGGTGCTGGAATAGAATCTATCTTAAGAGTTCCCTGGCGATAACCAGCCTCTGAATCTCCGAGGTTCCTTCTCCGATTTCACACAGCTTTACGTCCCGCAAGTATCTCTCCACCGGGTAGTCAGACAAATATCCGTATCCGCCGAAGATCTGAATAGCCTGGTAGGTGACGAACCTGCCCACCTCCGAGGCATAGAGTTTCGCCATGGCCGACTCCTTGATGAATCTCTCTCCCTTGTCTTTCAACTCGGAGGCATGATAAATCAGATGCCTTGCCGCTTCAAGCTGGGTGGCCATGTCGGCCAGCTTCCACTGTATCGCCTGGAAATCTGAGATGGGCCGCCCGAACTGCTCCCTCTCCTTGGCATAGGCTACGGCCTTGTCGTAGGCGCCCTGGGCGATTCCCAAAGCCATCGCTCCGATGCTGATTCTCCCGCCATCCAGAGTGATCATGAACTGCTTGAACCCTTCCCCCTCGTTTCCTAGGAGATTCTCCTTGGGGATTCTCAAATCCTCGAAGATGAGGGTGGCGGTGTCGGAACCCCTGAGGCCCATCTTGTTCTCTTTTTTCCCGATGGAGAATCCCTTCATCCCCTTTTCTATGATGAATGAGCTTATTCCTTTATATCCTTTGCTCTTGTCGGTCATAGCGGTAATAACCAGCGTCTCTCCCACGCTGGCGTTGGTGATGAAGCATTTGCTACCGTTTACAACGTAAGAATCGCCATCCAGCACTGCGGTGGTCTTGGTTCCTGCAGCATCCGAGCCCGCGTCCGGCTCGGTCAATCCGAATGATCCTAACTTCTTCCCGGAGGCCAGATCCGGTATGTACTTTCTTTTCTGCTCTTCGTTTCCAAAAAGATATATGGGGTAAAGACCCAGGGAATTGTGAGCTGCAACCGTTATGCCGGTGGAACCGCAGACGCGGGAAACCTCCTCCACCGCGATGGTGTAGCTTAAGGTATCGTGACCCGATCCTCCATATTCTTTGGGGACCACCATCCCTAAAATCCCCATCTCTCCGAGCTTCTTGACCGTGTCAAACGGGAATTGTCCGGTCTCATCCAGCTCCCTGGCTTTGGGCTCGATCTCCCTTTCTGCGAACTCCCTGACCTTTGCGCGGAACTCCTCGTGTTCTTTTGAAATCTTCATCTGGCTCTCCTGCTCCAAAGCCCCGTCCGTAGGCGGGATGATTAGTCCTTCAAGAGGTCTCGGGAGATAACGATCCTCTGAGCCTCCGAGGTTCCCTCGTATATCTCGGTCACTCGTGCATCCCTGAAATACCTCTCCACCGGATACTCTTTCATGTAGCCGTATCCACCGTGAATCTGGACCGCCTCGTTCACCACCCGATTGGCCACCTCCGAGGCAAAGAGTTTTGCCATGGATGCCTCTATGTTGCACTTCTTTCCCTTGCTCTTCAGATGAGCCGCCCGGTAGACCAAAAGCCTTGCCGCATCTATCTCGGTGGCCATGTCTGCCAGCTTAAAGCCGATGGCCTGGAAATTGCAGATGGGCTGACCGAACTGAACTCTCTCCTTGGAGTATTTAAGAGACTCCTCAAAGGCCGCCTGGGCAATTCCCACGCACTGTGCGCCAACTCCTATCCTGCCGGAGTTCAGAAGGGAAAGGGCAACTTTGAATCCCTTATTCTCCTCGCCCAACAGATTCTCCTTCGGGATCTTGGAGTCTGCAAAGGAGAGTTCCCTGGTGTCCGATCCCTTGATTCCCATCTTCTTCTCCTTGGCACCGATGGAGAATCCTTCAGTCCCCTTTTCTACCAGAATACAAGAGATCCCTTTGGATTTAAGCTCAGGATTAGTCGACAGGAAGACCACGAAGAGATCAGCAATCCCGCCGTTGGTCACGAAGGCCTTGGTTCCGTTGACCAGGTAGTGGTCTCCTTGCAGCACGGCGCTGGTTCTCAGGGCCCCTGCATCCGTGCCTGATCCTGGCTCGGTCAGGGAATATGCTCCGATCTTCTCCCCACGCGCCAGAGCAGGGAGGTATTTCTTTTTCTGCTCCTCGGTTCCGAACAGGAGGATGGCGTCGCAGACCAGGGAATTGTGAACCGAAAGGGCGATCTCCAGGGCGGCACATGCTTTGGCGAACTCCTCCATGGCGCAGATGTAGCTCATGAAATCCAGATTGGTGCCTCCGTATTCCTCCGGAAGCAGCATGCCCAGATAGCCCAATCCAGCCAACTCCTTATAGATCTCCTGTGGAATCTCCTCCTTTTCGTCAAACTCCTGGGCTTTGGGAAGAAGGCTGTTCTTGGAGAAATCAGCGGCCGCCTCCTTCACCATTCTCTGTTCTTCGGTAAATTCAAAATCCATAAGTCGCTCCCTTATTTTTGTTGTGCCTCACCAACAATTCATTTAGGTCGAATATGCCTGCCAGCCATGGGTCGAAGACCTATTCGACACGTTTGGTTTTGTCCGAAAGCCGTGCCTCTGGCGGGACATTTCGGACCTACTACTGTCCTCAATATCCGGCCCTAGGAAAAGACAAAAAACCTAAACCGGGGTAACCTAAAGGTGAACACTTCAAATCTCCCCTCCAGGTGGTTTTTCATATCTTTCACACAACTACAAGAGCAGACTCAGGTAGTGCTGATCAGGTTACCCTTTTGAATACCATGCAGGTCACGGTGCGATCGTTGCCGCCCATGCTTATCAGCATACCGTACGGCCGGTCCGATTTGAGGTTGACCTGACAGTCGCCTGCTTTGCCGGTGAGCTGATGCACCAGATCCACCGCCTGCCTGACGCCGGTTCCTCCGGTGTAATGACCGAATCCAACCAGTCCGCCGGTGGGGTTGGTGGGAATCTCTCCATCGATGGCTGTCTTACCTTCTGCCACGAAGCCCGCCGCCTCGCCATAACCGACCACTCCCGTTGCCTCCACGTGAAGGAGCCCGCCAATGGTGAAGCAGTCATGCACCTCCAGAATGCCTAAGTCCTTTGGACCGATGCCCACCATCTCGTATGCCTTCTCCACGGACTTCCGGGTAGTCGCGAGTTTGGTCTTATCTTCTGGTAGCTTGGTCACGTCTGCCTGGGATTGCCCGAAGCCTACCACCTCCGCGGCGTCCTTCTTATCGATGCCGATCTTCTCCAGACCCTCCTCCGACGCGAAAATCAGCGCAGAGCAACCGTCGGAAACCTTGGAGCAATCATATACGTTTATGTGTTCGCAGAAGACCTTAGGGTTGGGGGGGGTCATGCCGGCCGCCACCAAATCCTCTATGGTGTTATGATATTCCTGGGCTTTGGGGTTCTTTCGCGCGTTGGTGACTGCTCTGGCATACCAGTGCGCCATCCCCTTTCTCACGTAATCATAGCCGAATTTCTCGTAGCAGGCTCCGGCCCTGTCCGAGAATTGACCCGGGAAGAAATAGGCAGCGCCCTTCTTGCGCTGGGATTTATAGTGTCCAGCCCCGGCTAAGATATCCGCACCATAGATGGCCTTTACCGTGTTCTGCACCTCCACTCCCATGGTCAACACCACGTCGGATATGTCGGAGCAGACGCCTTTTATGGCTGTGTACAGGGCCAATCCACCGGACCCACAGGCGCCTTCCACCCTGGTGCAAGGCTTGTACTCCAGGGCGGGATCGATGAAGGGAATGAAACCGGGCAGGTTACCTTGCCGGTTAAACCTGGCCGCCATAAAATTCCCGATGACGCCCTCGTCGATATTGTTGGCGTCGTTAATCTGTTCGATAACTCCCTTGCCGGCTTCTTGGATATACTCCTCCAAACCCGGCCGGGGCTTCTTGGGGTGGAACTCTCTCCTCCCTGAACCGAAGGAAATCGTATTGTAGCCAGCGCAAGCATATACCGGTTTTCTTAGCTTTTTCATCTACTACCTCCTTAAGTCAATTCGTTTCCGTACTTCGTTTGTCGTTGGCGAAGCTCGTGTCGACGCTCGTTCATGGAAGCTCGAGGTTGAGGGAAACCAGCATCGATTTCCAAGCCTCAAGCTTCGATACGGGCATCGTCACCGTGAACCCAGCTTCGAAGCCAATCCTCACACGTAATCGTTGATCGGCCCATACAGGTGGTAGAATCCGTTCAACAAGACGTCATTGACGTCTTTAGCGGACTCCGCCACCCCGGTCTTCACCAGGAACTCGCCGATCTCTTTGGATCTCTTCAGATAAGCTTTCGCAAGCTTCGCGCCCGGGGTGTCAGAAGCGTTCAGGTTCTTAAAGTATGCGGAGAGCTTTTCTTCTTTCTTGGGATCCATCAAGAGGTTTCTCCAGGGGATAGTTCCCTCAGGATAAGCTCCCAGCTTTTTGTCCAGTTCACCGCTCCAGCCCTTGGGATCGAACATCTTATACTCACCCTTTTCTAAGTCGTAAACTCCAGCCGGGCGATTTTTTTCATACTTTAAGAATCCATCCTTCTGGCTTCCATCCGCGTGCTGGCCACCCAACACCTTCTTTTCAACCATCTGAACCAGCAGATCATCTTTAAGATCCTCACCTTTGATATAGCCCGCCACGGTCTCAGAAATACACTGATACACGTCCACGCCCACGTAGTCGATGAGTTGGAGTATGCCCATGGGCCGAACCAGCAAATCCTGGCTCACCTTGTTCATTATGTACAGAGCGCCGGGGAGGGTATATTCACCCGCCATCTTCTTGGCTTCCTTTATGGCGTGCAAACCGTCACGCAGGAAATGACCGTTGCCAATGAAGCCTGCAATGTCGTTGGCAGGCACGATCTTCTTGCGCAGCCGCTTGGCCAGTTCCAGAGCCATCTCTTTAAGCTCGGGCTTGGTCCCTTCAGGAGAGATCATCTCCAAAAGCCTCTGCACTGCGGGAGGATTATAGAAATGGTAGCCTATTATCCTTCCTCCCAGCTCTGCCGACTCGTTCAGAACGCTTATGGGTATGGACGAGGTATTGGTGAAGTAGTAAGTCTCCGGGTCCACCAGTTTCTCCATTTTCCTCAACAGGTCCACCTTGACGTCCTTGTTTTCGACGATCGCCTCGAAGATCATCTTCGAGTCCCTGACCTCCCCCAGATCGGTTCCCAATCTGAGGACCGACATGGCCTCCTCCACGAAGGCATCGATGATGTCGTAGTTCTCCACCAGGTTCGCACGGTCCTTGTACAGCTCTCTGAGCATCACCGTCGACTTTTCTCCTGCTTTGACCAGCTGCGCCCTGAGATACTTCTGAAGTCCGTCCAGAGCCTGCTCGCTTATGTCAATACAATGAAGTCTGAAAACCGAGCTCTTGTTTTCAGGCAGGTTCTTCAGCCTTGCCATTTCCTGTGCCAGAAGTAGCGCTATGCCGCTTCCCATTTTGCCCGCTGCTCCGATCACGGAAACGTTCTTCAGTCTTTCGTCAAACGTCATACGTCACCTCCAAAGTTCTTGCTTTTCCTTTTGGCATTGACCCTCGAATTTCCATTAGTTCAGAAACGCTTGTGAAAAATATAACTAATTCGAGCCAGAAAGCAAAGAAAAAAAGTCATTTTTTTAAACTTTGGGACAATACCCTCCCCCAGGCGGATTCGCCTTTCCCACAAGGCGTTACGTTCGAAGCGAAAGGGGAACCAGCCAGGGCCCAACCCAGGCCAGAGCACTAAGCTCGTTCTCCGCTAGCCTGGCAAACACGGGAGGTTACATTGCAAAACCGGTCCATCCACCGTTTTTCTCCTCGGGGATGCAGATTCGAAACGTCGAGCCGCGCTCATGCAGCTAATCAGCTAACAAACCGGAGATTTCTCTTGACTATCAGAGTGGCTTCTTTATATTGGAATCAGAGATTCACTTGGAAGATCGAAGGAGTGCGAAATCATTTACAGTTGACAATTGCGAGGACTATTCTCTACAGCCTAAGCCTACCTGTGTGAGGAGGGTAATATGAACAAGGGTGTTCTGGTTCTGCTGTTGACAGTTCTGATGTCTTCGTTCGCTCTGACAGGTTCAAGCTTTGCCGACCAGGATCCTAATGACCCCTACGGGCCCGACTCTGTGCTCTTCAAGTCAAAAGGGTTTTTGGTTCCCTGTCCGCCCGAGCCCGGACAGGTGGTGATACCGCTCTATTTCAGAAACGACACCCCCGTCATCGGGCTGCAGGTGCCGCTGGCCTGGACCGGACCTGCGGAGATGGACTCGGTCAGCTTCTTCGGAAGCAGGATCGCCTACGTCGTGGATAAGCAGGTGACCATCGACAATCCCAACCAGAAGGTCCTGCTTACCGCTTCTGTGGGCATACAGCAGCCCATAGCCGACGGCAGGGGCATGCTGGTCAAGTTCTATTTCTCCACCAGCGATACCGGTTATCTCTTCATCGACACCGTTGCCAACTCTCCTCTTCCCCAGGAGCATCTTCTCTTCTGGCGGGAGGATTCGGTTACCTACACCCCTCAATACCGGATGGGACAGTTTCATTTGGTCTGCGAGCAGGACCCCAACGATCCGGGAAGCCCGGATACGGTCTCTTTTTATCCTCAATATGCCTATTTTCCCCTTCCCAGCGGGCCGGGGTTATTCTATGCGCACCTGCGGGTGGTCAACGACGACTCGGTCGGAGCAATAGTTCTCCCCTTGAGTTGGTCAGGGCCAGCTCACTTCGATTCGGTCACCTTCAGGGAGGGCATATTCGCCGACTCTATGATTGTGGTCGTTCCGGAGGCGGACACGACGATCGACAGGGCGCTTATCGCTCTGATCCCGTTCCACGACCCACCTATTCCCCCGACTCAGGGACTCTTCACCACGCTCTGCTTTACCTTGACTGATATGACCGGGCTGGTGCAGATCGACTCCATCTTCCTGCCTCCGATCAATCGTCTGCTCTTCACCACCACCGAGCCGGAGGGTTATTGCCCGCAGTACGTATCCGGAGAGTTTCCCGTTCTGCCCTACTGGCCGGGAGACGTCACCTTCGACGGAGAGATGAGAGACATCTCGGACGTGGTTTATCTCATCAATTACATCTATAAATTCGGACCCGCTCCGCCTCATCCCATCTCGGCGGATATAAACAACGTGGTCCCGGACAGGATCATAGACCTCGAGGACGTGCTCTATCTGATCAACTACCTCTACAGATTCGGGCCGGAACCTTTCCCCGGCGATCCCTGGTAGAACGATAATTCGTAAAGGAGGGCGATAAGGCGTCGGATGCATTATCCGGCGCCTTTTTGTTTTCCTTTTGCCCTCCTGCGCTACCGCCAATGTGGCCAGTAGTCTCTGCTTTGCCTTGGTGTTCCCTAGTCCGGCCTCCGGAAGCAGATTGTCCAAATGCGCACAATGAATCCAAAAAGTAATTTAGAAAGTAGTTGACAAGGTTGCATAAGTGATTATAATGAACAATATCAATAGAATGGATTTCCCCGGAAGTCGGGTTACAAGCAATATGTCCAAGGGTATCTCGGGTTGGCGAGTGAATGGTGCGGGCGATTTGGGGGGAAGCGAGAAAACTAATGCATCTCAGAAATGCTCAACGAGAAGCAACGGACAAGCGCACGCTTCCGCTGTGAGGCCGGTTACGACATCCGCACCGGGCAGGAGTTGTTGGGGCATAAGGACGTGAAAACAACGATGATTTATACTCACGTTCTGAACCGCGGCGGGAAGGGAGTTCGTAGTCGGGCCGACGCCTTGTAAGAGAAGGGCAATGGAGTGTTATGCAGAAAACACATAACACACCGAAGATACCCGAGGAACAACTTCCGTTTATTGGCAGCAAAAAACTACGTAGCAACGCACACGGGTGTTTTATGCCGCAGGAAAGTGGCATAAAGGTGATATGAGGAAACCATATAACAACAGTTAGGCAGCTCGTAAGTTCAACAACCAAATAATGAAGGAGGTGATATCCAAAGACATTTTATGAATGTAATTCATAATTAAATCACCAATGCTGTATTGGGAGATTCATCAAAATTTAAACACTGGTCTATACCAGTAAAGGAGATAAAAATGAAAAAATCACTGCTTCAATTCACCATGATTATTCCTCTCATCCTGTTGCTTTGCTTTGCCTTTAGTTGCAAAAAGCAGGTGACAGAAGAAGCTCCTGAGGGTATCACTGAAGAAGAAGCGAAAGCCCTTATTGAAAAAGATTGTGAAATTTGGAATGAGGGCAACCTGGCCTTGGCCGATGAGATTATTTCCCCTGATTATGTGGAACACACTGCCGATATCTCCGAAGACATTGTGGGTATTGACGCTTTCAAGGAGGGGATTACTAATATACGAACTAATTACCCCGACTTCAACGTTACTGTCGAGGAGTTAATCGTAAAAAATGACAAGATTGTGTGGCGCTGGATAATTACTGGTACAAACACGGGTACCACGAGCGATATTCCACCCACAGGCAAAAAGGTGCGGGCGGAGGGGGTCGGTGTTCTCCGCGTGGTTAATGGAAAAATTGTTGAGAGATTGATCTATTATAACGATGCGACTATGTTAAGGCAGCTCGGCTATACTATTACCCCTCCATCAACTGAGGGTGAAGAATGATTCGTGAAAGTATGCTTTGGTAACAGACCAAGCTTTCATAATTCTCGACAGTGTAACTTGGGGTAATTTGTAAACATCTATTCACAAAAATTGAAAGCCTAGCAATTGCTCCCCGTTGGTGTTCTTCGCCATCGGGGAATGAACGGCGGGTGTCCTGCGGATCGTGTGCGAAGAACACCCGCGCCAAAAAGGAGACAAATACACGAAAAAGATTATTCTATTATCAACATTGGCTATCGGAGCACAAATCCTCTGTCCCGATTTAAAAGCAGAAGAGAGACAGTGGCTTAATCCTGGCATAAAGCTCGGATATACCTTTGACGCTGGTGGAGGATTTGTATGGGGGTTTGAGCTCAGCTATACATTTGATGATGACTCGGGCTTTTTTTGGGGACCTCTCCTTGACTTAGATTCTTGCCATGGTCGGGTCAAAACCCACATCGGCTTTGAAGCCTCTTATTTTGGAATAGGAGTCGATGTCGGCCCGACATTTATCACCAAGGAGAAGCAAACTGACATAGGTTACACTGTCACTCCTTTTGCAGGAGTCATAATATATCCCTATTATAGCTATACCCTTCGTCCAGGCAAATCAGGCTTACATGAAATAGGATCATATGTAAAGTGGCCATTTCGAGTGGCAGGTGAGCCGCTCAGTTTTGATTAGTCTTGTAGGGCGGGTGGCCCGCAGCTGCGCTGTGGGTCACTCCGGCTTTGAAGTTGTCATGGAGGGTCTTATGCCGATCCGCCTAAAACACCACGATAAAAACAGCACAACAACGCAACAGCTTGAAATTTCATTGATTATGCTTGAAGAGATACCTTTTTCGCAGGTGTCTTATACGGCGCTCAAAACCATGTTTGGAGTGTTATTCGGATCAACATAAACATAGTTGGGTGGTTTATTGGACTTGTGAGACAAGAATAAGGAGGAATTCAATGAAAAGAGAAGTGAAAATCGCTACTAAATCGGATCGTTGGTCTTATCTTTGGCTGATCATTGGAGCAACACTATTGGTATTTGCTAATGGAAGATGGATTGTTCTATTAGCAACTTGGCTAGCCCCAGTTTTCATCCTCCGCTTCGTGCGCACGCAAAGACCCGCTCGAGGATTAGTGATTAGTTTACTGGCATCTATTGTGGCATACATCATTGTATGGCATGGGTTGATACCATTATCTGGAGTGTTTTACTATATCCTCGCAGGCGGTTTAGCTCTGATCTTCTGGTTAGCTTATCTTGCTGACCGGTTACTCACGCCTCGAATAATGGGATTTGTGGGAACACTGGTATTTCCTTCAGCGTGGACAACATTGGAGTATGTTTACACGATAACAAACCCATATGCGAGCTGGGGTGCACTTGGATATACTCAATACGGTAATTTGCCACTAGTACAGATTGTGTCGGTCACAGGTATATGGGGGCTTACTTTCCTGATAACTTGGTTCGCATCTGTTTTCAATTGGGCCTGGGAGAGGGATTTCACATGGGCGAAGATTCGTTGGGGTACCAGTCTATAC
>JBAUFO010000243.1:0-6394 GCA_049679185.1 Candidatus Zixiibacteriota bacterium
ATTATGGGGTGGCCGGTCTGCTCATCGGTCACCCTGCCTGACAATGATCCAGGTTCAGGACCGCCGATAAAGGTGAGAGCGAAATTGACTTCCGGCGTGTTCTGTCCTTCCTCTACCGTCACCAATTCCGGATAGATCTCATCCCCGTATCCGTCCTTGTGAACTCCCACCTGATACTGCCCGGCTGCGAGGTTCTGTATGAGATAATATCCTGACGTGTCGGTCCATGCGAACCCTCCGCCCGGTGTGCCGCCCTGCCCCTGAGCCCCGACGTGGGCCATGGGAAGCGGCAGTCCGGTCTCCTCATCTGTAACCCACCCGGAGATCGATCCGGTTTCTCCAAGAGGCGTCAAAGCAAAGTCTATGTCGGGAGTATTCTGACCACCGATCACGATCACTGATTCCGGATAGGCCTCTGGATAATATCCGGCGGCGCTGGTATAAACCAAATAGGCTCCAGGAGGGATGTGGTCGCAGACATAATGGCCGGTGGAATCGGTGAACCAAACGCAGTCACAGTCCAGGTCGCTGAGACCTATGACCGCTCCCGCAATCGGATGGCCGGTGACCTCATCGGTTACCCTGCCCGAGATTGAACCGCTCCCCCCGCCGGTCGGAGTCAAGGCGAAATCGATATCAGGAGTGTTCTCTCCCGCAAAGACAATTACGGAATCGGGATAGGTCTCAGGGAAATATCCATTGGCGTAAACGGTGACCCAATAGGCTCCTGACGGTATGCTGTCACAAAAGTAGTAGCCGGCTGTGTCCGTAAACCACACACCATAAATCCCGCTCAGAGTTACTGCCGCCATTATGATCGGCTCTTCGGTTGCCTCATCCGTGACCCTTCCCGAGAGCGAACCGAACTGAGCAAATGATGATCCGGTAAGGATCAGCAGCAAGGCCAGACTGACGAGTACAAACAAGAGTTTTGCCCTCATCGAAACCACCTCCATTTCTTTATCTTATACCACACTGTTGCCAAGACGCACTTGTCGCCCAGAGGTTGCAACCATGTAAGTCCAGTTTCTGAAGACGCTCGGATGACGATTAAAGTCAGAATCGCCCGTATGCAGGAAACGCATCCCAAATATAGCCGTTTCGGAGGAACTTGTCAAGCAAAAAAGACAAATGCACAAGGTTTTTCTCTTCCATACCATACCACTTCAGGGCATCATATCACAGCGGACGAGGCGAGCTTGGAGTGTTCGCCTTTAGGCTAGCCTTCATTTGTCTTCGTTCTATCGCTCAAATTATGCCTTGACAACGAGCGATTCAGCGCATAATCTTCTTCAGATGAAAGATATTCCCCTTCTGACAGAGAAACACGTTCGCCAGCTTGCCCAATCGCTTCGCAGGATGGCCCGAGCGAAATACAAACAAACCGGTTTTCCCCTGGTCACACTAAAGTTTGCCCAAACCCTGGACGGAAAGATCGCCACCGCCGCCGGTGATTCGAAATGGATCAGCGGTCCCTCCTCCCTTCGCTTCGCTCACAAACTCAGGAATCTTCACGATGCCGTTCTGGTGGGTGTGGAGACCATCATCCGGGACGATCCGCGTCTGACCGTTAGACTGGTTGAAGGAAGAAATCCTCGAAGGATAATAGTAGACAGCAAGCTTCGAATCCCGCTCGAGTGTAACGTACTCAAGGGAAAGTCAGCGCCGTCTACCATCATTGCGACGACCTCCCTCTCTGATCAACGAAGAGCCAACAAGTTAAGATCGGCCGGAGCTGAGGTTTGGTGCATAAGGAAAGATCGTTCTAATCACGTCGACCTGCAACATCTCCTGCAAGAAATGGGGAAAACAGAGATTCGTTCTGTCCTGGTCGAGGGAGGATCAAGAATAGTGACCTCTTTTCTCAGGAGTCGGCTGGCTGACTATCTGCTGGTGATCATTGCCGCCAAGGTCGTTGGAAAGGGGATAAACTCGGTTAGACCCACCGCCTCCCGGCGATTGGAGAATTTGATTTCGATGCCTTCCTTGAGATATTTTCGGTCCGGCGAGGACGTCATCCTAACAGCACACGTCGATAAACCCTGACTGCCCACCGCAGGTCCCCAATTTCGAATCTCCACTATCAAACACCCTAGATCGCGGTGGTCAATCTCTTACCAAGTTCGCTCAGGTGGCATCGATGCAGCCTGATTGCCCCAAATACTATCTTGACAATTCTGAGTTTGGTGTTATACTTAATTGTAGAGGAATGCAGTTTTTAACATCGGTTCAATCGCCGGGCTGGATCTAAAGTATAACATGAGGAGTTACTGCTAAGCCCCTGTGATTCAAGGGATACTGTCCTGGCACGATTTCTTGGAGACTCAATCGGTGATGAATCCCGGTTCAAGCAGGTCAAGACGATTGAGGGAAATCTCTCTATTCTTAGCCCTCATTCTGACCTTTGTGGCAGCCCCGGCAGAAGGCATCCGCTGGCCCTTTGGCTCAGGTGACGAATCCCTGCCGCTGGGCAACAACTATGGCGAATACCAGTCATACGGCGGCTCGCCCTATCTCCATCCGGGAATAGACATCATGCAGTTGGCCGGCTCTCCGGTCTATGCAGTGAAAGCCGGAGTGGTCAAGGCTGTGCTCACCACCTCCGGAGATTATCACTGGAGAGTTGCTGTGGGGGACTCCGCCGGTTCCGATTGGTGCGACGGCTGGCTATACGCTCACCTGGACAGATACACCATCCCGGTGCAGGTAGGAGACGCCGTGGAGGTGGGCGACTATCTGGGTGACTTGGTCTGGTGGCCCGTGGCCGCGTTTCACCATCTGCATTTCGTCAAAATAAGAAACCAGGGGGTAATTTGGTGGCCCGACTGGAAGTTCATCGCCAATCCTCTGGATGAGCTGACTCCCATAGACGAGCCTGACGTTCCGGTGATCGAGAATGCCAGAGATGGCGCCAAGTTCGCCTTCTGCTACAATAACACTCATGTGTATTTCGACCCGGGTACTCCCGTCTCCGGTCCTGTTGACATAGTCTCGAAAATATATGACAGGGCCATTGACCCTTACTGGCGCATGATACCCTGTCGGGTTGAATATTCCATATTCAATGACGGCGTCTCCTACGGGCCGGTTCTCTCTTTCATTTTCACAGACACCCTCTTCTGGGATCAGAACGTGCACGTCATCTACCAGGAGGATGAAGTATGCCAGACTCAGGGAAACTACGATTACAGAAACTTCTTTTTTATAGTCACCAACACGGACGGGGACAGCGTGATTGAGGCCTCCGATTGGCTCTTGGGCTGGAATACCCAGGAGTTCCCTAACGGTACTTACTGGGTGAAGGTGACCGCCTCCGACAGGTACGGAAACACGGATTCCGACAGCATGCAGGTGGAGGTGGAGAACTATTTCTACGTAACAGGCAAAGTCGGCTTGTCGGACGATCCTCCCGATTCTTCGGGCAGCATCGTCCTAATCTCCGAGATTGGATTCGAGGACACCACCGACCAGACCGGTGCTTTTGTCTTTCAGAACGTGAGTGGTGGCGATTATCTCTTTCAAATTACGCATCCCGGTTACGTCCCTCTGGACACCATGGTGCAGGTTCCAGGAGGCTCGGGCCTTGAATTCACCCTTAACATAGGTTCATACATTCGTGGAGATGCCAATTACGATCAGGCGATAAATGTGGCGGACATTGTCTATCTGGTGAACTATCTGTTCAGGAATGGACCCGTACCTCTTCCTTACTTCGCCGGAGACGCCAGCGGCGACGGGATCATAGACGTCGGCGACGTGATTTACCTGGTAAACTATCTATTCAGGGACGGGCCTCCTCCGGGAGGCGATTCATGAGCAGGGCCCTGATGCCAAGAATGCTAACTCTAATCCGGAGGTAAGTTGTGATGAAAGCAATCCTGGTCACCTTTCTGATGCTGGTTACGGTAGCTGGTACTGGCTCGGCCCAGATTCCGCTGCAGATGTCACCCTACTGGCATTCTATGGAAACCGGCGGCTACTCCACCGGAGCAAACTGGGGAGACATAGACAAAAATGGATTCCTGGACTGGGCCATCTCCAGGGGAAACGACATGGCACTCGCCCCCAATTACGTTTATTTCAATTATGGCGGGACTCTTCAAAACTTTCACACCTGGGCTTCGACAAATGCGCAATACTCCGGACACTCCGCGCTGGGCGACGTGGATCAGGACGGCTACCTGGACTGGGCAGTATCCAACTACATTTCGCAGGGATGGAGGGCATCAACCGTCCAGCTCTATATGAACCTGGGCGGCGCTCTCGAGACGTCCCCCTCCTGGGAGTCGACCGACTCGATGCACTCCTTTGCCTGCGCATTCGGGGATGCAGACGGAGACGGCGATCTGGATTTAGCCGTGGCCTGCGGGGAGGCGTACAACACCATCCGTGAACACCAGAGGATCTACTATAATATTGGCGGAACCCTTGAGACGACGCCTTCCTGGACATCCATTGATAGCACTCCCTGTTATGACGTGGAATGGGGAGACGTGGATAATGATGGAGACCTGGACTTAGCTTTTATCAGCGCCATAGGCCCGTTATTCGTCTATTATAATTATGGAGACTCCATCGAGCGGGCGGCATCCTGGAACTCGGGTTACAACTACAACGGGAACACCCTCAACTGGGGAGACCTAGACAACGATGGTTATCTGGATTTGGCCGTGGCAAACAACAACCAGTTGGGGCCACCGGGATTCTTTGAGGTGTATCATAATGTGAACGGGACGCTCGATCCGTCTCCGATCTGGAGGTCAAACACCCAGGGTTATGGCTCCTCGGTCTCCTGGTGTGACGTGGACAACGACGGCGACAAGGATTTAGCCGCGGGAAGATGGTGGGGTTACTCTGTGATTTACGAGAACACCGGCGGCGATCTTACCAACAGCCCCACCTGGAGTTCAACCAATACGGAGGTGGTGGAGGAGATGGTGTGGGCGGACATTGATGGCGATGGGGTGTTGAATGTTGTTGGCGAGGTTCATGCAGGTGACGGAATCAAAAAGGTGTTCTACCTGAACCACTACCCTGCCCACTCTTTGGAAAGAGTGATAGTGGATGGCGACACCCTTGAATTGACTGAGTATTGCTATAATCTTGCCAGTGGCTGGATCTCGGTAGCCGCGGCTCCGGTAAGTGAGATCATTGTCGATTACCACTACTCCCATAAGCCTGATCTGGGAGTGAGCAACTGGGGAGGAGCCAACTTCATTTTCAGGAATGTCGCGCCCGCCTACGTGTGGGGCGATGCCAACGGAGGCGGCGATGTGGAGGTGGGGGACATAGTCTATCTGGTAAATTATCTCTACAAAAACGGACCGGGGCCTGTTCCCTCGCAGTGCGGCGATCCCAATGATGATTGCGTCATCAACGTGGGAGACATCGTGTATCTGCTGAATTATCTATATCGAGGTGGGGACGCTCCCCTGCCAGGATGCGCCCCGTAAGCTTCTATTCTGACGTGAGCGCCTAGGGGCGGAGTTTCAGGGCTTGTTGAAAAAGCCAACTAATAAGGTAAAGGGGTTAGTTGCGTTAAGAATGTAGGAAGCTAAGTTGGTTCGGGAATTGTCACCAGGATTCCCCGGACGGGGAAAAATCCCCCGCCAAAGACGGGATCTTGACGACAATTCCCGCACGAACAAGAGAGTTTTTCAACAGCCTCTTCAGCTCCACCCTTTCTTAATGAGGTGGGTGAAGTTTATCTTCTTCTTTCTCCCCTTTTTTGTCCTTCTTTACCATCGCTCCTATCAGAAGCGCGATACCGATAACCACCAAGACCAGCGGCCACATGGTACCGAAGTCAGGGATGATTTCTAAGTTCGCCAAAAGAAACACGACTCCCAGACCCAATACTATCAGTCCTCCGATCATCATGCCGTGACGTTCCTCCTTCTTATCCGGGCAATTCATGATTCCTCCTTTTCAGGTTCAGTTCTCTTTACGTGAATATAACATTCTTTGTTAGAACGTGCCAGAGAAAAGCTGCGAGCGGATTGTTCCTGGGCCGACCACAGAAGAACACCTATCCCGGCTTAGCCTTGAATTTTTCCGCGATGTAGAAATTCTCCTTGACACGCCGTACCAAGAACCGATATAATCAGTACAGAACTGGGCCGCCACCGGTTGTTCAACTGAGCGGACTTAAACCCTCAACCAACTTTGCCTCTGTGGGAGGTGAGTAAATTGGCAGGAAAAGGTTGCGGAACTCGCAAGCCATGTGGAACCAAGAAGCCAGCCAAGAAGGCTAAGGGAACCAAGGCGAAGAAGAAGAAGTAAGGTTTACTCAAGTTGATTTCAGGAGGCTCTCGGACGAACTGTTCGAGAGCCTTTCTCTTTTCTGCCGAGCCACCCTCCAGAAGGACCAGCACCTAACTTAAGTTAGGTGCTG
>JBAUFO010000244.1:0-12727 GCA_049679185.1 Candidatus Zixiibacteriota bacterium
ATGCTATCACCAGGGCGACTCGTAAGGATTTCATTTAAGGCTCCTTATACTTAAAGGTTTCGGATCGTTTCGGTGCTCGTCAGTCTATATTATACGGGCTTTTGAATTGCTCTTGTGATTTCCGAAAGGATTTTTTCTTCCGGGGCGGCACCTTCCACCGAGAAATTCTCATTGATCACCGTCCTGGGCACTCCAGACACCCCGTATTTCTGGACCAGATGAGGAAACTCGGTGGCCTCGATCATGTCCGCCGTTATGAACTCACTCTCCATGGCAAACTTGTGTGCCAGGCTGACCGCCCGGGGACAGTAGGGTCAGGTGGGGGTGGCAAACACCCGCAGGTGAACCTTCTGATCAATCTTCTTTAGACCTTCCTTTGTCTCCGGTTTGAGGTTGGATTCGCCTTTGGAGACGTCCGCTATATCGGTGAGCAGGGTGGCAAACTCGTATCCCACCGGTGCACCGTAGTACCTTATCCCATAGTCCCTCTCCCCCTCTATCACCGTGGCGGGGATTTTATCCACCTGATACTCTTCCACCTTTTGTCTGTCCAACTGAAAATTGTAGACCTCCAGAGAAACCTTGTCTGAAAACCCCGCTACCTCCGTTAGAAGCTGCCTGGTCTCACGGCAGAACTGGCACTCCAACTCCTGGGTGAAATTAATCAGCTTCACCGGATTCTTCAACTCCTTGAAGATCTCCGCGACCAGCTTTTTTTCTCTTTCCTGCAGCATAGCGCTCTCCTATGAGAATATCTGACTCCTTAACCCCTTTTCATGTTAAATATCACATGTTCGTTTGCCGCGAAAAAGTAGGAGCGGAAGAAGAGGGTGCTACCACCAGGACCACACCTCGACTCTCAAATAGCGTACCATCCTTCTGGTCAAAAGAGAGGCCAGTCTCTTCTTGCCGCAGAAGATCTTGGCATGCCCGGACATGCCTGGTCTCAGAAGATAATCTTTATTTTCGATTTTGCAAGTCACCAGGAAGGTCTTCCTGGCTCCCTCCACTTCTGCCATCTGCGAGATCCTGAACACCTTTCCCCAAAAGGTCCTGACCGGATAACTTCTGACCTTGAGCTTTACCGGAAGCCCTTCTTTCAGCACGTCGAAGTCCTTCTCCGAGACCTTAATTAAGACCCGCATGGTGTCTAAGTTGGCTACGGTCAGAATGTTATCTCCGGAGCTTAAGGAGGTGACTACTCCCCGGATGGAACTTCTTAGCTGTGAGGCGATGATCTGACTTTCCTGGAACTGGGCCTTGGTCCTGAGCTTTCTAATCTCTGCCTCGGCCATGGAGAGCTCCTCCGGTCGGGCCCCGTTCTGCATGATCTTCAGTTCGTTTCTGGCGATCTTGAGCTGGTTCGAGAGTACTGAATAGCGAGTCTGTACCTCCTCTAAGTCCTGATTGCTGATTAAATTCTTTTGATGCAGATCGGAGAGCCTGGAAAGCTCTTTCTCCTTCAACTCGAGCTCGCTCTTGGTCTGAGCCACCTTGTCTTTGGCCTGCTGGATGGCCTCGCTTCGGGCTCCTTTTTGAAGGAGTGCGTAATACTGTTCGGCTTTTATCAACGCCTCCCGAGTCTGAGCCAGGTCCGAGAGATAGGAGGGTGAGGAAAGCTCCGCCACCACCTGCTGGGTATCCACCCTCTGGCCCTCCTTTACCTTAGTCGCTAAGTTCAAGCTGGTGTAGTCGTCTGCGAAAAGCCTGAGCAGGTCCACCGATTTTCTCTCCTGAGTTCCTCCCTGGAAAAGCTCCTTGGTTACCGTTCCATCGGGCGAGCTTTTCAGGCTGAATTGCTCCAGGGCTTTTATATCGCAGGCGCCGCCTACCTTCAACTCCATCTTCACCAAGAAAAGGATTAGGATCAGGGCAACGACTATAGTCAAGTAAATGATAATCTTCTTCGGAACCATGAGCTCTTTCCCTCTCAGAGCAAAGAACTGATACGTTCCCACCAGGAGAACTTTGATCGGGCGCTTCAAGATAAGAAAAACGATCAGCAAAAACAAGATAAATCCGAACCCTCCAAGCTGTGAGACCAAAAAACGCTCAATCTTAAGGGCGATGAACCCCAGGAGAATGATCGAATAAGAAAGCGAGAGGACCCCGTAGCGGAGATATATCTTTCGGGCCCTTGGAGATGCTTTGACCGCTGGGTCGGTCTGCTTGAGGAACCTTCTTTTCAGGACGGCGGAGATGTACTCGAATGCTTTTTTTCTCAGATTGGGAATCTCCAGATGATCGGTCAGAAGGTAGTATCCGTCGAGCTTTATCAGAGGATTGAAGTTGAAAAGTACGGTCACTCCCGAGGTGACGACTACCACGAATAGAAAGCCGTTGAGTCCGGTGTCCAGCGCGGTGATCCTCCAGAGAATGGTGGCTGCCGCCCACACGATTATCTGGCAGTAAGCGCCGGCGAAGGTAACCCACAGCCTTTTCGATTTCTCCTTGAACATATAGGTGTCACTCACGTTGCAGTAGAAGCAGGGCTGGAGATAAAGCAGAAGGAAGCCCATCTCGTGAACCTCGCCTCCGAAGCGTTTGCAGGTCAAGGCATGTGCGAACTCGTGCAGGATCACCACCAGGAATATGGCAATCCAGACCTTGAGGATGGTGCCGATCTTGAAGATGCCGGTAAAACTGTAACCTAAATCACCCCAGTTGGAGATGGTGATAAGCGCTGCCAGGAGAATGATAATCAGGGAAAGAACAAGGAAGGAGGGGGTGAAAAGAACCTGACCGTATCTCATGATCCTGTTCAAAAATTGATCAGGGTCGAATCCTTTAAGCTTTACAAAGAGGAGCTTTCCCGGAAAGGTTCTCCTCTCGTACTGCAGCTTGGCCAAGTCGTCCTCAGAGACCTCGCCTTCGAGGAATCCCAGGTCGCCCAAGCGCCGGATGAATTTGTCCAGAGTGTCGGGGGGGAGTTGGACGTCGAACTGCCTGTTAAACCTTTCGATCACCTCTTGGGGCGACGTTACTCCGTCCAGATTTCGGGTGATGAAATACTCGAATTCCTTTATCCGGAAGAACTTCCGGGTGACGGGGTCCTTGATCACGTAGTAGGTGGTCTTCTCGAACTCCTGCCGGCTTATGATCAGGTCGTCCCGGAATTTGAGATAGCTTTTTTCCATTTGGGTTCGCCGATCTAATCTGCTGAGACAACAAGCGGGAGACTGCTCATCCAATCTAATTTAGCCTGTGCCCACATCATAGGCAAGGCAAATCTCATAAGTGCCGCTTTGAGGGCGATCGTCGGGCAGGACCGCCGGCTATTGGAGGAGTCTGTCGCCAGCAAGGGTATTCCCTAACAACTGATTACCTCCTTGGCCCATCAGATGATCATCCGAAGAGGGGAGGTTTATGAAGCAGCGCACAAAGAGGGTTAAGGAGACGATAACTGTCCTCTATACAAAAAAAGTTGAGCAAATATGGCATTTTTTGCTTGACAAGCAGGAATGAGATAGTATATTAAAATTGAAAAGAGCCAAAGTAGCAAAGTAATTGAAAAAGTACTAGGTTTACCCCTTTCGACAGAAAAGGCAGACTAACAGAAATTTTCGAGATTTCTGGGGAAGATAGGTCTGTCTCTTTTTATATTTTCAGTTCCAGTCTCACCATAAAGTGTTGATATTCAGTGCTTGATAAAATGTCAAGACACGAAACTTCTAACCGATAAACCTGAGAAGGAGGTTCTATCGAGTATAAATCCTGAACAATTGCTGTCTTTAGCTCTTTTTAGGCTCTTTTGAGGGGGAGTAAGTGAAGCAAGATAGCAGCTATGATTTTCCACAGGAGGATGTACATGAAACAAAAGAAAATTATAAGGTTCTGGAGCGTGCTGGTGATGGCGGCGGCCCTATGGGCGATAGCGGTCCCTCTGCAGGCTGCAGTTTGGGACACCACCAGAGTCTACACAGGGACTGCGACATTGTACGACGTCGCCGTCGGTGACAAACTGATGGGCGCATCCGATGATACAGTCCGGGTCTTCACCACCGAGTCCGGCACGCCTTACAATGTTCTGCTCTTTACCGATATTTCTTCAGCGCCCCCGATGAACTGGCGAACGGATATTGTAGCCGTCGAAACCGGCGGGAGTCGCGGGAAAGCAATTGGCGATCCCGACCGAGACGGAGACAACGATCTACTGTATGGACGCACTTCTTCACCCTACCAACTGAAGAAGGTTTCCTGGGACGGCGCCGCATGGGTGACGGAGTTGGTCAGTGGTTTTCCCAGCTCTATCTACGACATAGCGGTCGGTGACGCGGATAATGACGGGGACGCAGACGACATTGTGCTCACTAACAGCTATCACGTCTTTCTGGCTCATTGGAACGGGAGTTCGTATGATACGACCAGGCTATACTATGGCACCTCTAGCACATACGGAACTGTGTACGGCGTTGCCATCGGCGACTTCGACGCCACTTATGCTGGGAACGAGATCGTGGCCGTGACGTACGGGGAGTGTGTTCTCAGGATAAGATGGGACGGAGCTGCCTGGATAACTGACGTGATATACGATCATGGGGTCGACATTGATCTGTATGACGTGGCTGTTGGTGATTTCGACGCCGACAATCCCGGCGAAGAAATAGCCATCAACAACGGCTACGGCTACGCCACACATGGTGCCGTCCTTGAACTGTACGGTTCCGGTGCGAGTTGGACTCTACGAGCTCTTTACACTCCCTCAACCGCCTGGGGCGGCTCCGGGGAGATAGCCGTGGGCGACTTCCTGGCTGCTAATAGCGGAGAGGAGATTGCGGTCGTGAGCGGGAGTGGCTCCTCGTACGAGGCCAGGGTGGTCTATGGATCAGGCAGCAACTGGTACTCGGAACAGATGTTCAGTACCGGTGGCAGCACTTACGGCGTGGCCATCGGCAATGTGAATCGACACCGCAGCGGTTTGGAAGTGGCCATCACGGGGAACAAGAATGTCTTTGAGGCCGAGGAGCTGCTGCTGGCCAATAACATAGCAACCCTGTCCATCGATAATCCCTCCGACGGTGTAGCTTTTGAAGGAGGCACCTCCGTTTCGATACAGGCCACGGTTCAGAACACAGCCGTGAACACTCAGAGCGGTGTTCCCGTGAACCTGGAGATATCGGACGGTGGCAGTTACACTTATACGGATGTGGAGTATACCGGCACCCTGACTCAGGGCCAGACCGAGCAGATAACCTTTTCGCCCGACTGGATAGTTCCCAACAGCGTTGCCGGATATACAGTAAAAGTGTGGACCGCGCTTTCTGGCGATGAATACTGGCCGGATGACACCCTCTCCATCAGTGTAAGCGGCTATCCCCAAGGGTACTCCATTGAGGGCTTTGAGGATACTGCCTTTCCGCCCGAGGACTGGACCGAGGTACATACAGCAGGTACCGGTTGGTTTCGAACCACGTCCTATCCTCATACTGGATCGGCCAGCGCTAGAGGGAGCTATACTACGGGTTCTCATTGGCTCATCACACCCCAATTGGAGGTTTCCGCCAAGGGTGATGAATTGCGTTATTGGATCCGTCGATACTACTCTGGCTACAGCGACGATTGGTTCTTCGTCGAAGTGTCCACCGGAACCAGCGATACCAGCGATTTCGTTGCGGTCGATAGCTTCCACACTGATTATCTGACATACGATTATGAGCAGAGAACGGTGGATCTGAGCAGCTATGCTCGTATCAAAGGTCTGGTGTACGTAGCCTTCCACTATCAAGCGACCGGAGGACCCTACGTTCACGTGGATGACGTTCTTCTTCCACCCATCTATGTGCCACCGGGTGACATGGCAACGATTTCCATCGATGATTTACCCGGCATGGTTCAGACGGGCACCAGCCATACCATCAAGGCCACGGTCCAGAACCTGGGCGGCGACATCGCCAGCGCAGGTGTGCCGGTGAAGTTGAGGATCGAAGGTCCGGAGAGCTATGTCTACACGGACGAGGAAGCCACCACGGTGGATCTGGCAACGGATGAGACCGAGCAGATCACCTTCACGCCCGACTGGGTTGCACCCGAAGTTCTGTGCAATTACACCATCACGGTCTGGACCGAGCTTTCCGGAGACGAGATGCCTGAGAATGACACCTTGTCCCAGGTGGTTAATGTATATCGTGCTGGTGGACTGGCCGAGTCTTTCACCGAGACGACCTTCCCGCCTCCGGGCTGGACGGTGTACAACTTCGATGGCAGCCCCGACGCCTGGGCAAGATACACCAGCTACTATCACAGCGAGCCGGCTTGCGCCCGCATCTATTATGATCTGCCCAATAATGATTGGCTAATCACTCCCAGACTCGCGGCTCAGGATGGTGATATGCTGAAGTTCTGGTGGCGGGTACAGTCGACCGCTTATGAGGAGACGGTGTTCGTAAGAGTTTCCACCAGCGAAGACGTTTCGGATACCACTGCGTATTCGATAATCCACACCATAATAAGCAATTCCACGGACTGGTCTCTGGAGACGGTTGATCTCTCGGCTTACGATGGCCAGTATATCTACATCGCCTGGACCTATGACAATTACAACAACTACGGCTTTGCCATCGACGATGTGACCGGACCTTACTTCCCCACCCAGATAGCGGTCAGCCCGGACAGCGTTTATGAAGAATCCTGGCCTGACAGCTTCTTTGACGTCTTTATGTACATCGGGAACGTGGGCGGAGGCCAGCTCGACTACAGCATAGAGCTCGAGAGCGCAGTGGGCTGGTTATCGGTTGATCCTACCTCCGGTTCTGCTCTGGGCGGTGAGGAAGACACCATCACCTTGAGCTTCAATACCACCGGTATGGACGGACATTACTATAATACCGTCCGGATCATCTCCAACTCCGGCGAGAAGCAGGATGGAGACACTGTTGAGGTTCCGATCCATATCTGGGTAAGGTTGGTTCCCGGAATGGCCGTATCTCCAGATTCGTTCGCGGTCGAAGTTCCGGCTGACGGGACGGAGGATGAGGAGATGTACGTCCAGAACATCGGAAGCGGACAGTTGGACTACGAGATCGAGACCGAGGAGTGGGGCAAGTCCGATGCCACGTACATGGGTGAACCTGCCTATCCCAGGCTGGAGGAGTATCACTCCAAGTTCACGGACAAGATACCCGAAAAGGGAGCGCGGGAGTTCAACTACGGGACTTCTCCGAGCAAGGGAATGGGTGGACCGGATGCCTTCGGCTATCGCTGGATCGACTCGGATGAGCCGGGTGGTCCTACCTTCAACTGGGTGGAAATCAATACCACCGGAACGCAGGTCAGCCCCAGTGACGACGGCAATGTCGGACCGTTCGACATCGGCTTTACCTTCGAGTTTTACGGAGTCGAGTTCACTCAGTTCCGCATCGCCTCCAACGGGTTTGCGAGCTTCACCAGCACCTCTGGCACGCTGAGCAATCAGGTCATTCCCTATTCAAGCGAGCCCAACAACCTGCTGGCCTTGATGTGGGACGATCTGAGACCGGCCTCTGGCGGCGGATCGGGTAACATCTACTACCACAGCGACGGCAGCAGGCTGGTCATCGAATATGATCACGTGATGAGGTACGGGACCACCTATTATTACACCATGCAGATCATCCTGTATCCCAACGGCAAGATCATCTACCAGTATCTGACCATGGACGGCGACCGCCTGGATGAATCCACCATCGGAATAGAAAACGCTGCCGGAGACGATGGTCTGCAAGTTGTCTATAACGCCAATTACGTGCATGACAACCTGGCTATCAGGTTCTCGGCTGCTCCGTCGTGGATAGTCTACGATCCGGAGTCTGGCTCAGTGCCTGTTGGTGAAACCGACACTGTCGACGTGACCTTTGACGCCACCGGAATATTGAGCGGAGACTTCTACGGAGCCCTCATTGTTAGTGGTAACGATCCGGACAACCCGGTCGATACCGTTCCTGCCCACATGACTGTTCTGGCTCCCGACATGACCTTATCGCCGGACAGCATAGTCAGCACCGGGACTGAGGGTGCCGTGCACCACGAGTACGTCACTCTCGGCAATACCGGACCCGGAGACTTGGAGTGGAGCATCGATGAGACCATCGACTGGCTGTCTGCATCCCCCTCCTCCGGCACTGTGCCGTCAGGCGGTGGGCCGACGACCGTTGATCTGACCATCGACTGCTCAAGTCTTTACGCAGGCGATTACTATGGTGAGCTGACCATAAACAACAACGACCCGGATCTGTATCCCTCGATAACCTACAAGGTCTTCCTGCACGTGGGTCCGGACCCATCTATCGCCGTCGACCCGGATAGCTTCTACGTGGAGGTCTATGCCGGAACCTACAAGGATTCGACCCTGAGACTCACCAACGATGGTGCTGGACACTTGGTCTTTGATATCGAGATAGAGGAATCCGGAATCAAGCAGAGTCTTTCTGAAGGCTTTGAGGGCGCCTGGCCGCCTTCCGGCTGGACGCTGATTCAGACTCATACCGGAACCGGCCAGCCTATCTTCAGCTACTGGACACAGACGGACTACGAGGTACATTCAGGATCGTGGGCTGCCGGTCTGTGGTGGGATTACGGACACCAGGATGAGTGGATGATTACCCCACCGATCGGCATCTCCGGAACCTGCAGCTTAACCTTCTGGACCCGTGGCTTTGAGGGCTCGACCTATGGAGATCACTACTACGTGAAGGTATCCACCGATGGAGGCTCCAACTGGAACGTGGAGTTCGACCTGTCCACGCTCACCCTCGGTGACTGGAACATGTGGGATTATCCGTATTCCATCGACCTCTCTGCTTACTCCGGACAGACGGTCAATATCGCCTTCCATGCAGAGGATCCGCCGGATAACGATGGTCTGTGGTACATCTGGATCGTCGATGATATCGAGCTGACCTGCACGGGCGGCGGCTGGCTGACGGTCAATCCGGAGGAAGGTGTAGTTGATCCTTCCACCTACACGGACTTGAACGTCCGCTTCGACGCCAGTGAAGTTTTGGGTGGCGAGAAGTTCGGAAGCATCATCATCAACCACAATGTGCCCGAAGCGAAGGGTCAGACCACGGTTCCGGTGCACATGGTGATTCTGGGTTCGGAGTACTCGATTGATCCGACCAGCTTGACCATAAGTGCCACCGAGGGCGCAACTACCGACGATTACCTGACTGTGGGTAACTACACCGGTCAGGCTCCGCTGATCTACCAGATGAGCGATGATGTGGACTGGCTGTCTGAGTCTCCGTCATCTGGAACCGTGCCGGCTGGCAATGACCAGGTGGTTACGGTGACCGTGGACGGAACTCTGCTCATTCCGGGAGACTACTACGCCGAGATCTACGTGGAGACCAACGACTTCGACGAGACCTACGACACCATACCGGTCAACGTGCACGTCGGACCTGATCCGGTGCTCAGGGTGAAGCCGGAAAGCTTCATCGTGGACATGTTCCCTGGCACCATCAAGGACAGCCTCATGACCCTGGTCAACGACGGCGACGGTACTCTCTCCTGGGAGATCAGCATTGAGTATACCACGCCGGTGGGCGCTCCGGGAGAGCCGGACATCTATGACTTCCTCAAGGAGTACGAGTCCAGGTCCGGTGCTGCTCCATCAGGGGCAGGTTCTGACGATCCCCTGGTGGACAAGAGCAGCCCGATGCATCTGACCAGGACGGTACCTGGCGACGCCGGTCCTTCCCTCAGTCCACTTGTGGGCAAAGGTGATGACACCCTGTTTGTGCAGCTGCCTCACGATGAAGGTGACTCCTGGAGTTTCGCGACCACCGATCAGGGTGCAGGATACAAGCTGTACGAGAACTTCTGGGGTCTCACCGAGGTGATCACCGAGATCGACTGGTGGGGGCTTGCGCTGATTCACACTGGCACCGAATGGATCGCCGGTAATCCCAACAACCTGGTGTTTGACATAACGTTCTACTCGGATCCACCGGATGATCCTAGCATGCCCCCGACCGAGGTCTACTGCACTTACACGGACGTGGTCCCGTCGACGATCATCGGGACTGGTCAATACTATGCCGGCTTCGAGATGTGGTTCTTCGATGGGGCAGAGTTTGCTTCCGCCTGTGATCTGACCGAAGGCTGGGTTTCGATTCAGAGTAAGTCTCCAGGCCAAGGATCCGACTGGCTTCTGTGGGCAAGTGCCAAGACCGGTGACGTTTACTCCTATCAGGAAGGATCTTCCACTCCCGATACACCTTACGATCGGGCGATGATCCTTACAGGCGGAGGGGGAGACTGGTTGGCGATTTCGCCGGAATCCGGCCTAACCTCGCCGCATGACAGCACGGATGTTGACGTTACCTTCGATGCCACGGCTCTGGAGGGCGGAACCTGGTTTGCCGACATCATCATCGACCACAACGCCCCGGGCAAAGGCCAGACCATCGTGCCGGTGCGTCTGCACCTTCTGGGAGCCAACTTCGTCATGACTCCGGAGAGCTTGGTTGTCGACATGGACGAGGGTCAGATGGTGGACGAGCTCCTCTACCTGAGCAACCCTGGTGGAGAGGGTGATCTGATCTTCTCCATGACCGATCCAGTCGATTGGCTCTCCGAGCATCCTGATGCCGGAAGCGTAATGCCGGATGGTGAGGAGGATGTCATCGTTAGGGTAGACGGAACCGACATGATTGCCGGTCACTACTACACCGAGATCACCATCACCACCAACGACTTCGACAACCTGGAGGTCATCGTTCCGGTTCACGTCAACGTTGGTCCCGATCCGGACATCGACGTTGATCCTGCCTATGCAGCGGGAGTCGTTCCCGGATGCCAGTACTCCGTGCCGATGATGATCCGAAACGACAGTCTAGGAACTCTGGCATTTAACGTCTCCATCGCGCAGACTCCTCCCATGTTCACCACGGGTGAGACTGATGTTCACGAGGCGTTGGAGCTCCTCCGGGAGGCCGGAAGCACCGATCCAGACTTAACTCCGGAAGGTGCTTACCGAACCGTCGGCGCTGAGAGGTTGAGCATCCAGCAGTCAGGCGGCACCTCCGAAGGACTGTTGCTGCTGGCCAGCGCTGGCCGGACTGCAGACATCCTGCTGGTGGACGACGACGGAGGACTTCCCGGCGGCACCTACTATGACGTCGAGCTCATCTACACGGCGGCTCTGGATGCCGGCGGCTACGTATACGATTACTACGTGGTCGACTGGACCGATCCGCTGTCGGACGGACCGGATCTGACCACCATGCAGGCGTATGGTGCGGTGATCTGGTTCTGCGGAGAGACCTGGGGTTACTACGGCCTGGATGTGTTGACCTCCAACGATGAGGTCAACTTGGCGGCCTACTTAGGCGGTGGAGGGAATCTGTTCCTGTCCGCAGGGGATTACCTATACGCCAACTATCCCAGTGCCGGTGCCTTCTCACCGGGCCAGTTCCCCTATGATTACCTGCATCTGGCTTCCGCGTCTCAGGATGTGGCCAACGATCCATACACCGCGGTGGGTCTTGCCGGATCGGTTGCCGAGGGTATGCAGTTCGATTGCCTGAGGTTCACCGACAACCCGGACGTTCCCCTGTGGCCGGATGATCTGGTTACTCAGTCTTCGGCCGCTGCGGACGTGTTTGACATCGGTGGTGCCGTGCCGACCATCCAGTATGACTCGGGCACCTGGCGGGTGGTCTTCACCACCACTGCCTTCCCGGGTTTCGTCGACGGCGCCTCGCGCAGCACCAAGGCCGAGTTGATGGCCAGCATCGTGGATTGGCTCTTGGGCGCTGGCTGTCCGTTCAGCGTGACTCCGGAGTCCGGTCTAATCGATCCCGAGAGCTACGGGTATCTGACCCTGACCTTCGACGGAGACGCGTTCGAGGAGTGCGTGGACGAGACGTTAGCCTGCTACTTAGTGATTACGTCCAACGATCCGGACGAGCCCCAGGTGACGGTTGAGGTGAGCATGTGGCCCGGCAGAGGAGACGTGTTCGATCCTTTCTGTCTGATCGAGTTGGGAGACGTGGTCTTCCTGATCAACTACGTGTTGAAGGGCGGACCTGCTCCTGATCCTCTTTGCATGGGTGACTGCGATCCGGCTCACGACGGAGTGGTGGACTTGGCAGACGTGGTGTATCTGGTACAGTTCCTGTATCAGGGAGGCATGCCGCCTCTGGCAATTCCGGAGGCTCGTCAGCCCAGCACCATAAAACAGTTGAGTCCGCAGACTCCCGCACCGACACCAAGGAAACTGAAATAACTTTCTGACCTCGAAATAGAGGGATAGAAAAGTTCAAGAGCCCCCCGTACGGGGGGCTCTTGTTTTATGGGGGCTGCGAAGAAGGTTTTTCTCGACGAGGTGCGGGAGGTTAACCGGAAAGAACGTAAGCCCCATCCTGCGGGGGGAGTGTAGCGGAGACCTTCCTCGTCCTGAGCCTGTGGTTCGACAGTTCGACGAGCTCACTGTCCTGAGCAAAGTCGAAGGACAAGCTCACCACCCCCAGTGAAACCGAGGGATCGAAGGAAGGTCTCCATAACGGCGGATGGAAGGCTGGAGCTTTTTTCGGCTGCACTTGCTCAGAAAAGACTCTCAGACAGTCCACACAGAAAGGTGGCAGAGGCCTTCAAGGCCTCCACAATTTCGGATGGAAAGCTGAAGCTTTCCGCTACACGTACCTGAAAAACGATTCTCGGATGGTTTGCTGATTGCTGCCGGCGTGCAGAAGGTTGTCCTTAGTCGTTCTTCGTATCTCACTCAATGGAGGAGAATCGATCCCCT
>JBAUFO010000245.1:0-9377 GCA_049679185.1 Candidatus Zixiibacteriota bacterium
CGTTTATGCCGTATACGTCCCCAGAGCCCAGGCTTGGCCCTATCCAGTTGGACTGTCCCCCCAGAAAAAACCTCTTCTGATCATCTCCATGTGAAAGACCGCCAGTCAATCTGAACACGAAGTTATATCTTTTCTTGAAATGGAAATACTTGCGGAAATCCATCCTGGCAGCCCCATAAGTGAGGCTCCTGGGAGTAATATACGGCGCGTATTCGTAGGAGAAGAAGCTCCTGGTTCCGTTGATGGGGCCGGTATGTCCCCACAGGACCGTGTCGTTAATCCAGGATAGCGAGGCCACAAGCACCTTCACGCTTCGGTCATCGTAAATCGCAGGATCGCTCCCGGGCCGCGGATCAAAGTACCTTCGGTCCACCGAAAGCTGGGTCAAATCCAGATCTACCCGGGTGAACCTGCTGAACGGGTAAGAGAGATATAGCACCGCACCATACATCCGATCGGAAAAGAGCCGGTCCACATCGTCTATATAGTAATACTTGGTGTGGAAGATTCCCGTTCCCAGGTTCAGCCTTCGGGCCTGATAAAGGTAGAATATCTGGAAGTTGCTCTGGTCGATGGTATTGACCACGTCCGTGGCCAGGATGAAGGTGTGATTGCCCAGCATGTCGCTTACCGCTATGAGAGACTGTCCCTGAAACCCAAAAAAAGTGTCATAACTCAGCGCTCCCGAGACCAGATCGGGAGTGAACTTGAGCTTGTACTTGCGCTCTCTGTATTCTCCGTTGGGGAGCCTGTAGGTGATAGTATCCTTCCTCTCGGGGATTTCCGCTTCCACCAGCTCCGCCAGGCTATCCAGCTCGTTCTTGCCCGCCCTGAATACAAACGAACTGAAATCCCTGCTGGGCTCCTCGGTTTCCTCCTCAACCGTGTCAACAGCCGCTGAGACGGTGTCCATCTCCAACGCCAAGAGGTAAGGCGTCTTGACCAGCGAATCTCTTTCAGCTGCCGGCTTGATCTCCTTGATCACGAATATGTCCCATCCTCCCTTTTGAAAGGCGGAGAAGGCGATCTTGTCGCCGTCCTTCGACCAGGAGGGCGAAAAGCAGCCGGAGAGGACATTGGTAATGGGAAAGACCACCGAGCTGTCCAGATCCGCCACGTAGAGATTGTAGATCCCGTTTCGATCCGAGACGAAGCAGATCTTGCTTCCATCAGGTGACCAGGTGGGAGAGGTGTTGCTCCCCTCTCCCTTGGTGAGAGCCGTGATCTTCCGCGACTCCAGCTCCATCAGATAAAGTCTGTAATGTCCGTACTGATAATCTGAAGAGTCCGCAGGCGATTCCAGCGGTCGATCCGAGCTGAAGGCGAGGAACCTGCCGTCCGGGGAAAAACAGGGATCCTCATTTCCGTAAAAGTCATCGGTGAGCTTGACCAGCTTCTGGTCGTGGATGTTGCAGAGATAGATGTCCGCCTTTCCCTCTTTGACTCCTACGAAAGCAATCCTCTCGCCGTCCGGAGACCAGGATGGTGAACGTATAGCATCCAGCCGGACGTGGAGCTTCTTATAGATTTTCCGATCCTTTACTCGAATGAGGTGAAGAACGTCGCTTCCCTTGCTCTTTGAAGCGAAGACTAAGTTCTTGCCGTCCGGCGACCAGGAGAGGCCGCTGACGTAAGAGTGAAGAGACTCAAAATCTCCTGATCTTTCCCCTTTGACCAGTCTTTTGATCACCTTTCCGTCGATGGCGGAGACTATATAAATCTCCGTATAGTCGCTTCTGTCGGAAAAGATAGCCAGGCGGTCACCTGTCGGTGAGAAAGCCGGCTTTTCATTGATATGAGAGCCATCCTTTGTATGATGAGTGAGCTGCTTGGCGAACTCCCTGGCTTCCTTTCTCAGGGCGATCTCGGGCCAGTATCTTTTCCGCTGTGCCTTCATCCACTCCTCAGAGAACTCCCTCTGGTCCAAACCTATGGCGGACTTCAATGCCTTGTCCATGGAGAGCTGACTTCTGCCCTTGTTCAGAATCTCGGAAAGCTTCTCCTCACCATACTTCTCAACTATGTAGTTTATGGCGGACTGCCCCTCTTTGTAGACTAAATAACCCCCGGCAAACTCCAACGGGGTTAAGTATCCGTTGATGGCGGCATCTCTTATCACCATGTCCGCCTGGATGTCCCAGCCGCCGCGTGAGGAATACTCAGCGTACCCTTCGGCGAACCATAAGGGGAGTTGAAACAGATACTGGCGGCTGAACAGGGAACCGAAGTTGTTTCCGTAAAGCAGGTCGTATATCACCGCGTGGGTCAACTCATGGTGAAGCACGTGCCGGAAATCCTCATAGGACCCGGTGAAGGGGACCACTACCCGAGTCTTGAAGGCCTCGGTAAAGCCCCCCACGCCCTCATCGATCAGATTGGGAATAACGTTGGTCTGCTGGAAATCATTGGGCGAGTTGTACACGATGACCGGGATCCGCTTGGTCAAGTCGTAACGTAGTTCTCTTTTCACCTTCAGGTAGGCGTCCTGCAAGACGTCCGCGGCGAACTTAGCCAGAACGTACTCCCCCTTATAATAGTAGACGTCGAAATTCTCACTCTGGATTAAGTACCAGTCGAAGTATTTGTAATGCACCTTGTTCTTGCCGAAATAAGGCTCCTGCGCTGCTGCCTGGCCCAAGAGTAAGACTGAAGCCAGGCTGAAAATGATAAGGCAATAGGTGGCACGTCTCATGATTGACACCTCCTCGCGGCCTCCCGGCCGCTTATGGAATCTGCAGCAAAGGTTTGCCACATGATGCTCGTTTTGATCCCTTCTCTATCTGTTTGACACAGATTCCCCTGAAAGGTTTAACTGCTTCTACCGCGAATTTGGACCTGCCTGGGGTTTTGAGTAACTCTCATGCTCGAGAAACCCGCATTCCACGGTTTTTGAGTTCTCACATCTATCTTACTTCATCAAACCTTTTATCAAGAAACCTGTTAAACCTCCTCTGTTTCGGTCTCTGAGGAACGGGGAAGATACGGCAGTGAGATTTCAATCGACCTTAAGTTCATCATGCTTACCCCGGCGAATTCTCCGGATTCAATTCCCGGCAACAATCCCTGTTGCAGCTTCAGCGCGGAATCGGAGTCCCTTCCGACGTGTTTTTTTTAAGCCTTCTCTCTCTTTATGTTCGCACCCAATTGAGCAAGTCTTTGCTCTAAGCGATCGTATCCCCTGTCGATGTGGTACACTCTCAGCACTTCGGTGGTTCCCCCGGCTGCCAGTCCGGCCAGTGTGAGTCCCGCTCCACCTCTTATCTCGGAGGCCATGATGGAGGCCCCTTTGAGCCGGGGGACGCCGTTGATAGTGGCCCTGTCTCCGGAGATCCTTATGTCGGCTCCCAGCCGGCAAAGCTCCATGGCGTGAGAGAATCTCTCGTCGAATACCGTTTCCCTGATCTGGCTTGTGCCGTCGGCTATGCAGGTTAGGGCCATCAGGCAAGCCTGCGCATCCGTGGGAAACCCGGGATGGGGATAGGTGGTCACGGAAGTTGGCTTGAGCCTTCTGGGGGCTTTCACCGTGATGGTTCTTTTGCTTTCCGTTATCTTAGCGCCCATCTCCGTCAACTTGAGCGACACCATTCTCACGTGTTCGGGTATCACCTCTTTGAGTTTCACATGGCCGCCCGTGATACAGGCGGTCATCATGAAGGTGGCGGCTTCCAGCCGATCCGGGATGGGAGTATATTCCGCTGCTTTGAGCCTTTTCACCCCTTCCACGTAGACGGTTGAACCTCCCGCGCCCTCAATCTTTGCTCCCATCAGACGCAGAAAGCCGGCTAAGTCTTCCACCTCAGGATCGCAGGCGGCGTTCACAATGGTGGTTCGTCCCGGTATCAAACAGGCGGCCATGAGGATGTTTTCGGTGCCGGTATGTGAGGGACGATCGAAGCAGACTACATTGCCGGAGAGTTTGCTGCCGGATGCAATTACATAGCCGTGCTCCTCCTTGATCCTTGCTCCCAGCCTGGCAAAGCCGGAAAGATGCAGGTTCACCGGTCGAGGGCCAAGCACGCATCCGCCGGGCAGCGAAACCTTTGCCCTCCCAAACCGAGCCAAAAGAGGCCCCATCACCAAGAAAGAAGCTCTCATCTTCCTGACGAGATCGTAGGGCGCCTCAAAGCTCCTCAGATGCTCTGCATTTATCACCACCCTGCTTCCGGAGGGCAGCTTACTAGACCGGCCTCCTGCAGATCTTTGGACCTTAGCTCCCAGCTTCTCCATCACCCCGAGCATGACGTCCACATCCACCAGATCGGGCACGTTGTTGATCATGGTCTCGCCCTTCTCCACCAGCAGAGCTGCGGCCAGAATGGGCAGGGCCGCGTTCTTGGAGGCTTGAATTCCCACCGTGCCGGAGAGTTTTTTTCCACCCTGTATCACAAACTTGTCCATAACTCCTCACTTCAGGTTATGTCCATATAATTTAAAACGTCAATCATCATGTTTCATTGGCGTAAAACACCTCTAACTGCAAATTATGCCACCAGTTCTCCAAAGTCAAGCAGTTCCGAGGGTCAAATCATTCTCTCGCGAATGCAGCAGGATAAAATCAGACTGTCGCAATTGCCGGAGTGAAAAATAAGCAGGTAGAGCCAGAATCTTAAGTGAACCAGGACTTTAAGCTGTTATCGGGGCACCCAAATTAAGAACGGTACGCTTCTCTGGAGCCTTCGATATAAGGCTTTCCCGGACCTGATTTCATAAATTTCGTCAAAAAGCTTCCGATACAGATAATGACCCGCAGTATCGACCGAGATAGCGGTCGAACGTCATAAGGTTGACAACCGATGAGACGGATACAGAAGTCCAAACTCAAGCAGTATGCCCTAACCGTATGCATTGCTCTGGTGATAGGGCTACTGTTACGCACTTTTGTGGTGCAGGCATACCGCATCCCGTCACGCTCCATGGAAGATACGCTTCTGAGGGGAGATTTCCTGCTGGTGAGCAAGCTATCCTATTGGTTTTCCGAACCTGACGCGGGGGATGTTGTCGTTTTCGAGTACCCCCTGAATCCGAGCAAGAGTTTCATAAAGAGGATAATTGCCGTCGAAGGTCAGAGCGTGGAGATAATCAACAAAAGGCTATACGTTGACGGACAACCAGCAGAGAATTGGTTTCCCTACAAGTATACAGATTATCAGATATATCCTCCGGAATACTCCAATCGAGATAACTTTGGCCCGTTCGAGATACCACCAGGGCAGTATTTCGTCCTGGGGGACAACCGGGACAACAGCCAGGATTCACGGGAGTGGGGTTTTCTGGAGAGAGAGTATATTAAGGGAAAGGCATTTTTGGTTTATTTCTCCTGGGCTCCCGACCCCGAAGCTCCCGCGTGGTCCAACAACTACATATCCTCCTTCTTCGAAATTCTCTTCTACAATCTCACCCACTTTCCCTGGCGAGCCCGCTGGGAGAGAATCGGGACCGTAGTTCGATAGGATGGCTATATCGACCTGTTCCAGATCCGTAAAAGAGGTCACCCCTAACAGTTAAGCTAACTCATCAATTCGTATCTTGACAAAACGCGATTATGTGTTATGTTAAAATCAAAGGCGCGCTATGGCTTCTGCTGTCGCATGTGAGAGCCGCTAAGGGTCCGAAGAAGGGATTGCCCTTCTGTTTTGAAATTGACGATCGAATAGCTGAATCTCTGATTCAGGCGTGACACGCGCCTAAGGCGCAGAATGGAGTTTAAGACTCCGCCGCTGATATTAAAGAAGTAGACGAATTCGCGGGCAAGGGCTGTGTCCTGAAGGAGTTCCGGTATGAAGACGAAACCTCTTCGCCAAGCTGTGATCCCGGCTTTCCTGGTGGCTATTCTTACAGTCAGCAGTTCTTCATATTCCGGAGATTCCGACGTTCTGAGAATTGCGGAGGAGGCTCGAATTCCCAACCCATCCTCTCTCAAAGCCGAACCCAAGGCATTCTGCCTGTTCCAGTATGACGACGGAACGGCCCTGACGTATTTCCCCAATTGGAATGCCGGCGATGAAGTTGCGATATACTTCGATCCTCGGGAATGTGGTGTTCCTTATCCCTTTCCTTTTCAGATAACCGACGTGGAGTTACTGCTTTTCAATCACGCCGGAGTGGAGTCCACCGAGGTGAGGTTCAGTGTGTGGAGCATTGGATCCGACATATGTGAAGGTCCGCAAACAGAGGTATGGTCATCCTCGGTTTACACCGTCACCACTTTCTCTCCGGACTGGACTGCGGTGAGTTTCGCCGACAACATCTGCGTGGACCAACCCTTCTTCTTCACCTTGGAATATGTGAGCGGCGAAGGGGGAGCCATCCCAAGTTTACCTTCAGACACGCAGCAGGATATGGTGGACACCTGCTACCAGTGGTTGTGGCACTCTCCGGCTTCTCCCCCCTGGTGGGAATGGAACCGTTTCTGGAACGACCCTGACCCGGGCTGGATGATGTTCCGGCTCGCCGGTGAGACCTACTCTATGGTCTGTGACACCGGGTGGACGTGGTTGGGTGATAATGGATATGCGCCCAGCGGCACCCCGGACGTCGACGCAGGTCAGGACGGGTGGGTTGCCCGCTGCGGTCCCGTGGCGGCAGGGAACTGTCTGGAGTGGTTCGGAGTCAATATCCCCTTAGGTTGGGGCATACCGGAGTTTATCGACACCCTGGCCAGCTACTTTCAGACCGACTCCTCCGGCACGAAAGTCCATAACATGAGGACCGGAATTGACGACCTCATCAACGATTTTGCCATTACCGGTCTGTACACCAGCCTCTGGCCGGCTCCTGATTTCGATGAGATGACCGACTCGCTTTCGGTCAGCCAGAACATTGTCCTGCTTTTGGGTTTCTGGTGGTGGGATGGAGAAAACTGGTGGAGAGAGGGAGGCCATTTCGTCACCATGTCAGGAGTGAAACCTCAAACGCTTAAGATCGCTATAAGCGACCCGGCAAAGGATGCAGCCGAATACCACTGGCCGGGCAGAGTGAGACCGTTGGATCACCCGGCCCCTCCCCACGACGACACCCTGCATAACCATTTGCAGTATGTGTCTCACGATATCTATCAAGCCAGCTTGGAGTCTCCCTCTCCGGGGAATCCGTTCTGGCAACTGATGAACTATCTGGAGCTCGATGGTGATTTTGCTCGTCAGTATACCGGCCAGAATTTCCCTTCGGAGTTTACCTCCTTTTATCAGCCGGCGCCTGCGGGAACGACCTTCGTGACTGAGGTAGAATACGCGGTGATGATGTGCGCCCGGCAGGAGCACATGTTCTGGGAGTCTGCCTTCCCGGACTATGCCCCCAGCGGAATGCCGGATTTCGATCAGCGCCAGGATAATTGGATCAACAGCGGAACCGGACGGTTTACCTTCTCTGCCCCGGCGTCGGTTGCCAATTCCTTCTGGTGGATGGACTCGAAGTTCAATCTTCCGCTGGGAACCATGGGAGACGGGGTGGACCAGTTTCCTCTGGTAAGGGATTATCTGGCCAATTTGTCTCCGTACAGCAACTGGGACGATCACGATCTTTGGAATGTGGATCACACTGGCACCCCGTGTTGCTTGGCCGGGCCGCCCCCGGCAACACCACAACCCTTTGTCCCGGGCCCTCAACCGCAGGGCGCTATGGATAGCTGGGGCGAGTTGGTGGAGAGACTTGCCTGGCAGATGGACACCGATGGTTATCGGACCGGGGGCTCCCAAGTGGGCACTGAGGTTCAAGATGTTGCCAATGCCGTTGAAGAATGGTTGACAAGCGAGACCTTCGCTGACGGGAGCGATCTGAACGACAGCTTATGTGTCAAAGCCTATTCACGTCCCACATTTGCTTCGGTACAATCCCTGGTGCAGGAACGGGAGAACGTGGTCTTACTTTTGGGCTTCTGGTACCTGTCAAGCAACAAATGGTGGCGGGTGGGCGGACATTACGTCACCGTGGCCGGGGTAAACCCGGTAGAGTCTACGATCGCGTTTTCCGATCCGTTCTTTGACCATGCGGAAACTGGCAGCTCGGGGAGAGTGCTCTCCGGGTCTTACATTCCTCATACCCCCACGCCGCACGGCGATCCCACGATACACAACGATCCGGGAAACGTTTCTCACGATACTTACCAGGCGGACGGGAGTTCCTCACACCCGGCAGGGGAATGGCAGATTCCTGATTACGCGGTTTATGAAGATATCGACTACTACATGGACATTTTCTACCAGCAGGACGTTCCGGAGGAGTTCGTTGCTCAGACTCAGGCATACCTTACCGGCCATGCGGTCAACACGGTAGTGGAGTACGCCATTCTAATTGACCTTCTAGATTATCGTGGAGATGTAAACGGAAGCGGCACGCCGGACGTGGGAGACGTCGTATTCCTGACCAACTATCTCTACAGAAACGGTGATCCTCCCTCGCCTTCTTCTGCCGGAGACGTCAACTGCGATGGGGTAGTCAACGTGGGAGACATAGTGTTTCTCATAAACTTCCTATTTAGACATGGCACTGTCTCGAGGTGTTGCGGTCCCTAAGCCTCCGGGATATTTAGCTTAATCCAAACAGTTGGAGGGCTCTTAGAAAAACCCCCGAGCAGGTAAGCACTGATATCTGTTCTCAGGCGTTCTCTTGCCCCAGCCTACGCCGCCTGAACCCGGGTTTTGCTCCTGGTTTATGCAGGCGCTCCCGTTGTCGTTATTATCTGATCTGTCTGAACTCTATGTCAGATACGCCCGCCAAAAAATCGTTGCCTTCCTTCGTTTAACCTGTTATAATGACCTGAGGTCAGATTACTGGTCACAAGGGTCGAAGGTTTTGGCCGGAACTTGAAAGAAGTCACGCGCCAAGCCAGATGGATTGCTTTATTGACTATTCCCTGTTGACTGCCTTTCACGGAGAGATGTCCGAGCTGGTCTAAGGAGCACGCCTGGAGAGCGTGTAGGGCCCACAAGGCCCTCCTGGGTTCGAATCCCAGTCTCTCCGCTTTTACATCCCCAAGATCACCGAACATCATAGGGTCAGAGGCACCGGATTCCTGAGCAAACTCGCCGGGCAAGATGCCCTTCAGGGTGAGTCCCTTCAGGATGAACCCGCCCTTGTATCTTACCTTCCAGATTGTATCTTATTTTGGACAAAAGAAACAGGCCGGGATGAAGCTTTTGCCCGGCCAAGGCCTTTCGAGCCTGATTGGTAGATTAGTTCTCCCGGCCTGTCACAGGATCGCACAACGCCGAACAGTATCTGAGGCCTTCGCTTTCGGGAAGAGCCTGCATGAACAAGGTAGGCGCTGGCGTCCTCAACTATAATATACATAGGAGTCGGGCCATGAACAAGAGTCATTTCTGTGTGGGGATCGATGTGGGCAAGGATGAACTGGTGGTGGCCGTCGAGCAGGGTAGGCC
>JBAUFO010000246.1:0-12418 GCA_049679185.1 Candidatus Zixiibacteriota bacterium
CAAGAATGCTGTGTTGTCACATTGCCCTCAGGCAAACCCGATTCGCGACGTTTTCAATACAAATAGAAGCGGCAAGAGGCCAATACGATGATTCGATCCCACAAGGCAGAAAGAGCTTGACAGGGCAAAAACCATGTTTTAATTCTTGCATATAATGTCGGACAACCTTTAGTTAACCACAGCGTAATATAGTTGAGTTGATAAATCTATTAACTCTTCAAGAAAGGAGAGGGGATGAAAACAGCAGTCGTGGTTTTACTGGCGCTCTGCCTGACGCTGGCGTGCGGTTCGTCCAGAAAGGTCTACCGCATCGACCCGGAGACGCAGACTGACTTAAGCGGCAAATGGAACGATACCGACGCCCGGTTGGTGGCTGAGGAGATGGTATCCGATTGCCTTTCCCGGGTCTGGTTGACCAACTGGGTGGCACAGGCAGGCGAGAAACCGATCGTCACCGTGGGCACCATCCGCAACCGGAGCAGCGAGCATATCGACACCGAAACGTTCACCACCGATTTTGAAAGGGAGTTGTTAAATTCGGGACAGGTGAGGTTTGTCGCCACCACACACCAACGAGACGAGATTCGCGACGAGCGTTTGGATCAGCAGGAATGGGCCTCGCTGGAGACCGTGAAGCGCATCAGGAACGAGACCGGTGCAGACTTTGTCCTTCTGGGCGGCATCAAGTCGATAACCGACGAGATCGAGGGCACCCGGGTGGTGTTCTATCAGACCGATCTGGAGATGATCGACATCGAAAGCATGGAAAAGGTCTGGATCGGCAGCAAGGAGATCAAAAAAGAGATCTCCAAGAAAAAGACCAAGTGGTAAAATTGGCGGACTTGACGTCGGTGACCAGAGAACAGGCAGCCGTCGGGCTGCTTATTCTCCTGTTTCTCTTTGTTGGCTGCGGCTCCGTAGCGACGCAAAAAGCCTTCTACGAGCCGATTACCGCCGAACTTGAAGATGGCAACTTCGATGCGGCCACTAAAAGAATAGAGGCAGCCAAGGCGAAGAATAAATACGGAAAAAAGGACCGCTTTCTATACTACATAGATGCCGGGCTGGCCTACCACTACGCCTCCCTTTTCGACACCAGCAATCAGAGGTTGACACAGGCTGAGGATGCTGCCGACGAGCTCTTCACCAAGAGCGTCTCCCGGGCGGCAACGTCCCTTCTCTTGAATGACAATGTCCTGGAATACGCCGGAGAGGACTACGAGATCCTTTACACAAATTTGATCATGGCGCTTAATTACATGGCGCAGGATGACTTCGACGGCGCATTTGTGGAGGTGAAGCGAGCCAACGAAAAACTGAATCTATTGGAACAGAAATACGCAGACGTCTCCCGCAGATTCCAGGAGGGTTCGCAAGATGACGAGGAGAAGGTTGAAATCGAGTACAAAGCCAAGAAAGTGCGGTTCAACAACGATGCTTTCGCGCGCTATTTGAGCATGCACGTCTACGCTGCCGTCGGCAAGATGGATGACGCCAGGATCGACTTTGATCTGCTCAGGTCAGCCTTCAGGGAGCAGCCTCACATCTATGACTTCGATGTTCCGGACGTGAAGTACTCGTCAGATGATAAATCGATGCTGAGCGTGGTCGCTTTAGTCGGCCTCTCTCCGGTCAAAGAGGCGCTCAACCTTCGCATCCGGACCGACAAGGACTTAGACCTGGTGCAGGTTCTGTACACCGACCCCTGGAGAAAGGATTCGGAGTACGGTCACCTGCCCATTCCGGTTTCGGAGGATTACTATTTCAAATTCTCCATTCCGGAAATCGTCCCCCGACCCTCACGCATAACTCGTGTACGGGTCTTTTCGAATTCGGAGTTTCTGGGAGAATTGCAGCTTCTGGAGGACGTAGCAACAGTTGCGGAGGAGACTTTTCAGGCCAAGAAGTCACTCATCTACCTTCGCACCGTAGCTCGCGCCGTGGCTAAGGGTTTGGCCGCGCATAAGGCCAAAAAGAAGGCCGACACCGGAGGAGTGGAGGGATGGCTAAAGAAGGCGGCGGTTGACGTTGCCACAGATATCTCCGAGAATGCCGACCTCCGCTGCTCGCGCCTGCTTCCGGGAAGAATATACGTGGGAGATTTCGAGATCGAGCCGGGGACCTATGATCTGGAGATCGAATTCCTGGACTTAAACGGACACGTGGTGAGCGTCCAGGAATTGAAAGGCTATCAGGTGCTCGAGAAGGGGCTGAACCTGGTCGAAGCTGTCTCGCTCAAATGATCGATTATCGGATGGTTCGGGTGTTATGTTCTGGAGAATCGGATTAACAATATTAGCGAATGTCTTAGGTGGGCTGGGGTATTTATTTCTCTACTTAACAGATAAGCAAAAGCTTAAGAAGTATAAGATGTGGCTCCTTGCGGGCTTGATATTGACTACGGTGACAATATGGGGAGACTTTGCTCGCGAGATTAGGGAATCAAAATCTAAGGCAAGAGAGTTTGCGGCAACTGACAGCAATTTCAGCGAGCTCAAAAGACAATACGAGACAATCAGTGGTCAGTACGAATTACTTAGCGAAGAAAGGAACTCTCTTGCAGCTAAATTCTCAGATGAAAGCGATTCTCTTAAAGCTAGATTTTCAGAGGTAGAGAATAGCAATCGAAGACTGACGGAATTATTAGAACCTTTCGTAAACAGGGCTCGCTTGCGGTTTCCAGGATGGAGCGACCAAGAAGCTCTGCAGAAACTGGCTTCGGAAATATCAAAAATGCAGCCAAAGTTAGTTTTCTTGGGCCGTACAGAGCCATTACGAGACTCTATATCAAACCTATTTCACACGATTTATGTTTTCAGGTCACAACCAACCGGTGCACTGAGAGACGTTCAGATCAAAATTAGATTTGACGGGCGGTTTGTCTCCATAACCGGACGGAGAACAGGAGCTATTGGGATAGGAAGAGAGCAGATGACTCCCGACCAGGACTCGGCGGGTTTTTATTATACCACGGGATACCTTCATGAGGAAAATGATATAAAGATTGAAGTGATTAGCAAAGAACCATTAGACACTCTCTCAATGAATTTGTCACCCCAATAGGTTTTCTGACGCCGCCGAGGTTGGATCCCGGTGTCTCTGTTCGGGATTCAATCCCGAACGCCTCGTAAATGCTGTCAAGTGTTGAAGAGGGGATTGAATCGGGTGGAAGGTGTCTCTCTGAAGCAGGGGGCTCAAGTTCCTTTTGGGCAGGGCTGGAAGCCCTGCCTACCATAATCTGAGGCCATCGGGGTTGCATCCCGGTGTCTCTGTTCGAGATTCGATCCCGAACGCCTCGTAAAGGCTGTCAAGTGTTACAGTTGGGATTGAATCTGATCGAAGCTGTCTCTCTCAAGTAGATGCGTCGGCATTTGCAGGATGTTCGGCGAGTATGGATGCAGAACTTATTATTCACCAGTAGAAGAGGAGGGGTCATGTCTCACGAAGAGATGAAAAGAAGAGATTTCATTAGAGCATTGTTGGCTGGGGCTTCAGTGATGGCGCTTGATTGGAGCCTCTTCCCCACCGGCGGAATGGCCGAGATGGGTGAAAATGAATTCGATGCGGTAATCATCGGCTCAGGCCTGGGTGGACTGAGCTGCGCTGCGGCCTTCGCCCGACAGGGATTCAAACCGCTGGTTCTGGAGAAGCACGACCGGGCGGGCGGATATGCCACCACCTTCAAGCGACCGGGCGGCTTCGAGTTCGACGCCTCGCTGCACTCCACCACGGTAGGCGAGAGAGAAGGGATTCACAACCTGATACCCGGCTTCCCTGAGATTACAGACGTGGAGTTTGTGCCTCATCCGAATCTTTACCGGGCGATCTATCCCGATCATGACTTCCGGGTGCCACAGAAGGATCTACCCGGTTACATCAAGATGCTGGTCGGCTACTTCCCGGAGGAAAAGGAGGGTATAGAGGAGCTCTTCGAAGACATGAAAGGAGTAGCTGAGGATATCAACAAACTGTCGAGGGCGCGGGGCCAAGTCGACATGAGCCGCTTCCCGGTCGACTTCCCCCATCTATTCAAATGTTACAGCAAGACCTGGGGTCAGATGATGGATGAGCACATCAAGAATCCCAAGCTCAAAGCCATCGTCTCCGCACTGTGGGGATACTACGGGCTTCCGCCGTCGAAGCTGGCCAGCTACTACTATGCCATGCCCACCATAGGATACCTGCAGGAGGGTGGGTATTATCCCAGGGGAAAATCCCAGAAGATGAGCAATGCCTTCGTGCAGTTTATCGAGGGGCGCGGCGGCAAGGTGATGCTCAACACTAAGGTGGAAGAGGTTTTGGTGAAAGATCACGCTGCCTACGGAGTGAGAACAGCAGAGGGCAAAGAGTTTACCGGACGAGTCGTGATCTCAAATGCCAATGCCCATGATACCTTCCGCACCATGATGCAACAGGATGACCATCTTAAAGAGTATCTGGCCAGGATGGATCAGTTCAGCGTCAGCCTCTCAAGCTTCCAGGTGTTCCTGGGCCTGAAAAAAGACTTAGTTGGCGAAATCGGAATTACCGATACAGAAATCTTCTGCACCACTGAATATGACCCTGAGGCTGAATTCGAGGCCGCTCTTGAAGCAGAGGTGGTGGGCGGTTTCGGCTTAACGCTGTATGACAACCTCTATAAGGGTTACTCTCCGGAAGGAAAAAACACCGTTAATATCATCGCGCTCCAGGGATACGATCACTGGAAGAAGTACGAGGCCGACTACTTCAAGGGCAAGAAGAAGGCCTACACGAAAGAAAAGGAGCGGATGGCCGACATTCTGATTGACCAGGTGGAAGGAACGCTTCTGCACGGACTCCGGGACGTGATAGAGATCAAGGAGATCGGCACACCTTTGACCAACCTGCGCTACACCGGCAATTACCGGGGGGCCGTATACGGATTCGATCAGACCCTGGACAACTCCGGCCCCAGCCGGCTGGGTCACGAGACGCCGATTAAGAATCTGTATCTGGCAGGCGCCTGGACACAGCCGGGCCACGGTTACAGCGCAGTAATTTATAGCGGCTTGCAGTGTTTCGGGGAGATCATGCAGAAGTGGTGAGCTGCAGCTTTTGGAGGACGTGGCAAGAGTGGCAGAGGAGACTTTTGGGGCCAAGAAGTCGCTTATCTAACTTCGCACAGTAGCCCGCGCAGTGGCCAAGGGTTTGGCAGCGCATAAGGCCAAGAAGAAGGCCGACACCGGAGGAGTGGGGGGATGGCTAAAGAAGGCGGCGGTCGACGTTGCCACAGATATCTCCGAGAATGCCGACCTTCGCTGCTCGCGCCTGCTTCCGGGAAGAATATACGTGGGAGATTTCGAGATCGAACAGGGGACCTATGATCTGGAGATTGAATTCCTGGATGAAAACGGAGATGTGGTGAGCGCTCAGGAGTTGAAAGGTTATCAGGTCCTAAAGAGCGGACTAAATCTGATCGAAGCTGTCTCTCTCAAATAGAGGATTCAAGTTCTTTTAGGTCCATCCCCCCTTCAAACCGGCCGGACCCGAAGATCGCTCAGCGAGGATATCATCATCCTCGCTGATTCTTCTTGAGCAGGGCTGGAAGCCCTGCCTACCATGTGTTCGTAGTCTCCGGCAGATCGGGCACCCTTCGGCCAAGCTCCACAGGACAGGACCTTGCCCGACGCTTTTTCTTCCTTCGGGAAAGTTCGGGCGAACTTCACCCTCCCTTTTATTCCCTCCCACCTGTGGTGAGCTTGTCGAACCATCAAGGCAAGGAAGAATTCGTTTCCTCTCCCTTTACGGGAGAGGACTAAGGAGAGGGTGATGGCGGAACGGGCCGGCCACTGGATGGGGGAGGATGCGGTGCAAGAAGCCCTGCTTGAGGCGGTGCGGGAGTTTGGAAAGTAGGTGAAATCGTAGGGACAGGGTTTATTGAGCTTGCGAAACCCCGCCAGGGCGGGGTCCCTGTCCGGGGTGGGGGGCGGACAGCCACGCGGTTCGACAAGCTCACCGTCCTGAGCAAAGTCGAAGGAAGGCTGTCCCTACGACGTAGCAAGGTCCAACAGCCAGCTTTTGTCTCGTGGATGATAACATCCACGAGGAGCGAAACCGTCCTTTGACTAACCAATCTGAAATTTCTCTGTACTGAAACGAGGCGAGGGCTTGACAAGGCACTGGAAGTTGTAGTATATTGGCAGGAGAACGTTTCAAAACAAAGGCTATCACTTAAAGTGGGAGGATACTCATGGCAGCAATCCCCAAGAGAGTTCTGGAACGCTACCAAAAGACGGTCCCTAAGTTCCAGCGCGCCCTCAAAATCGCACGAGATCGTGATGTGAATGAGGCGGACACAGTATCAATAATTCAAGACATATTGGCCGAAGTGTTTGGGTTTGAGAAATACGTGGAGATCACCAGTGAATACGCCATACGAGGCACCTATTGTGACCTCGCCATAAAGATGGACGACAAGATACAATACCTTGTGGAAGTGAAAGCCATAGGACACACCCTAAGAGACCATCACTTGAAGCAGGCCATAGATTATGGTGCGAATAAGGGCGTACAGTGGGTAGTTCTTACAAACTCAATCGTTTGGGAACTGTATAGAATAAAGTTTGAGAGACCGATTGCCCATGAACGCCTATCTTCTTTCAATTTCCTGGACTTGAACCCGAGGAAGAAAGAGGACCAAGAAAAGCTGTTTCTTCTGTCCAGAAGAGGCTTGCTGCGAGCTCGGGAAGAGTATTACGAGCGAGTTCAGAGCGTTAATCGCTTCATTCTCGGAGCATTGATTCTAAGCGACCCGATCATGAGCGCGATCAGGAGAGATATAAGAAAACTCTCCTCTGGTTTAAAGGTTGACCTGAAGGAGATCGAGAAGATACTTCGCAATGAAGTATTGAAACGGGATGTGATTGAAGGGGAAGAAGCATCGAGGGCCCGGAGTCGAGTGCGGCGTCTGTCTCGGAAAGCTGCTGGACCGCCCAAGGCTACGAGACCCAAGGAAGGTGGATCATCGGAGAATTCGAGGATCTCGTTACCCCGTCAGTCCCGGAAAGAGGATAGCCATAACGAGACTTAATAGCACTTACGGAAGCTGAGAGCGTGGGCGTTTCCTAGTGCCAACGCACTAGGAGGAGATCATGAATAATATGGGCGACAATTCGAGAAGTGGGTGGTTGCGCACGAACGCTCCAGTCTTCAGTGGAGTTGGAACGGTTGCGCTGGCGCTAATAGGGCTTGCCGGGTTGTACTTTCTCGTCGGAGAGTTGAAGGAGCTTCATCGACAGAATTCACTTATTGAGAGTAGGCTGACACAAACCTATCGACCGATTGGCTTCGCGTGTTGCAGCCCTGACGAGCTGGAATTGGTTGTAGTGGAGATACTGTCAACCGAAGAGAAACTCGATAAGTTCAGCTTCCAAATTTCTTACTATCTGTACAACCACGGACAGGGCGTTTTGTCTTACATTGGGTGTTTCTTTATGGCGTATCCAGAGCCGGTTGAGTTCAGAACGCGCCTGCTAAACGGTGATATCGATAGCGTGAACGTTGACTCTCGGTATTCCTTTGTGCGCCGAGAAACAGTTCTGCCTTATGCCCAGAGCAGCGCGAGTAGGACATCAGCCCCGGTGCGGTTCCTCGATGTGCCTTATGCCGAGAAATACTTCGCTTATACTTTGTTTTTGTATGAGGATCAGGAAGGCAACTTATATGACACTGAACACCTCAATGTACTTCCCTTTGAAAAACCGAAGGTCGAAGGCGAACTAGTCGTACCTAAACTGGACAAGAAGAAGCCCGCCCCATCAAGGGAGACCTACCACTGCTATTTGCGCGAAGAAAGAGGAAAGCTTGTCGCCGCGATAAGAGCTTTGAGATACCCCGAAGATCACCAAATAGCGGATTTTATCGAAGGTCTGAAATAGCACACCGATTTCTATAAAGCATTGGAAACAGACATTCCTTAAGCCCGAGGCGTCGGCTTTTCGGATGCTTCGGGAATAGTTTTAATATCCCGCCAGAGGCGGGCGAATTCCCGAAGCGTAGAGTATCGGCATTTCCCGATGCTGATGCATCAAGTCTTTCATCCCTGCAAACTCCAAAACACTTCATTTCCTCCGCGCTCCGGCGTATAATACATGTAAAACTGGAGGGTTAGTTTAGCTTATGAGAAGGCTACTCGCGCTTACGTTGTCGTTCATCCTGCTTTCTTCTTGCTTCGTCTCTTCTTCTGCCCAACAGAAACTGCCGGAGGGGCTTGTCATTCCCAAGTTGGAAAGGGAAGTAGACCCCTACCGCCGCGACGTGGACTTAGCAAGAGAGCTTATCCGGGTGGGCAAGCCGGGCGAAGCTGTGAAGATGATCCAGCAACTGAAAGACGTCTACGGCGAGCGGCAGGAACTGCGCGAGCTTCTTAAAGAGGCGTATCTTTCGGCCAAGGAGTACGATAGGGTAGAGGGGCTGATCCGAGAAGACCTGGAGCGCGCAGACGAGAAGAACAAGTGGCAGTATTATGTCCAGTTAGGAAATGTCTTTCTAAAGACCGAGAAAGAAGAGGAGGCCAGGCAGAACTTCGACCAGGCCATCCAAACGGCCAAGAATCCAGAGACGGCCTACAGGGAGGTGGCGCGGGTTTATCTGAGGAATCAGCAAACCTCCGAGGCAATCGAAACCTACCTGAAGGCCCGCATGAAGCTGTCTGATCCCCACGCCTTTGCCTTCGACTTAGCCGGCCTGTACGAGGCGCTCTTTAATTACAAACAGGCAATAGATGAATATTTCCTCTTCCTGGGCGGCGACTCGACCAAATTCGACTTAGTGGAGGATCGAATCAACCAACTGATACGATCCGAGCAGAACTTAGAAGAGATCGAACTGGCTTTAAGCGACAGGATTCGAAAGAATCCGAAGGATAGATTCTCCCAGAAACTTTACGGAGACCTGCTTTTCAACACCGGAAATCTGACCGGCTCGTTCGAGGCGTACAAAAAAGTGGATGAGCTTTTTAAGGCCGGGGGAAGATTCATCACCACGTTTATCCGCATGTGCCTTAATCAGGGGTACTATGAGCAGGCGATAAAGTCCAGCCAACATCTTCTCTCCACGCATCCGGATGATGATGTTGTTGTCTTCGCGAAGCTGTTCATAGCCGCTGCGCAGGAAGGGCAGGAGAAGTACGATGATGCGGCCAACACCTATCAGGAGATAATAGACGCGTATGCCGAATTTTTCCCCAACGAGATCGGGATCTGCCATTTCCGGATAGGGGAGATCAATCTCTTCCGGTTCGAAAAGCCGGACGAGGCTATGATTCGTTATCAGACCGTGGTGTCAGACTACGTGAAATCGGATCCGTTTCCAGCCGCTCTGGTAAGGCGTGGCGACTGCAAGATGGCCAAAGGAGAGCTGGACAGCGCGCGGTTTTATTTCAAAATGGCTCTCAGGGATCACCGGGTGGAGCCGAAATTGGAGGAGATAAACTTCAAGTTGACCGAGATTCAGTTTTTCCAGGGGAACTTTGAAGAGGCACAGGAAGGATACAGCCGGATCATCGCTGATTTCCCCAAGGGATTCTACGTCAACAACAGCCTGGAGAGAATAATCGTGATCGGCGAGAACCAGGAGCTGGACCAGCCACTGCTCGCCATGTTCGCCAGGGCTCTTTTAGAGAAGCTGCAGGGCAACGACGAATCTGCTATCTCCAGGCTTAATAAGATAATCTCGGCCAAGTCCGCAAAGCTCTCGCATCTGGCTCAACTGGAAAAGGGGAGGATCTACAGAGACGAAAAGAAGTTCTCCGAATCCATAAAGGCTTTCGAGGAACTGCTAAAAGAATACCCGGAGAGTTATTTCTGTGCCCAGGCGCAGAAGTTGATAGGCGACGTTTACTATTACGATCTGAACGATAAAGCCAAAGCCGTCGAAGCTTACCAGAAGCTGCTCAAAGATTACGAGCGCTCGGTCTACGTGGACGAGACCAGAGATAAATTGAGGGAGCTTCAGGCAGAAGTCTCCCCCGGTTCCTCAGGATAGCCTATGGAACTACGCTAGTCTATTGTTCGATTTTTGAACAGCCTTTCGAGTCTTTTAGCTTACCGGAGCCGTCTCCTTCTTAGGCTCCTTCTTGGTCAGCCCCGCCACCTGCTGCTCTAACTCTTCGATACGTTTCTCGTATCCCTCCCTCTTGGCCAGCCTGATCTTGGTGCTGGTTCTGATCAACAGGCCCAGGGAGACCAGCATGAACATGACGGAGTTGATCCTATGAAAGATGTCTCCGAAGGTGAAGATGGAATCCAAAAAGGCGGCGATTCCCAAAAACAGGAGCACAACACACCAGATTAACATAGCCCCTCCTTCTTTTGGTATGAATTTTCGGTCTCTTCCTTCCTTTTCGGTTGATTTTATTGACACCTTAATAATTTCGACGATAGGAAAAGGGTCAGGAAAGAGTGAAAGAAACTCGCCAAACTGTCAACGGATGCAACGGATAACAACAAGCTGTTTTCAGCTATCCATTCAATCCGTTGACGCATCTGGTTCAGAAACTGCCAAACGGTCAACGGATGCAACGGATGCAACGGATAACAGCATACGGTTCTCGGGCATCTGTTGAACCTGTTTAATCCGTTGACGCATTTGGTTCAGAAACTGCCAAACTGTCAACGGATGCAAAGCCCGGACGCCCATACGGGCCTGTCTGGGGGCGTCTGGGCAAAATTGCAGAGCAGAATTCAAAATTGGATTTCTGCGGAAAGCAACGAGGGATATTTTGGATTTTGAATTGCAACTTTGCACTTTTCATTTTGAATTTTGATCTTCCGTGTCACCCTCCCTTTTATTCCCTCCCATAAAGGGAGGGAAGAACTACCACTTCACCTCTTCCCTGGCGGGTCGCATGTCCTGCGGATCCTGTGGAAATGCGACCCCTACCGAAGATGACAGGTTTTTGAATTGACAACGGCAGAAACTTGGCTATATTATCGTATCTCTCAGGTACACATCAAATGGTGTGTGCCGTAGATGAAGACTCAGGAGAGTGAGAGTGGCGGAGAACTTACGCAGGTGGTATGAAAATCAGGATCGGATTTCGATCTTTATTTCGATCTTCGTCTTCCTGATTAGCTGCGGCATCTATCTCAAGACCATGGCTCCCACGGTCTCCTTCTGGGACTGCGGCGAATTTATTGCCTGCTCTTATATCCTGGGCATTCCCCACCCCCCGGGAAGCCCGCTATTTGTTCTGATCGGACGCATATCCACCCTGTTTCCGTTTTTTGACCAGATCGCCGCCCGGATGAACTTAGTCTCGGTTCTGACCTCCGGCCTTGCGGTCTGGCTGACCTATCTGGTGATCGTCAAGCTGACCGGCAGGTGGGGCAAGGGAGAAATGAGCCTGTGGATAAGATTAGGTCGCTACGTGGGAGCGATCGCGGGGAGCTTATTTCTGGCGTTCTCCATGACCTTCTGGTCCAATGCGGTGGAAGCCGAGGTGTACGGCCTCTCCATGTTCCTGATGATGCTGATGCTGTATCTTGCTCTTATCTGGATGGATCACCGGGCCACTCCCAAGGGCGACAAGCTCCTGATTCTGATCGCCTACCTGGGGCTTTTGTCCACCGGCATTCACATGACCATCTTTCTGGTCATGCCTCCTGTATTCCTGCTCATCGTTCTGATGGATCGCCGAAAGCTGCTGGATTGGCGCTTCTGGATAACGGGTTTCGTTTTGGCCTTGGTCATCCACAGCGTGGTCCCGTTTATGATCGCGCTCGGAGCATGGTTCCTGTTGACTTTGATGCTGACCCTGTCCTCCAACAGGAGAAACGAATGGGGGCTCTTCTTCTTCTTAACCTGCGCCGGGGTGATGGGCTATTCGGTGCAGGGGTTTATTCCCATCAGGTCATCCAACACACCTGCCATCGACGAGAACAACCCTTCTGATTGGGCCAGCTTCAAAGGCTTTCTGGAGCGCAAGCAGTACGGGCAGGAGAGCATGATAAGCAGGATGTTTCATCGGCGGGGCACCTGGAAGAACCAGTTCGGCGCCAAGGAGAGGATGGGATTCTGGGGGTTCTTCCGGGAGCAGTACATGCACCGGAGCTTGTGGTTTATCCCCATCTTCTTGGGGCTATTCGGCGTCTGGGAGCAGATACGAAGGAGAAAGAGGGAGGGGGTGGTGTTGCTCTTCCTGATCTTAGCCTGTACCGTGGGCCTGGTGCTGTACATGAACTTCGCGGACGGGACCCAGCCTGATCAGATGACCAGGGAGATCATCAGGCTGGAGGTGAGAGACCGGGACTACTTCTTTTTGCCCGGATTCATGTTCTTTGCGCTGGCCATGGGCCTGGGGGCGTTCGGTCTGGTGAGGAAGTTGGGCAATCTAGCCGAAAAGGGCCGAAGGCTCATGCAGCCGGCTCTGGCTATCGTGGTGGCGGTTCTGTTGGTC
>JBAUFO010000247.1:0-2959 GCA_049679185.1 Candidatus Zixiibacteriota bacterium
ATCCTTCGGCCCGATCAGAGGAACCGTCAGATTCTCTTTCCCAGGCCAAGTCCGGCTTTGAGGAGAGCTTGACAGATGCTTTAAGGTGCATAAAGATGACCCCGGACGATCTGAGATTCAGGGACGACTATGTGGACGTCGATTCGTTCAGATTGGAGTTGATCGACAGCTTGATGCGAACACCGATGGCGACCCTGTCGTTCAACCAGCAATGGCTTTCCGTCTGGACAGCCCGCACTCCAGCTCCAGAGCAGAGAAGGTTCTTTCTCCCCAGTATGTGCGCCGGTTATCTCAACATGCGCAGAAAGGAAGAGAGTGTGAGGTTCGAAGACATGTCCACCTGCAGAGAACGGAATCTGGAGAACAAGCGGTTGTTGCGGGACCACGGTAAGGTGCTGAGAAAACTGCCTGAACCTCTGAGGCGTTGTATTACTGATCTCTTCGACAGCATCCTACATGCAGATTTGCGAACCGCACGAGCTTTCGATCGGTTGACTGATGAGGAGAGGGGTTTTCTCAGAGAGAGCCTCCCAGTTATTCTCTTGGAAGACACGGGGGATGAATTCAAGACGCCAGAGGAGTTGGATGAGCAGGCCGATTATGAAGAACGACTGGCTGAGGACATGATACCATATCTCTCCAAGATACGGGTGAATGAGATCATTGATATGGGCGACGGGCTCTCATTTGACGTGCAGCTGTGCTTACCTCTTCTGAAGCAATACTTGGCCACCCAACCCCAGCCGAGAGCCTTGGTGAGGAATAAGAGGGACAAGGCCAATGATCTTATCCTCAAACTCGGGACATCTCAAGGAGAGATCATCATTGGGGGATTCGGCTCTTCCAGATACACTGGAAGCCCGGCCATTATCATCGACCTGGGTGGAGATGATGAGTACAAAATATCAGTTGATTCGACGAAGGACTTCGCCTCGTCGGTAATCATCGATCTCGGGGGAGATGATGTGTATCAGGCTGAAGGTGACTTTGTGCTTGGATCAGGGTTCTTCGGCTCCGGGATTCTGGTCGACCTCTCGGGAGACGATGTTTATCTAGCCGGAAACTTCTCGCTGGGTTCGGGGCTTTTCGGCGTCGGAGTGCTCGTTGATGAGCAAGGTGACGACAAGTACTTCGGTGATACCTTTTGCCAGGGCGCAGGCAGCTTCGGTATGGGGTTTCTTGTGGACATGGAGGGAAGCGATCAATACTCGGGTGCGCTCTTCGTCCAGGGCTTTGGATTCGTCTCCGGGTTGGGCGCGTTAATCGACTCCTCGGGAAATGACAACTACTTCGCAGGTGGCAGGTATAAGGATATCTTAAGGTACGAGGATCACTATATCAGCCTTTCGCAGGGATTCGCCTATGGCCTGAGACCGATGATGTCCGGCGGAATTGGAATGCTGTTTGACCTGTCGGGTAACGACGTCTATACCTCCGACATATTCGGGCAAGGGTCGAGCTACTGGTTCAGCCTGGGAACCTTGATGGATGTGGAAGGTAACGACAAGTACGTTTCCTTTCAGTATGCTCAAGGCGCGGGTACGCATCTGTGCTTGGGAATCTTAGAGGATGAATCGGGAAACGACGTGTATATCTCCCACGGCGTGTCGCAGGGGTGTGGACACGATCTGGCGCTGGGCATGTTGTGGGATAAGTCCGGCGATGACAACTACGTTTCCGAAAGCCTGTCCCAGGGGGCGGGAAGCGCCAATGGATTTGGAATCCTGGCAGATGAAAGCGGCAACGACGGGTACTACGTGCAGGTAACGGGCAATACTCAGGGTTATGGTAATCCCAGAAGAGATTACGGTTCCGTTGGAATCCTTCTGGATCTCTCAGGCAGGGATGGATACGATGGCAACGGAGCCGACAGCACCTGGTGGACTACCCCGTCAAAATGGGGGGTGGGGATTGATAGGTAAAACATCCCACCGTAGATAAAAGCAAAGGCGTAGATGATGGGCAAATCGAAATACCTACTTATCGCACTGTTTTTCCTTCTCCCTGTGAGCAGTGGATACTGCCAGGACTCAGACGATGAAGATCAGTTAAAGAAGAAAGTAGATAGTCTTTTCGTGCTCTCGTGTGGGGCACTGGAGAAGTATCGGGATCTACAGCAACCAGCAGAAAGTACGTTGGTGGAGATGGGAGAGGAAGCAGTTCCGTATCTTCTGGAGAAGTTGACCACCCAGAGCGCTAGGGAGAAATGGACCCTGATCCGTGTCTTCGGAAAGATCGGAGAGCCTGGAGTCATCCCTGTGATAGGACGCCTGGAGAGCGAAGAGAAGGACGAGATAAAACTTGCCATTCGAATCCTGGGCGAGATAAAGGACAATCGGGCGGTGGGTCCATTGGCCAGGCTTTTGGACAGGGAGGATTACAACATCAGAAGCCACGCATGCGAGTCACTGGGGAAGATCGCCGATACAACGGCATTTGACGACGTGAGCCTGCGAATGGGCGACTCGGTGGAGGTGGTCCGAAAAAGCGCTGCGGTGGCCTTAGGCAGGATGAAGAATGCCCGCGCCGTTCCCTATCTGGTTCGTGGCCTGTCCGATGCCCATTTTAGCGTCCGCATGAGTTCAGCACACTCCTTAGTTCAGATGGGAGACCCAGCGGTTGAACCCTTACTTTTTCTCCTGGATCATTCCGCCCCGCCCACCCTGCATCTGGCGATCGAGTCGTTGGGCAAATTGAAAAGCGGGCAGGCTGTTACACCTCTTCTGGATAAGCTGAAAGACGAAGACTGGGCTACCCGGGCTTTTGCGGTTGAAGCCCTGAGCGAGATTGACGACCCGAAGGGAATCCAAGCGATAATTGAGTTGAAAGAAACAGAGACGCATCCATTTGTCCTCGGCAAGATAGGTCAATACTCGAAGAAAACGGATTGAACGACTTCATCATGTCTTTCCACCTCCGGTACAGAGGAAACAACAGAGGGTAGCCGCAGCCTTTAGGC